>NZ_JAWMPX010000005.1:0-214359 GCF_033101155.1 Tropicimonas sp. TH_r6
GAACGGACTCCATTGGTGGAAACATTTCATTTCCCAAGTAGAAACAATTAACCATTTGGTTGACATAATCCGGCGGCATGATTCCTTGAGCCAGGGTCGACTGGCGAGACGCCAAAAGTTTGGATGAGTGGGGCCAGTTTGGTTCGGGAAGGAACAGAGTGCATTTTGAAATGAAGATTGATCACTACGTCCGCGACGAGTCCGGCGAAGCGACCGTCAGCTGGGTTCTGATTTCCGCCGGCGCCGTCGCCCTGACTCTCGCCGCGATATCCCTGCTCGCAGGCGGCATGGAAGAGAAATCGGACCTGCTCTCCACGACCATCTCAGAACGCCCAGTCGGGCCCGAATAAACCCGCGGCAACCCGTCTTCACCTCTCGAACAATCGCTTAAATCGTGCGACTTTGTCATCCACCAACCTTGCTGCGGTCATCCAAATGCCGCATTCCTGAAACAGGTTGGAAACAGAAGTGATCAGTGCCCGTTTTGTGCACCGACAAGAAAAAGTAAGAGGAAAGGACAGTTCATGCGAATGGTATTCGCCCTGGTCCTGATCGCCGGCATCGGTCTGGCGGGCTTTGCCGTCTACATGGCACAGTCCTACATGGAAGAGATGAGCGCCGAACGCGACCGGCTGCGTGCCGCGCAGGCCGCGTCTCCGCCGATGATTGATCTTGTCGTCGTGCAGACGGACAAGGCCTATGGACAGGTTCTCGGCAGGGATGACGTCAAGTGGATGCGGTGGCAGAAGGACAGCGTGCCGACGGGTGCCTTTGTCCGCGACACAACCGGATTTCCCGAGGGCAAGGTTCAGGGCAGCGACGCTCTCTTTCCCGAAGGCATGCCCGACCGCTTCGTGATCACCTCGATGACCCAGTTCGAACCGCTGCTGGCGCAGAAGGTGACTGATCCCGGCGAGGATGCCGGGCTGACATCGCGCCTGAGCAAGGGCATGCGTGCCTTCGCGATCCGGGTCGATGTTTCCTCCGGCGTGTCCGGCTTCCTGCGGCCCGGGGACCGTGTCGATGTCTACTGGACCGGCGCCACCGCAGCGGCGGAACGGCGCGGCAACATCACCAAGCTGATCGAATCCAGCATGAAACTGATCGCGGTTGACCAGATCGCCGACACTGCACGCACGACGCCGGTCATTGCCCGCACCGTCACCGTCGAAGCGTCGCCGCAACAGGTCGCCAAGCTCACCCAGGCACAATCCTCCGGCAAACTGTCGCTGTCGCTCGTGGGCGCGGAAGACGACACCGTCGCCGAGGTCAGCCAGGTCGATCAGCGCTCGCTGTTGGGCATTGTCGATCAGGCACCCGTGGAGATCGAAGAAAAGCGCGTCTGCACCACGAAGATCCGTCGGGGCGCAGATGTTATCGTCCAGGAGATCCCCTGCCCGCAATAAACGGGTCTCAGGCGACGGGAACGAAGCCGTTGCAAATCAAGACACTATGCAGAATCGAACCCGCAGCGCCAAAATGGTGTTGCGGGTTCACTACATAAATGTCGTCTGCCAACACCTTGATTCTTGCAATAAATCACATTTGCGGGCAGTCTGTCCCAATATGCGGGCGATAAGACCCGCCGAACATATGTGATCGAGAGGCAGGATCACCATGACAGTCATGACGCTTGTGCGGGCGGGTCTTCTTGGCCTCGCGATTGCCGGCACCACTCACGTTTCATTTGCGCATGCCGAAACGCTGCGCGTCTCCGGAGGCACGATCCAGCGGGCGCTGAAGGTGCCCATGAATCGCGCCGTCGTTGTCGAAAGCGATGCAGCTTTCGCCGAACTATCCATCGCAAATCCCGGAATTGCCGACATCTCGACGCTCTCGGAGCGCTCGATCTATGTTCTGGGCAAGGCACCGGGGCGGACCACGCTGACGCTCCTGGCGCCAGACGGCACGCTGATCACCAATGTCGAGGTGCAGGTCACCGCCGATGTGGGCGAACTCAAGGAACGGCTGCGCGAGGTGCTCCCCGGCGAGTCGATCGAGGTGCGTCCCGCCAATGACGGCATCGTGCTCTCGGGCACGGTCACCAGCGCCGTCGCTCTCGACCGGGCCCTGGATCTGGCCAACCGCTACGCCCCGGACCGTGTCTCGAACCTTCTCATGGTCGGCGGCACGCAGCAGGTCATGATGAAAGTGCGCTTCGCCGAGATGAGCCGCACGGTTTCCAAATCGCTCGGTTTCTCGATGGCCGTGAACGGAATCGCCGGCGGTGGCGATATCGGCTTCAATGGCGGCAACGGCACTTATCTGAGTGATAGCAACCTCTCCAACCTCTTCGATGGCGACAGCTCCACCGGCATCACGCTGGGTGAAGGAACCGAAGGCGCGTTCCAGCTGGGCTTCGGCGCTGGCGATGTCGAATTCGCCGTGCTGATCGAGGCGCTCGAGTCGAAAGGCTTCGTGCGCACGCTGGCTGAACCGAACCTGACCTCGCTGTCGGGACAAGCGGCGAGCTTCCTGGCGGGTGGCGAATACCCGGTACCGATCACCGATGATGACGGCAACGTCACCGTCGAGTTCAAGCCTTTCGGTATCGTGCTGAATATGACCCCACGGGTTGTTGGCGACAATATCAACCTCTCGCTGTCGGCCGAAGTCAGCCAGATCGACCCGTCGATCAGCTACACCGACTCGGGTATCTCCATCGCCGGTTTCGCGACCCGCAAGACCGAGAGTACGGTTGAGATGCGCGACGGCGAGAGCTTTGCCATCGCGGGCCTGTTGCAGGACGACTTCCAGGATCTCTCGGCACAGGTTCCCTGGCTCGGTGATATCCCGGTTCTGGGCGCTCTCTTCCGCTCGGCAGATTACGAGCGCGGCCAATCCGAACTGGTCATCATCGTCTCCGCCCACCTGGTCACGCCGACCCGAGGCGACGCGCTTGCGCTGCCCACTGACAGGGTACGACCGCCGAGCGAGAACCAACTCTTCATGCGCGGGATCACCGCCGTGACAAACCGGCCCGTAACCGGCGGTGCGGGCGAAGTGGCCCGGCAGGACTTCACCGGTTCCTATGGCTATGTGATGGAGTGAGGCAGATGAAATCCATGACGCTCACCCTCGCCGCCTTCACCACCAGCCTGATGCTGGGCGGCTGTGCCTACTGGAACGAAGAGGCCGGCGCCTTTCTCGACCAGGGTGATTTCGGCAATGCGACCCTGAACAACCAGCTCGCCCATACTTGCCGCAAACTCACGCCAACCAATTTCTCGAAATACGGCAATCCGATCTCCTCGGGCTGCCCGGGACGCCTTCAGGACGGCAAATACGCGATGTTCGCCTATGGCGAGACGGTCGAAAGCGCGACCGAGAGAACCTCGGGCGCTATCGACAACGCGGATCTCGAGTCCGACGAGTAAAGCCTCGACACCTCGATCACATTCCTGCGAACGGCGCCTCTCCGGAGGCGCCGTTTTTCGTCGATTTTTACGTGAAAAACACGATTTTGACGCATTCAGAAACGTTTCTGCCGCGACAAAGGCGTAGATATTAACGACTCCCGGTTTATCCTCGCTCTGGAAACAGAGATTGATTTGGGCAAGAATAGGAGCCACTTTCCGCACGATGACGACATTCCGGCCCAACTTTTGCCCGGATTAACGGGCAAACAAGGTGCAGGAGTAGTGCGTGCAAAACGTGTGCACGAGAGACGGGTGCAACCGGCAAAGGCTAAGAGGCCGCGTCGAGATTTGAACCGGCCCCGTCATCTGAGAAGGACGATTGTCGAATGAACAGCAGCGCTGCATTGCAACCAGAGCCCGCACCCGTGGCCGCGTGCACGGTCAGTCGCGACGTGCAGAATTTCGATCTCCTGATCGAGGATATGGAGGCCGAACTTGGCGAAAGCTGGGGTGACCTGAGCTTTGCCGATGCGGCGGCATTTCTGGCGCAACCGGATGCCAACACCTTGGAATTCATAGCAATTGCTATTGATAGCGAAGATGAGAGCGAGATCGTCATGATTGGCGATCTGATCCATCTGGCGCAGGACAAGGGTGTCAAGGTACTGCTGATTGCACAGGATGTCGGTCCTGTCGTTCTGCACCAGTTGCTCAATTTCGGAGCAGACGGCTTCCTTCCCTACCCACTCCCCGAAGGTGCGCTGCACGAAGCCATCGAGCGCCTCCGCGCGCCCGAACCGGTTGCTCCGCCCCCTGCGGCGCCGGGCAAGGGTGATCACCAACAGGTCGCAACAGGCGATCGCGATGGGGTGATTCTTCCCGTTCACGGCCTGGCTGGCGGTGTCGGAGCGACGACATTCGCGGTCAATCTCGCCTGGGAACTGGCCAATGTTCAGAAAAAAGACGGTCCCTCGGTCTGCCTGCTCGACCTGGATTTTCAGATGGGGACGACTTCGACCTATCTCGACCTTCCACGCAAGGATATCGTCTACGAACTGATCTCCGACACGGCCTCGGCCGATCTCGACAGTTTCCGCGCCTCGCTTCAGCCCTTCGGTGAGAAGGTCCAGGTCCTAACCGCACCCAAGGACATGTTGCCGCTCGACATTGTCGGCCCGGATGACATCACGACCCTGCTCAATCTCGCCCGTTCAAGCTTCGACATCGTGCTGGTCGACATGCCCAAGACCCTGGTGTCCTGGACCGAAACGGTGCTCAACGCGGCGCATGTCTATTTCGCCTTGATGGAGTTGGACATGCGCTCGGCTCAGAACGCGCTGCGCTTCATCCGGCTCCTCAAGAGCGAGGATCTGCCCTATGAGCGGCTGCGCTTCGCGCTGAACCGCGCCCCCCGCTTCACCGATCTGCAAGGCAAGGCGCGCGTCAAGCGCATGGCCGAGAGTCTCGATATCGATATCGAGTTGCTGCTGCCGGATGGACAGCGGCAGGTCACACAGGCCTGCGATCACGGCGTTCCGCTGTCGCAGAACGCTGCCAAGAACCCGCTGCGCAAGGAAATCGCCAAGCTGGCCGGTTCCCTGCACGAGTTGATGGCCGCTGAAGCCGACGCTGGCTGAGCTCGGCGCAGTTCCTAACCGAAGGTCCGGATAATGTTCTCACGCTACAAAAAACAGGCAAATGCTCAAGCTGCCCAGCCAGCCGCGCGGGGGGAAACCGCCGCACCGCCGGCAGCTGAGCAACAGCGTGCGACACGCAAGACCGCGCCGGCCAAGCAAACCGCTGCCCCTGCCCGTGTGGCTCCTGCCGACAAGGAGAAGAAACGCAAGGATCGGCTGAGCGAGATCAAGGTCGAGATGCACAAGGTGCTTCTCGACAACCTGAACCTTGCAGCGCTGGAACAAGCGTCCGAACAGGATCTGCGCGCCGAGATCGCCGCGATCACTGCGGAGAGTCTCGAAGAGATGTCGGTCGTTCTCAACAAGGACGAACGCCAGACCCTGCACCAGGATCTCTTTGACGAAGTAACCGGGCTCGGTCCGCTCGAGCCGCTCCTGAAGGACGACTCGGTCAACGATATTCTCGTGAACGGCCCGCAGCAGATTTTCGTCGAGCGTTCCGGCAAGCTGGAAGTCTCGGAAATCACCTTCAAGGACGAAAAGCACCTGCTGCGGATCATCGACAAGATCGTTTCCGCCGTGGGCCGCCGCGTAGACGAGTCGAACCCTTATGTCGACGCCCGTCTGGCGGACGGTTCGCGTTTCAACGCCATGGTGCCGCCGATCGCCGTGGATGGTTCGCTGGTCTCGATTCGTAAGTTCAAAAAGGACAAGCTTGCCATTGACGACCTGGTCAAGTTTGGCGCCTTCACCGAGGAAATGGCCGCTTATCTGCAGGCCGCCGTCGCCTGCCGACTCAATATCATTGTGTCCGGCGGCACGGGCTCGGGCAAAACGACAACGCTCAACGCACTCTCGAGCTTCATCGACAATTCCGAGCGTATCCTGACCATCGAGGACACGGCCGAGCTCCAGCTGCAGCAGACTCATGTCGGACGCATGGAGAGCCGCCCTGCCAACGTGGAAGGCAAGGGCCAGGTCTCGCAGCGAGATTGCCTGAAGAACGCGCTGCGGATGCGTCCGGACAGGATCATCGTCGGTGAGACCCGCGGCGAGGAAGTCATCGACATGCTCCAGGCCATGAACACCGGCCATGACGGCTCGATGACCACGATCCACGCCAACTCGGCCCGCGACGCAGTCAGCCGTCTCGAAAACATGATCGCCATGGCGGGCATCGAGATGCCTCTGAAGGCCGTGCGCGCCCAGATCGCGTCGGCCGTGAACCTTATTGTGCAGGCTTCGCGCCTTCAGGACGGCTCGCGCCGCATGGTGTCGATCACGGAGATCACGGGCATGGAGGGCGAGGTTATCTCTATGCAGGAGGTCTTCCGCTACGAGCGCCTCGGCCTGCTGCCGGACGGCAAGATCATGGGCCGCTTCAACGCCACCGGCGTGCGGTCCTTCCATTCCGAGCGGTTCAAGCAATGGGGCTACGATCTGCCCGCCGCAATTTATGAACCGATCGTGGACTGACGGAGTCGCCAATGACAATTTCTGCCGAACCGATCATCTATGGCCTGATCTTCGTTGCCGTCCTTGTGCTGGTCGAGGGTATCTACCTCACCGCCTTCGGCAAATCGATCAGCCTCAACTCCAAGGTCAACCGACGTCTCGAACTGCTCGAGAAGGGCGGAGCACGCGAGGAGGTGCTCGAACAGCTCCGCAAGGAGATGACGCAGCATATGAATGCGCGCGGCATTCCGCTTTACTCGATCCTCGCCGACAAGGCGCAAAAGGCCAATATCGCCTTCTCCCCGCGCCAACTCATCCTGGTGATGATGGTTCTGGGTGCGGTCGCTTTTGTCGGGCTGACGATCGGCACGGCTGCCGGGCTGCCGGTTCGTATCGTCGTCGCCATCGCCATGGGGGTTGGTTCAGTCTACATGTGGGTTAACAACAAGGCCAAGAAGCGCCTTGCCCTGATCGAAGAGCAACTCCCGGACGCGGTCGAATTGATGGTCCGAAGCCTGCGCGTCGGCCACCCCTTCTCCTCGGCGGTCAATATCGTTGCACGCGAAGTGGCAGACCCGCTGGGGTCCGAATTTGGTGTCATTGCAGACGAAAGCGCCTATGGGCGTGAGATTTCCGAGAGCCTGAAGTCACTGGCCGAACGGATGGACATGCAGGATCTGCGCTTTCTCGCCGTTGCCGTGACCATCCAGCAGCAGTCGGGTGGTAACCTCGCGGAGATTCTGGACGGGTTGGCCAAGGTTATCCGCGCACGGTTCAAGCTGTTTCGCCGGGTGAAAGCGATCACGGCAGAAGCCAAGTGGTCGGGGATGTTCCTGTCAGTCTTCCCGATTCTCGCACTGGTGACGATCAACGTCATTCAGCCGAATTATTATGACGACGTGAAGGAGACCGCCGCTTTCATTCCGGCTTGCCTGGCCGTGGGGGCGTTCCTGTTTGTCAACGTGGTCTTCATGAAGATCATGGTCAATATCAAGGTCTGAGGTGGTTCATGGAATTTCTGTCCCAAGCAAATGAGTGGTTGATCGCGGAATTCGGAGAGTTGGGCCCGCTTTATGCCGTGGGTGTGCTCGGCATGCTTCTTATCGCGCTGACCCTGCCGATCTTCCTTAGAAAGCAGGTCGATCCACTCGACAAGCTCAAGGCACAGAACCGCGCGTCGGCACTCGAGGACGATGGCAACAAGAAGAAGGCTCTGCGCCATGGTCGCGGCTCCAACAAGCTGGACAAATACGCCAACTTCCTCGAACCGCAGGACGAAGAGGAGATGTCGACCGCCCGGCTGACCATGCTGCAGGCCGGTTACCGCTCTAAGTCCGCCGTCCGGACCTTTCACGCTGCACAGTTCATCCTCGGGGTTGGCTTCCTCTTGCTGGGCGTCCTCTACGCGATCGTGAGTTCGACAACCGGCGAAGTCTCAACCCAGCAGCTCATCCTGGCGATCATCATTCCCGGGGCCATCGGTTATTACATCCCGAAATACTGGGTCAGCAGGCGTCTGCAAACACGGCAACAGGAGATCACCAATGGTTTCCCGGACTCGCTCGACATGATGCTGGTCTGCGTCGAAGCCGGTCAGTCGCTGGAGCAATCCATCATTCGCGTCAGCAAGGAATTGCGCGCGGGCTTTCCCGCACTGGCGGATGAGTTCGAGATCGTTGCTCATGAAATGAAAGCGGGCAAAGACAAGATCCAGGTTCTCAAGGACATGGCAGAGCGCTGTGGCGTGCCGGACGTCGCCTCCTTCGTAACTGTGTTGATCCAGTCGGCCAGTTTCGGCACATCGATCGCTGAGGCGCTTCGTGTCTATGCCAGCGAGATGCGGGACAAACGCGTCATGCGGGCCGAGGAAAAGGCAAACGTGCTTCCGACAAAGCTGACCCTTGGCACGATGATGTTCACAGTTCCGCCTCTGTTGATCATCCTCATTGGCCCCTCGGTCTACTCGATTTACACGACGCTCAACGCTGGCGCGCTCTGACGCGCAAGCCCCCGGAAGAGAAAATGCCGCGCGGGACTCCGCGCGGTTTTTTTAGGGCCGGTCTCCTGTCAGCGGAACAAGGTGAACGCCCGTTTCACAACTGTATCGTATGTATCCCTAGGTGCATCCCGCTCTGACCAAACCGAACCGCAAGGTCGTGTCTGGACGATCGAGTGTAGCTGCACGCTGCAAAAGGATTGCGGACCGGCAAACCGCTCCCGGGCAGACCACGCCTCCTTCAAGCCGCCTTTGCTGAAGACCTTTGACCCGTGCCGGATCAAACGTTCCGCAAGCCGTGTCGCTTCAGCAATTCGGTCAGAAGCACACGCGCCTCTCGACGATGCGCACGATGAAGCCGTCCGGCAGTTTCCGCGTCGCAGTTGCGGATCGCCTTGCAGACAGCCCGATGAGCCTCGTTCGATTCCGTCGGCAACGGCCTCAGCCAGAGCGTCACCGCGCGCGCCCGCCGCACCTGGTCGTTGTACATCGCACAGATAACTTCCACCCGACGGTTGTGACCCAACCGGATCAGTGCCGAATGGAATTCCTCATCCGCCGCCGCCCAGGCCTCGCGATCCTCCGCGGCCAGCGCCTCGTCCATATGCCGGATCGCCTCTTCCAGCGCCGCGACCTCTTCCTCCGAATGCCCGGCATCGGCTGCCTTTTCCGCGCAGAGCCCCTCCAGCTCGGTCAGGATCTCGTAAATTTCCTCCATGTCGGACGGCGCGACGGGCGTTATCCGGACACCGTGACGCGGCCGCACTTCAAGCAACCCCTGCGCCTCCAGCCGCAGCGCCGCTTCGCGGACCGGGGTGCGGGACATACCCAGCAGTTCCGCCAGCTCCGCCTCCAGATAGGTCGAGCCCGGCAAAAGGTCTCCCGAGAAGATCATTTCCCGCAGCGTGTCCTGCGCCTTCACTGTGTTCGATTTCGACTTCGGCGCTGCACTCATGGGGTCACTTCCTGTCGGCACCCAGTCTCGGATGACTTGTAAATCGCTTCTTCCATCTCAAGCACCTTGAGATAGTCGCGCGCCGTGTTCTCCAGTACGCCCTCGCCCCGCAGGAACCGCGCGACATGTTCGCAGAGCCGGAAGACGCAATCGCCGCCGAAGCGCCCGCCCGTATAGGGGGCCAACACGGCCGTTTCCTCCATGGACTTGAACTTGCGAAGCCAGACCGAGCCGTCGCCCTTCAGGCGCAGCGTTCCCCCGGTCCCCTCGATCAACGCTTCACCCATGGTCAGCCTGTGATGTTCAGTCTTGTGGTCGAGCAGGCGGTTGCCGTCAAAGACGGAACGAACCCCCTGCCCGTGATCGAACAGAATATAGCCTGCATCCTCGCCTGCAATGGCCGGGTTCATCTGACGCAGGTCGGCATAGACCGCGTGGACCGGACCAAAGAGCCAGCGAAACGTGTCGACCCAATGCACCGCGGTCTCATGGACGAGGAATTTCGGCATGGTCTGGAAATAGGGTTGCCGATCCAGGTAGGCGCCCGGCCCCTGTCCGTCGCCCGGCCGCATGCGGAAATTGCCCTGGTGAAACGTTCCGATATCGCCCCGGTCCATCGCTGCCTTGAGCGCCCTGTACCAGGGTTGCCAGCGGAAATTCTCGTGGATCACGAGATGGGCCCCTACGGCAGCGGCGTCCTCGGTTAACTGGCGCGCCTGATCGATATCGTCGCAGAAGGGCTTCTGGCAGATGATCATCCGGCAGCCCGCCGCAAGCGCCGTCTGCACCGCCGCGACATGGGTCCGGGGCGCCGTCGCCACATCGACGATATCGGGCACACCGACGGCGTCAAACAGCGCCTCCAGGCTGGCAAAAGCCGGAAACCCCGTCGCGCGCGCCTTGTCCACCGTCCGGTTGGCGACACCGATCAGCGTGACGCCCTCCATCCGGTCCCAGGCCTCGTGATGGAAACCGGCGAAGTAGCCAGCCCCCAGAACGGCGGCAGTCAAAGACATCCTTGCTTTCCCTTGCATCCCTGCTTGCGCATCCCCCAATGCATACATAGCCTAGGCCAACCGGATGCATGTCGCAAGAACGCCCGAGGAGGCCAGACCATGTTTGCCGACACCGACAGTTTTCGACGTCAAATCGCGAGGCTCGACATGTTCCTGCAACGTCGCCCCCCGGAGCAGCGCCTGTATCGCGACGGCATGCGCGCGCCCAATTTGGCACGAAGCCCCGACATGGCGTTCCGGGAGGTGTGGTGATGAGCTGGCAGGTTCACGCGGTCAAATATGCCGACCGGAATGCACGGACCCGCGCCGATTCCTTCCTCTTCGACGCCGACCCGACCGCGCCGCACGCAATGGACTACTTCATCTGGGTGCTGCAGGACGGCACACGGACTATCCTCGTCGATACCGGATACGACTCGGCCGAGGGCGCGCGGCGCGACCGACCGATCCGTATGGATCCGGTGGAGGCGTTGGCGCCACTCGATATTCGCCCGGACGCGGTGGATACGCTGATCGTGACCCATCTGCATTACGACCACGCCGGCGGGCTGCATCTTTTCCCCAATGCAAAGCTGCACATCCAGGAGGTCGAGATGGCCTATGCCACCGGCGCCTGCATGTGCCATGAGGCGATGCGGCATCCGTTCACGGCCGATCATATCTGCGAGGCGGTGAAGCGGGTCTATGCCGGGCGTGTGGTGTTTTACGACGGGTTCGGACAAGTCGCGCCGGGGGTCACGGTTCACCGGATCGGTGGCCATTCGCGCGGGTTGCAGGCAGTGCGGGTGGAGACGGATGCGGGCGCGCTCTGCCTCGCTTCGGACGCGGCGCATTACTACGAGAATGCCCTTTCGGGGAAGCTCTTCCCCATTGTCGCCGATCCCCAGGAGATGCTCAAAGGGTTCGAGACGATTCAGGGCCTGGCGTCGCACCAGGGGCTGCTCATTCCGGGGCATGATCCGCTGGTGCGAGATCTCTTCCCGCGCCATGCGCTGGCGGGCTGGATCAACCGGCTGGATCTCGGGCCTGCGGTGCCTTTGCCCTTCTGAGGTTGGACAGCGGACGGATTGTCCGGTCGCAACGCGCTCAGATCCAGTCTCTCTCAACCGACTTCGAGCCGCCGGTTTCTCAGCCCGGGAATCGGTCCCGAGTCCGATTCGCGAAAGCCACAAGTGAGAGCATCACCGGCACCTCGACCAACACGCCGACCACTGTGGCCAGCGCCGCCCCGGAGCCCAGCCCGAACAGGCTGATGGCCACCGCGACGGCAAGCTCGAAGAAGTTCGACGTGCCGATCATCGCGCAAGGCGCGGCGATGCGATGTGGCACTTTCGAGAGCCAGGCCGCGCCATAGGCCAACGCAAAAATGGTATAGCTCTGCAGGATGATCGGAATTGCGATCAGAACGATCACCGTCGGTCGAGAGACGATGGTCTCGGCCTGCAGCGCGAAGAGGATCACCACCGTCACCGTCAGCGCAACCGCCGAGAAAGGCGAGACCTTGGCCTTGAAGGCGTCAATCGCCTGTTCCGAGCCGAGCTTGGCACGGGTGAGCATGCCGGCCACCAGCGGCAGAACGATGTAGAGAACGACCGAGAGCAAAAGTGTCTCCCAAGGCACCGTGATGTCGGTCACGCCGAGCAGGAAGGCGACGATCGGGGCGAAGGCGAAGACCATGATCAGGTCGTTCACCGTAACCTGCACCAGCGTGTAGTTTGGGTCACCCTTGGTGAGATTGGACCAGACGAAGACCATGGCCGTGCACGGCGCCGCCCCCAGCAGGATCAGACCGGCGATGTATTGCGAAGCATCTTCCGGCGCGATCCAGGGCGCAAAGATGGTCTCGAAGAAGAGCACCGCGAGGAAAGCCATGGTGAAGGGCTTGATCAGCCAGTTGACCACCAGCGTTATGACCAACCCGCGCGGTGCCTTGGCGACGTCCTTGATTGAAGAGAGGTCGACGCCTACCATCATCGGGTAGACCATGGCCCAGATCAGCACCGCGACGACGAGATTGACCGATGCGACCTCCGCGCGCGCAATGAACTGGACGAGGCCGGGCGCGATATTGCCGAGGATGAGGCCCGCGACCATGGCCAGTGCGACCCAGATGGAGAGGTAACGTTCGAAACGGCTCATGGTGTTATCCTTGTCGAGCGGGAGATGGCGCGATCGATTGCAGACGCCGCGCTGAAAGCCAGGAGAGCAAAGCCATCAACGCAGCCGTGCCAAGCGTCAACGGCAAGCCGCCAAGCTGGTAGGAGAGGCCCGAGAGCAGCGTGCCGAGCAGCCGGCCAGCGGCGTTGGACATGTAGTAGAAGCCCACATCCATCGTTACCCGGTCATCTCGCGTGAAGGCGAGGATAAGGTAGGAATGGAGCGAGGAATTGATCGCAAAAACGAAGCCGAAGACCATAAGACCGGCAATAAGCGTTAGAGTAAACCAGGGCGCCGGCTCCCCGGCGATCAATGCGCAGAGGGCGAGCGCGGCCGGGATCAGGGTCAGGACGCCGACCCATTGGACCGCCAAAGCGACGATCTGGTCGGTGGTCTTGTCTTTTGCTTTCAGCAGCCCCGGTGCCCAGGCCTGAACGGCACCATAGGCGATGATCCAGAGCGCCATGAAGGTGCCGATCTGGAAGAAGGCCATGCGGTTGCCGGCTTCCGAGCCGTCCGACAGCACGGCATAGAAATAGATCGGGATGCCAACGACGAACCATACGTCGCGCGCGCCAAAGAGGAAGACCCGCGCCAGAGAGAGCAGGTTCACATTGCGGTTCCTTGAGAAGACATCCTTGAACCTGGCGCTTTTCGTCCCCTGCGGCAGACCCGCCGGCATATAGGCGACAATGGCGGCGAGGATGGCCGCCAACACCACCGCCATGGCAATTACCGAACCGGTGAAGCCAACCGTGCCCAGCAGCACCGTACCCAGAAGGAAGCCAAGTCCCTTCACCGCGTTCTTGGAGCCGGTGAGAGTGGCTACCCAGCGAAAGAGCCCGTCGCCCTCGCTTGGCGCAAGCAGCTTTACGGCCGATTTCGAGGACATCTTGGCGAGATCTTTGGCCACACCCGAGAGCCCCTGCACCCCCATCACATAGATGACCGAGGCTGTGAGCGCCCAGTCCGGGCTCAAACCCGCCAGCGCCAGCAATGCGATGATCTGGATGCCCAGCCCGGCATAGAGCGTCGATGTCAGACCGAACCGCGCCGCGATCCACCCCGCCGAAAGGTTGGTCACCATGCCCATGAACTCATAGAGCAGGAAGAGATAGGCGAGCTGGATGGCCGAGAAGCCGAGCGTATGGAAATGCAGCAGCACCAGCATCCGCAGCGCACCGTCGGTAAGCATGAACGCCCAATAGGCCGCGGTCACGGCGATATAGGCCGGGAGGCCCTGTTTCGAGATGTCGGAACGGGCCGGGCCGGTCATCAGAGGCTGTCCACGACGAGGCGGGTCACATCGGCGAGCCGGAACGCATAGCCATATTCATTGTCATACCAGGCGTAGATCTTCACCTGCGTGCCGTTCACGACCATCGTCGAGAGCGCATCAATGATCGCGCTGCGCTCATCGTTGAGATAGTCGCAGGAGACCAGCGGCCGGGTCTCATAGCCAAGAATGCCTGCGAGTTCACCCTCTGAGGCCGCTTTGAACAGCGCGTTGACCTCCTCGACGGTCGTCTCCCGCTCGACTTCGAAAACGCAGTCGGTCAGCGAAGCATTGAGCAGCGGCACGCGCACGGCATGGCCGTTCAGCCGACCCGTCAGCTCCGGATAGATCAGCGTGATCGCGGTGGCCGAGCCGGTCGTGGTCGGGATCAACGAGTTCAGCGCCGAACGGGCGCGACGCATGTCCTTGGCAGGCTTGTCGACAATGGTCTGGGTGTTGGTCACATCATGGATCGTGGTCATCGAGCCATGCTTGATGCCAAGCCCTTCGTGGATGACCTTCACCACCGGCGCGAGGCAATTGGTGGTGCAGGAGGCGGCCGTGATCAGGTTGTGCGCCTCCGGGTCGTAAATGTCGTGATTGATGCCATAGACGAGGTTCACCGCACCGCCGTCTTTCACCGGCGCAGAGACGACGACCTTCTTCACCCCTGCATCGAAATAGGGCTGCACTGTCTCGCCGGTCTTGAAGACACCGGTGCAGTCGACAACCACGTCGATGCCCATCTCCTTGAGCGGCAGGTCCTCGATGCGCGTCTCGCAGGTCAACCGCATCTCTTGCCCGTCAATGGCAATGGAACCCTCGTCATGAGAGATGTCCGCCAGCCAGCGGCCATGAACCGTGTCGAATTCCAGCAGCAGCGCGTGTTGCTCCGGGTCGCCGACGGCATCGTTGAGCAGGACGATTTCGCCCTCTATGCCCTGATCGAAGAAGGAACGCATGGCCAGCTTGCCCATCCGACCGAGGCCGTTTATCGCGATTTTCGTCATGAGGAGGTTCCTTTGGCCGGTCTCGGCCTTTCATGTAGAAGGATTAGAGATCGGTGCCGAGATCCTTGATCTGGCCGATCTCATCGAGTTGCTTTTGCAGGGAAAACTTGTCGAGCGTCTCGAGCGGCAGGCTCGTGAAGGCCGAGATCCGGTTGCGCATCATCCCGTAGGTCTGCGCGAAGGCGAGGCGTTTCTCCGCTTCGTTGCCGGACGTGGCGACCGGGTCCGGCACGCCCCAATGCGCGCTCATCGGCTGGCCGGGCCAGACCGGGCAGACCTCGGCGGCAGCCTTGTCACAGACCGTGAAGACGAAATCGAGCTTGGGAGCCTCCGCGCCGGCGAATTCGGCCCAGGACTTTGTGCGGGTCCCGGATGTGTCGTGGTTGAGGTTCTCCAGCAGCTCGACCGCATAAGGGTGCGGGCCGTTCTCCGACGGCATGGAGCCGGCCGAGACAGCACGGAACTTGCCCAGCCCTTCGCGGTTCATGATGGCTTCGGCCATCAGCGAGCGTGCGGAGTTGCCAGTGCAGAGAAAGAGGACGTTATAGGTTTCCTGAGCCATGGGAGCCTCTGTGAGCTTGGCGGATCGTTCGATCAGGGGGTGACAAAGGTCTGGCCGCGACTGGCAACAGCCTTCCAGCAGGAAGGAGAGCAAGTCGCGGATCGTCTCGGTATTGGCGGTGTAGCGGATGTTGCGCCCTTCGCGCGCGCGCGCCACCAGCCCCGCCTTGAGCAGAACCGCTAGATTGTTGGACAACGTGTTCTGACGCACGTCGAGCGTCTGAGCGATCTCCCCGGCGGTCCGCCCCAGCTCTCCCGACTGCACCAGCAAGCGGAAAATATCCAGGCGGGTCTCCTGGGAGAGGGCGAAAAAGGCCGTGGTTGCGCTTATCTTTTCCATATTTCATGAATTATTGAAGTGTTTATCGGGAGTCAACTGTCCGTCGCGGTGTTCCGGGCGAGACTTGTCATGAATGCATGACATTTGCGTGTCGGTATCGACGTTGATGGAAGGGGCGCGCCGGAACGTGGCGTACCCGCCCTGACAATACGCCAGATTGACCCTGTTCCCCGCCTGCGCTTCCGTCTTCACGGGAAATGCGCCGGATCGGGAAAAGCCAATGACCGCCTTGAAACGACGCGCGACATATCCGAATCTGATCGCCGGTGCGCTTCTTTGCAGCGCGACAAGCCTTCAGGCCTATAGCGGCGAAGTATTGGTGACCTGTGGACTGGATCCGCAGGGTGACAATTTCCTCGCCCTGCGCAGCTGCGGCGCGAGCAATTGCCCGCGTCTGGGCAAGCTTGGCCCCAACACCTATCTCCACACGCTGGAGCCATATGCTGAGAACGGCTGGCGCGAAGTGATCGTGCTTGACGGGCTGGCGGATCAGAGTTTTTCCGGGCCGAAGGGTTGGATCTTCGAGAAATACGCCTGCCCGACCGACAACTGAACCGGTCAAGAAACACCAATGTCCGACAGGGATGCACAGCTGCGCGGCGCAACTGTGCGGTGGGGCGGACTGTCATTTTCGGCCAAAGTGGGTAATTGCTGACCAACGGGCGTTTGCCACAAGGAGTCGCCATGGCCAGCCAGGAAGCCGTATTCCTCAAGGGGAACCTGTTCCGCCACATCGCCGTGATGACCCTGACCTCCTCGGTCGGGCTGATGGCGGTCTTCCTCGTCGACTTCATCGACATGGTCTTCATCTCCATGCTGGGCAAGGCGGAACTGGCGGCGGCGGTCGGCTATGCCGGCGCGATCCTCTTCTTCACCTCCTCCATCGGAATCGGCATGGCCATCGCCGCCGGAGCGCTTGTCGCGCGGGCGCTTGGCGAGGGGGACGAGACGCTCGCCCGGGCCCGCGCCTCGACAGCGCTGGTCTGGGGCGTGCTCTTCGGCAGCGCCTTCGCCGCATTGGTCTGGCTCAATGTCCGGACGCTTGCGGAACTGGTCGGCGCGACGGGAGAAACTCTCGATCTGTCCGTGCATTATCTGCGGATCATCATCCCCTCGCTGCCGATCCTGCTGGTCGGCATGGTCGGTGGCGCGATCCTGCGCGCCCATGGCGATGCGCGTCGCTCGATGATGGCGACAATCTGGGGCGCGGGCGTCAACGCCGTGCTCGACCCTATCCTGATCTTCGGCCTCGATCTCGATCTGACCGGTGCGGCAATGGCCTCCTTCTGCGCCCGGATCGCCATTGCCGCCGCAGCGCTCTACCCCATCTTCCGCCACCATGGCGGGCTCTGCCGCCCAACCCTGCCGCATATGCGACAGGCGCTCGCGCCTCTTCTCGCCATAGCTGGCCCCGCCATCGCAACCCAGATGGCGACGCCCATCGGACAGGCCTATGTCACCCGCGCCATGGCAGACTATGGCGAGGCGGCCGTGGCCGGCATGGCGATCGTCGCCCGGATGTCGCCGGTCGCCTTCGCCACGATCTTCGCACTCTCTGGCGCCATCGGCCCGATCATCGGCCAGAATTTCGGCGCCCAGAAACACGACCGCGTCCGACGCGCCTGGCTGGACGGAATCCTGTTCGCGGCCATTGTCGTGGTCGGCATGACCCTGATCCTCATCGCCCTGCGCGGCCCGATCGTGGCGCTGTTCGAGGCGGAAGGTGTTGCGCGGGAGCTGATCTACCTCTTCTGCGGTCCACTGGCGCTGTTCTTCTTCTTCAACGGGGCGATCTTCGTCAGCAACGCCGCCTTCAACAATCTCGGCAAGCCGCTCTGGTCAACCTGGATCAACTGGGGCCGCAACACGCTCGGGACCATTCCCTTCGTCATGCTGGGCGGGGCGCTCTGGGGCGCACAGGGCGTGTTGATCGGACAGGCGCTCGGCGGCGTCGCCTTCGCGCTCATCGCCGCCGTTCTGGCGTTGCGGATCATGGGTCGCGGCGAAACCTGCGCCGAGAAAGAGCCCTTCGCCCGGCAGGCGAGGCAGCTAAGCCTCGTGCACCTGCGCCGCTAGCGCCCTCAGATGGGCGTCAACGAAGGCGAGTACCCAGGCATCGCAGGCCTGCGCCCGCGGGTAGCGTGGTGCGGCCCGATCATTCAGAATCGGCGCATGCCACCCGGCCGTCGTGGCAAAAAAGCGCTTTGCCCCTGCCTCGCCAAAAACCTCGAGAAACCCCTGCACCACCGTATCGATATAGCTCAGCAACACCGGATGGGTGATATCGGGCGCGGCGGCGTGGCTGTCCGGAACCGCATAAACCTGGGCCTGGGCGTCGGATCCGCATTCCTGCAATACCGCGCGGATCGGGTGGCGGTCATAGGCACGCTCCCGCGAATCCAGCGCTGCCCAATCCGCACCCGGCACTTCGGCAACCAACCCCTCGATGACGTTTTCCGCTTTCTCGACAGAGAGATAGGCAACGGGTCTCAGGTTGGTATGCACCCAGACCCGGCGCCAGCCATCGAGCCGCGCCGGGCGTGTGCGCGGATAATTATGGGTGGCGCGGTTGACCAGCGAACCATAGCCAAAGAACTGTCTGTCTTGCATGTTGCGAGATGTGGCCTGCGACACATCGGAAGGCAAGACTTGCCGGGAGCAATTTCATTCGCTATCTCCACTCCACATCATGTCGGGAGAATCCGGGCCTCAAACCCGGTGCCGAAGGAGCAACCGCCCCGGTAAACTCTCAGGCGCACGGACCGCATGGTGAAAAAACTCTGGAGAGAGGGGCTGACGCCCCCGCCGAAGGGATAACGATCTCAGGCGAAAGGACAGAGGGGGCATCGGGCAGACCGCGTTGCGGTCGCGAACGGTGCCGGACAGGAGTCCCTGACGGCCGGAACAGACGACGGAGGGACCTTTGGGGGAAAACTTGCTGAAAACGCCGCTGCATGCGCTGCATCTGGAGCTGGGCGCGAAAATGGTGCCCTTTGCCGGCTATGAGATGCCCGTGCAATACAAGCTCGGCGTGATGAAGGAGCACCTGCACACGCGCGCGGCAGCCGGCCTTTTCGATGTGAGCCATATGGGACAGATCCTGCTGGAGGGCGACAACCCGGCGCTGGATCTGGAACGGTTGGTGCCGCAATCGATCTGCGGGCTCAAACCGAACCGCCAGCGCTACGCGTTTTTCACCAATGAGGACGGTGGCATAGAAGACGACATCATGGTGACCCGCCGCGACGGGCACCTCTTCGTCGTGCTCAACGCCGCCTGCAAGGCCGCTGATATTGCGCTGATGAAAGCCGGCCTGCACAGCAGCGACATTGTCGAGATCACCGACCGCGCCCTGCTCGCATTGCAGGGTCCGGCTGCCGAGACGGCCCTCGCGCGGCTCTTCGCCGTCGAGCGGCTGGCCTTCATGGAGGGCGACATGTTCCCCTCCGACTGGGGCAATGTCTGGATCTCCCGATCCGGTTACTCTGGCGAGGACGGGTTCGAAATCTCCATCGAGTTCGACCGTGCCGAAGATTTCGCCCGAACCCTGCTGGCGATGGAAGAGGTCGAGCCGATCGGACTCGGCGCGCGCGACAGCCTGCGCCTTGAGGCCGGATTGTGCCTTTATGGCAATGATATCGACAAATCGACCGACCCTGTTCAGGCCAACCTGACCTGGGCAATCCAGAAGCCCCGCCGTTCGGGCGGCGACCGCGAAGGTGGATTTCCCGGCGACCGCAAGATCTTGCCGAAGCTGTCTCGAGCAGCAGATCCAGAGGACCGCCGCCGCGTCGGGCTCAAGCCAGAGGGTCGGGCACCGATGCGAGAGGGCGTGCAATTGTTCGAAAATGACAATTCGCCAGAGCCCGTTGGCGTGATCACCTCCGGTGCCTTCGGCCCCACGGTCGGCCATCCGATCGCCATGGGCTACCTGCCCGCGCGCCTCGCCGAGCCCGGAACCCGCCTCTGGGGCGAGCTGCGCGGCAAACGCCTGCCCGTCCAGGTCACCCCCCTTCCCTTCCGTCCTTCCAATTACAAGCGCTGAGGAAACCACAGATGATCAAATTCACCGAAGACCATGAATGGTTGAGCCTCGACGGCGATGTCGTCACCGTCGGCATCACCGACCACGCCCAGGAACAGCTTGGCGACATCGTCTATATCGAGCTGCCCGAGATCGGCACGCAGGTCTCGAAGGATGACGAGGTCGTGGTGATCGAATCCGTCAAGGCCGCCTCCGATATCGCCGCCCCCATCGACGGCGAAGTGGTCGAGATCAACGAGACGATCATCGATGCGCCGGACAAGGTGAACGCGGATGCCGAAGGGGCGGCCTGGTTCTTCAAGGTGAAGATCGACGATGCCGGCCAGCTCGACGAGTACATGGACGAGACGGCCTATAAGGACCTGATCGCCTGATATCCGTGGTTGCCGGGCGCGCGGGCTCAGCTTGCCCCGCCCGGCCCCCATGCCGGGCAGCGCCGTCCCCGCTCCTTGTGGGCGGGGTCGGCGCTCCCTCACCGTCTGCTCACCGCAGACAGATGAAGCCCTTTCGGGAGAGACACTGTGCCGTTCAAGCCGACCGCCTATGACCCCTATGATTTCGCCAATCGTCGCCATATCGGCCCCTCCCCCGAGGAGATGGAGGCCATGCTCTCCGCCATCGGAGTGGACAGCCTGGACACGCTGATCGATCAGACGATCCCAGCCGATTTCCGTCAGGACGCGCCGCTCGACTGGGCGCCGCTCTCGGAGGGCGAGTTGCTGGTGAAGATGCGCGAGGTCGGCGGTCGCAATGACGTGCTGCAATCACTGATCGGCCAAGGCTATTACGGCACCGTGACGCCGCCGGCGATCCAGCGCAACATCCTCGAAAACCCCGCCTGGTACACGGCCTACACGCCCTACCAGCCAGAAATCGCACAGGGTCGGCTCGAGGCGCTGCTCAACTTCCAGACCATGGTCTCCGACCTGACCGGACTCGAGATCGCCAATGCCTCGCTGCTCGACGAGGGCACCGCCGCCGCCGAAGCGATGGTCATGGCGCAGCGGGTCTCGAAGTCGAAGGCGACGGCGTTCTTTGTCGATTCCAATTGCCATCCCCAGACCATCGCCGTCATCCGCACACGCGCCCTGCCCCTCGGCATCGAGGTGATCGAGGCCCCGGTCGACGCGCTGGACCCGGCAAGCGTCTTCGGCGCGATCTTCCAATATCCCGGTACGGACGGCACGCTGCGCGACTACACGGCGGAATTGGACGCGCTTCATGCCGAGAAGGCCATCGGCGTCGTCGCCGCCGACCTGATGGCGCTGCTCCTGCTGAAGGAGCCGGGCGCGATGGGCGCTGATATCGCCGTCGGCAGCGCCCAGCGCTTCGGTGTGCCGATGGGCTATGGCGGCCCGCATGCCGCCTACATGTCCTGCCTCGACAAGTACAAGCGCTCCATGCCCGGCCGCATTGTCGGTGTCTCCATCGATGCCCGCGGCAACAAGGCCTACCGCCTCAGCCTCGCCACCCGTGAGCAGCATATCCGCCGCGAAAAGGCGACCTCCAATGTCTGTACCGCGCAGGCGCTGCTCGCCGTCATGGCCAGCTTCTACGCTGTTTTCCACGGCCCGCGCGGGCTGCGCGCCATCGCCGAGCGCATCCACATCATGGCCGCCCGCCTCGCCGAAGGCCTGCGCGACGCCGGCTTCGAGACGGCCCCTGACGGCATCTTCGACACGGTCACCGTCGAGGTCGGCCCGCTTCAGGGCGCCATCCTGCGCTCTGCCCGCGCCGAGGGCCTGAACCTGCGCCGCTTCGGCGCGACGAAGATCGGGATCTCGGTCGACGAGACCTGCGTGCCCGAAACCATCGAGGCTGTCTGGCGCGCCTTCGGCATCACGGAGGCCTTCGGCGAACCGGAGGCCGTCGCCCTGCCAGAGCCGCTGCTGCGCCACAGCGACTACCTCACCCACCCGATCTTCCACCTCAACCGCGCCGAAGCCGAGATGATGCGCTATATGCGCCGTCTGGCCGACCGCGACCTCGCGCTTGACCGCGCCATGATCCCGCTCGGCTCCTGCACGATGAAGCTCAACGCGGCGGTGGAGATGATGCCCATCACCTGGCCCGAATTCGGCCAGCTCCACCCCTTCGCCCCTGTCGATCAGGCCGAGGGCTATGCCGAGATGCTTACCGATCTCTCTGCCAAGCTTTGCGAGATCACCGGCTATGACGCGATGTCGATGCAGCCCAATTCCGGCGCGCAGGGCGAATATGCCGGCCTGATGACCATTGCCGCCTATCACCGCTCCCGTGGCGAGACCCGCGATATCTGCCTCATCCCTGTCTCCGCTCATGGCACCAACCCAGCCTCTGCGACCATGGCCGGGATGAAGGTCGTCGTGGTCAAATCGGCCGAGAATGGCGATATCGACCTGGTCGATTTCCGCGAGAAGGCCGAAGCAGCTGGCGCGCGCCTCGCGGCCTGCATGATCACCTACCCCTCGACCCATGGCGTCTTCGAGGACACTGTGCGCGATGTCTGTGCGATCACGCATGAGCATGGCGGGCAGGTCTATCTCGACGGCGCGAACCTGAACGCCATGGTCGGCCTCTCGCGGCCCGGCGATCTTGGCTCGGATGTCAGCCACCTCAACCTGCACAAGACCTTCTGCATCCCCCATGGCGGCGGCGGCCCCGGAATGGGCCCGATCGGTGTGAAGGCGCATCTAGAGCCCTTCCTGCCCGGCCATCCCGAGACCGGCGGCAGCGAAGGCCCGGTCTCGGCCGCCCCCTATGGCTCCGCCTCGATCCTGCCGATCTCCTGGGCCTATGTGCAGCTCATGGGCGGCGCCGGCATCACGCAAGCCACCAAGGTCGCGATTCTCTCGGCCAATTACATCGCCGCCCGGCTCGCCGGCGCCTATGACGTGCTCTTCAAGGGCGCGCAGGGCCGCGTCGCGCATGAATGCATCCTCGACACCCGCCCCTTCGCGGAAGCAGGCGTACAGGTCGACGACATCGCCAAGCGGTTGATGGATAGCGGCTTCCACGCTCCCACCATGTCCTGGCCCGTGGCCGGTACGCTGATGGTCGAGCCGACGGAATCGGAGACCAAGGCCGAGCTTGACCGCTTCATCGACGCCATGCTCTCGATCCGTGCCGAAATCGGCGATGTCGAGGACGGCAAGATCGCCTATGAGGACAGCCCGCTGCGCTATGCGCCTCATACGGTCGAGGACCTTGTCGCCGATTGGGAACGCAAATACCCGCGCGAACAGGGCTGCTTCCCGCCGGGCAGCTTCCGGGTCGACAAATACTGGCCGCCCGTCGGCCGGGTCGACAACGCCTTCGGCGACCGCAACCTCATCTGCACCTGCCCGCCGGTCGAGGACTACTTGGACGCCGCCGAGTAAGAGGCACAAGCAGCAGGCTGCGAGGCGCGCTCTTCTCGATGCGAGATCGCGCCTCCGGTCCGGCCAATCCTGAAACGGTCATGACGGCTGGGCTGATGGAACATGGCAGGGAGCTCTGGGTTCGACGCCCTATGGCCCGCGGACCGGACCCTCTCTTCGAGTTCCCGAGAGGCCTTCCAGATGCAGATCGGCGTCTGGATAGATCCCGATATCCCCCCTTCGTCGCGTGGCCGCGCCAACGGCGAGGACGACATGTGCTGACGGCGGCGATCTTGCAGGGTGCAGGCCCGTGGCGCCTTTGGGAGCACGGAGCACGCGGGCGGCCGCGCCGAGACAGCCCAAAACGCGTACCGGCCGGACAGTCGATCCGCAGATCGCCTCTCCGGCCGGGTGTCCCCTCCCTGGACCTCGCTACTCGGCGGCGACGGGATCCGGCTCTCCGGCAATCCGCTCGGGCAGCAAGAACGCCACCACGATGAATGCCAGCCCCAGGGCAATCCCCAGGATGTCGCCGGGGAGCGTCGTCACCCCCTCGTATTTCGCACCGGGCACTGAGCCCAGCGTAACCTTGCCCCCGGCGATTGCATCCAGCAGGCCAGTGTCCTTAACAGCGGGGTAAGTTGCCATATAAGCCGCGGCGCCGAGCAGTCCACCGGCAATGAATGCCAGCGCGTCCCGACGTCCCGTGGCCGCCGCAACCAGTCCGGTGCCCGGGCAATAACCCGAAAGCGCCCAGCCGATCCCGAGCAACACACCACCCACAAAGACACCAAGATAGGCGGATTTCACCGACATGTGACCCACATCGACAAGGCCCGCCATCTGTCCCGCAAACATCAACACCGATCCGGACCCAATTGCCAGCAGAATCGTCTTCATAAGATGAAGATTCGTAAGATTCAGCATCTTGCCGATGAAATTCGGGTTTGACGCGCCGATCCGATCCAGCACCGCGCCGAAGGCAGCACCGATGATCAGGGCGAGAAGAATACTGGTCATGGATCAGTCCTCCTGACGATAAAGGAACATCGCCGTCGGCACGGCAGCGAGGAAGGCGCCGGCGGCAAAGATGTAACCGGACAGAGAGGTCTGCATCATGCCCGACATCATGTGTCCGGAGGTGCACCCCCCAGCCAGTCGCGCGCCATAGAGCACAATGAAACCGCCGGCGAAGGTGGCCAGAAAGCGTGTCCCCACCGACGATCCGAAATTGGCACGCCAAAGCGCTGGCATCTTTTTCTCATCACGGCTCAGCCCACCGCGCGCCATCGCCGAGAGAAACCCGCCCAACATCATCGCTATCGCGAAAACGAAGCTGTAATTCAGTGGGTTGGCGACGCTTTTTGCGTATTTCCCATCCGATTTCGCGAGATACGCGTTGGTCGATGTATAGACGCCGTCATCGGCCTGCGTGACGACAGAGCTGTCCACCGCAGTCCAGAGGACGCCGTCGAGGATCACGAATTGAGTCGAAACGCCGATCGGCTTGACCAGCAGAACGGCCAGGAAGAAGACCAGCCCAAGCAGGACCCCTCCCGATTTCCAGTTGAGAACCATGTTCACCCCCTCGGGTTTACGTATATCAGAACGTGAATATGAACTATTCGGTTCGACTTCCCCTTGATCTCGGTCAAACCGCATGGATTGCACTGGGCGTCACTTCCCCCTATCCCTTCCGACGAAGACGGAGGCCGCATGACGACGGAAAAATGGATCGAAATTCGGGGCCTGCGCTTCCCGGACAGCCCGCAATTCCTGACCGAACCGGCCCGGAACGATCTCGAGCAAGCCTCGCGGAACGATGGTCTGGCGCGTAAGCTCTCCAGCCTTGCCAAGCCGTCGGATCGCGCCATCGTCACCGGCGCGGGCAGCGGGCTGGCACCGGCATTCCTGGCCGGGCGGATCGGGCTGCGGCATGTCCACATTGTCGAACCGGATCGCAACCGACAAGCTTATCTCCGGCGCGTTCAGCAAGCCAACGGGCTGTTCCGTATCTCGATCTCCGAGACGGCACTGCCCCCGTTCGAGCCGAGTTTCCTCGTGGCCGATCTCACGCTGACCGGCGGCGCCCTGCCAGAGGACACGCTCCAGCCCGACCTGCGCGGCGCCGTGCTCCGTCTTCCGGATGACTTCGCATCCATCTCTCGCGTCCTGCCGCAACTGATGGACGCGGGGCTGTACTATTTCCCGCGCCAGTCGAGCGGAAACCTTGTCTGTTTCCTCCGCAAGTGGAACTGATCGTTTCCGAGACGGCGCTTTTACTCTCGACCATTCTCCACCCTTTGGCGCATTTTGTGGTACAATAAGAATACGAAACCACATTATCCAGAAATGGAAGTGACGATGCAGATGGCATCCCCCCCGTCCCGCCCGCCGCGCGCAATCAAGCCGGTCGACCCGATCACCTGGCGCGAGCGGCTCGATGAACATGGCGCGATCCACGGCCATCACAGGCATCTGGACGCCCGCCATGGAGCGCTCTTCACCGAAGATGACGACATCCTCCTGGTCAGCTTCGAAGAAGCCGGCGCGATGCGGCACTCGACCACCGGCCTTCCGGCGGCCCTTCAGGTTGCGGGCCGAGAGGGCTGGTCGCAGCTTTGTCTCTATAGCGAGGGCGACACCTTTTTCCGCTCCGACGCCGTCTTCGCCTATTTCGACGCGCTGATTGACGAGGGCTTCTTCGACCGGTTTGACCGCGTGGTCTTCTACGGCGCCGGTCCGGCAGGCTATGCCGCTGCCGCCTTTTCTGTCGCGGCCCCCGGCGCGACGGTCGTCCTGATCCGTCCGCTGGCCACGCTCGAACCCGCCCGCAGCGAATGGGACAGGCGCTACCCGGCCCTGCGCCGCACCGATTTCACCCGCCGTTTCGGCTATGCCCCGGAAATGCTGGAAGGCGCCGGGGAGGCCTTCCTGATCTACGATCCCGAGGTTGCACTGGATGCGACCCATGCGTCGCTCTTTGCCCTGCCGGAGGAAAACCTGCTGCGCTGCCGCCGGCTCGGCCCGGCGCCTGAACGCGATCTGGAGAAAATGGGGGTCCTGCTCCCCCTTCTCGACGCGGCCGGGCATGGCCGTCTCGACGCCCGCACATTCCACCGCCTCTACCGCAAACGCCTGGAATACCGCCCCTATCTACACCGCGTCCTCACCCGGCTGCGCGTCGAAAAACGGCTTGGGCTGGGGCGCCATTGGGCAAATGGTGTCCGCGACCAGCTCTCGACCGAAGCGAAGCAGCGCGCTTCCAGCTGAGACCGGGAACGGCGGCCGCCCGCCTGCGCGCGCGTTACGCCTTGGTCTTTCGGACGACATGCTGGCCTTCGATATCGCCCAGGGCCTGGAACAGCGCGTTGGAATTGGAAGCTCCGAATTTCTTCAGCAACTTCGCGCGATAGACCTCGACGGTTCGGTAGGAGAGATCCAGTTTCAGCGCGATTTCCTTGCTCGTGAGACCGTCCGCGAGATAGGAGACGATCTCGCGTTCCCGTCGCGTCAGATCGCGATAGGGGCGGATCTCGGAAAGGTCGGCGAAGCTCCAGACCGCCCGTTGCAAGGGGCGCTCCGGTGTGAAGGAGTGGCCACGCACCCGGCACCAGAAGAGGGTGCCATCCTTGCGCGCCATGATCCGCTCGTCCCAATAGGTATTGGTCTCGCGCAACTGTTTGACGCCGCGGTCGCGGACATTGTCGAACTCTTCGTCACTCGGGTATAATATTGAAAAGACGCAGTCTTTCAGCTCGTCGGGGTGATATCCGAACATCTCCGAAAAGGCGTGGTTGCAGTCACGGATCACCCGGTTCTCGGTCACCACCAGACCGACCGGCGCGTAGGCGAAGGCCAGTTCCGCGAACCGTCCGTCGCGATAGCAGTCATCGATACGTGTTTCCACGATATTGCGCGCTCCAACCCCGTCTGAGACCCTTGTGGCGGAAAGCTAATCCAAGGGGAGGGCCCGGCGCAATGCGCGGGGCGTCTTTCGCATCAGGGAGGACCACATGACCTTACGGACAGTTCTGGCCGGCGCCGCGGCGCTTGGCCTGTCGATGGCGAGCGCGGTATTCGCGCAGGAGCCGGTCAAGATCGCATTGATTCACGGGATTTCCGGGCACAGCTTCGAGGTCTTCTCGAAACAGGCTCAGACCGGGTTCGAGCTGGGCATCGAATATGCCACCGGCGGGACCGGCATGGTCAAGGGCCAGCCGATCGAGATCATCCACAAGGACACCCAGTTCAAACCGGACGTGGCCCGCGCCGTGCTGGCCGAAGCCTATGGCGATGACGAGGTGTTGCTGGCTGTCGGCGCGACCTCGTCCGGCGTCACCAAGGGGCTGCTGCCGATTGCCGAGGAATATGAGAAGATCCTGATCGTGGAGCCGGCAGTGGCCGACAGCCTCACCGGCCCGGATGGCAACCGTTATATCTTCAAGACCTCGCGCAATTCCTCGATGGACATGCAGGCCCAGGCGCTGGCGCTGAAGCCGGACGAGAACCTCCATGTCGCCACTCTGGCGGAGGATTATGCCTTCGGCCGGGACGGCATCACCGCCTTCAAGGCGGCGCTGGACGGGACCGGGGCCAATCTGGTCACAGAGGAATACATCCCGCAGGGCACGACCGATTTCACCGCCTCCGCCGAACGGATCTTCAACGCGCTCAAGGACAAGGACGGCCGCAAGGTGATCCTGATCTACATCGCCGGTGGCGGCGACCCGATGGGCAAGATCAAGGCGATGCAGCCGGAACGCTTCGGTATCGAGATCTCGATGGGCGGTCACATCCTGCCTGTCCTGCCGACCTACAAGCAAGTGCCGGGCATGGAAGGGGCGATCTACTACTATTACGAGAGCCCGCAGAACGAGGTGAATGACTGGCTCGTCGCCACCCACCAGGAACGGTTCGACAGCCCGCCGGACTTCTTCACCGCCGGTGGCATGGCCGCCGCGCTGGCCGTGGTCAAGGCGCTGGAAACGGCAGATGACTGGGAGACCGAGGCGCTTATCGAAGCGATGGAAGGGATGAGCTGGGAGACGCCCAAGGGCACCATGACTTTCCGCCCGGAAGATCACCAGGCGCTGCAGAGCATGTATCACTTCAAGATCCGGGTCGACGAAGGCGTGGACTGGGCGATCCCGGAGCTGGTGCGCGAGATCACGCCCGAGGAGATGGATATCCCGCTCGGCCGGACCGAGTGATCCGACAAGAACGACCTTCCCGGCCCGAGATCGGGCCGGGACAGAACCAACAGGTGCGCCAGATGTCACATCCATCCCTAGTCACCGAGGATCTCACGATCCGTTTCGGCGGACATGTCGCGGTCAATTCCGTGTCCTGTGAGTTCCGCCCCGGCGAGCTGACTGTGATCGTCGGGCCGAACGGGGCCGGCAAGACCACCTATTTCAACCTGATTTCCGGCCAGTTGACCCCGACCGCCGGTAGGGTCCGCAAGGACGGCATCGACATTACCCGGATGCCGCCCTCGTCCCGCGCCCATCACGGGATCGGCCGCGCTTTCCAGCTCACCAACCTGTTTCCGCAGCTCTCGGTGCTGGAAAATATCCGCCTCGCGGTGCAGGCCCGGGCCGGCGAGGGCTGGAAGATGTTCCGCCGGGTGGAGGCGCTGACCGAGCTGACCGCGCGGGCCGAGCGCTACCTGGAAGCGACCCGCCTCGACACGGTCGCCCATCTGCCCGCCGCCGCCCTGCCCCATGGCGACCAACGCAAGCTGGAAGTGGCGCTGCTGATGGCGATGGAGCCCGATATCTACATGTTCGACGAGCCGACCGCTGGGATGTCGCTGGACCAGGCCCCGGACGTGCTCGACCTGATCGCCGAGCTCAAGCGTGACCACACGAAGACGGTTCTGCTGGTGGAGCACAAGATGGACGTGGTCCGCGCGCTCGCGGACCGGATCATCGTGCTGCATAATGGCGAGCTGCTGGCCGACGGGCCGCCCGAGGAGGTGATGTCGAGCCAGATCGTGCGCGATGTCTATCTCGGCAAGTCCACGGAGGCCGCATGAGCCTACTGTCGCTGAACGCCATGCAGACGAGCATCGGCCAATATGCCGTGCTCCACGATGTCACGCTGGAGGTGCCGGAGGGCGGTGTGTTCGTCCTGCTGGGGCGCAACGGCGCCGGCAAGACCACGACTCTGCGCTCGATCATGGGGCTGTGGAAGCCCTCCCCCGGCTCGGTCCGCTTTCGTGGCACGGACCTGACGGAGATGCACACCGCCGATATCGCCCGGCTCGGGATTGCCTTCGTGCCCGAGGATATGGGGATCTTCGGCGGGCTGACTGTCGAGGAGAATCTCATCCTCGCCACGGCCAATGGCAGGTTCGACACGGCGGCGCTGGAACGGATCTGGCGACTCTTCCCGGCGCTGGAAACATTCTGGACCAAGGCGGCCTGGTCGCTCTCGGGCGGGCAGAAGCAGATGCTCTCGGTCGCCCGCGCCATCATCGAACCGCGCGAGTTGATCCTGATCGACGAGCCGACCAAGGGGCTTGCGCCGTCGATCATCGATGCCATGGCGGAGGCCTTCCGCGAGATCGCGACCAACACGACGATCCTGCTGGTCGAGCAGAATTTCGAGTTCGCGCGCGCGCTTGGTCGCGACATGGCGGTCATCGATGACGGGCGCATCGCACATACCGGCAGCATGGCCGATTTCACCGCCAATACGGACTTGCAGGAAAGCCTGCTGAGCCTGTCTGCGTGAGGGACAAATGGACAGATTTCTGACAGCAATCGACCGTATCGGAGGGGTGAACCTGCTGCCGCTGGCCGTCGCGTTCGTGGCCTTTTTCCTGATCGGCGTGCCCTCCTCCTGGGTGACCCTGACGGTCGCGGGGCTGGCCATGGGGATGATGATCTTCCTGATGGCCTCCGGCCTCTCGCTGGTCTTCGGCCTGATGGACGTACTTAATTTCGGCCATTCCGCCTTTGTCAGCTTCGGCGCCTTCGTTGCCGCGAGCGTGCTGGGCTGGCTGGCCGGCTGGCTCGGCTCGGAAAGCGTCGCGCTCAATGCCGCCGCGATCTTCCTCGCCTTCCTCGCCGCCATCGCCTTCGGCCTCGCCGCGGGCTGGTTCTTCGAGGCTGTCATCATCAAGCCGGTTTATCACGACCATCTGCGCCAGATCCTGATCACCATGGGAGCACTGATCGTCGCCGAACAGATGATCCTTGCGATCTGGGGCGGCACCCCGATCACCGTGCCACGGGCCAATTTCCTCGAAGGTTCGGTGCTGATTGGGGATGTCGCGATCGAGAAGTATCGCGTCTTCGCCTTCCTGCTCGGCCTCGTCGTCTATCTGGCACTGAAATTCACACTGAACCGGACCCGGATCGGGCTGTTGATCCGCGCCGGCGTCGAAAACCGCGAAATGGTCGAGGCGCTCGGCTTCCGGATCGACCGGCTCTTCATCGCCGTCTTCATGGTCGGCTCGGCGCTGGCAGCGCTCGGCGGCGCCATGTGGGCCGGTTATGAGACCCTGATCACGCCCGCCCTCGGCGCGGAGATGATGATCGTTGTTTTCATCGTCGTCATCATCGGCGGGCTCGGCTCCATCGAGGGCACTCTGCTGGGCGCGATCATGGTCGGGCTGGTGGCAAATTACGTGGGCTTCCTGGCGCCGAAACTGGCGCTGGCATCGAACATGATCCTGATGATGGTGATCCTGCTCTGGCGCCCCAACGGGCTCCGGCCGGCTGTGAAGTGAGGCTCAGATGACTCAGGAAAACACCCAAGGCGCGCGCCTCGTGAAGCTCGTTGTCCTGCTGATCGCGGCGCTGCTGCTCTTCGCCCCCTTCCTCTTCCAGGATATCCGCTCGCTCGAGGTCGCAGCCCGGATCTGTGTCTTCATCGTGCTGGTGGCGAGTTATGACCTGTTGATCGGTTATACCGGCATCGTCAGCTTCGCCCACACGATGTTCTTCGGCTTCGGCGCCTATGGCGCGGCGATCTCGCTGAAACAGATGGGGCCGGGCTGGGACGCGGTGATCCTCGGTGCGCTGGCCGGGGCGCTTGTCTCCGTGGTCATGGCCATCGCCATCGGGTTGCTGTCGCTCAGGGTCAAGGCGATCTTCTTCGCGATGATCACGCTGGCGGCAGCCAGCGTCGCCATGGTGCTGGCCAGCCAGCTTTCGCACGTCACCGGCGGCGAGGACGGCATCACTTACAAGGCGCCCGAGATCTTCAAGACCGCCACCAAGCTTGCCGTGACAGAAGAAGGCAAGGTCGCCCGGATCCTCGGGGTCAAGCTCAACGGGAAACTGGCGGCCTATTACTTCGTCTTCGCCACGAGCCTGCTCCTCTTCCTCTTCATGATCCGTCTCGTGGGTTCGCCCATCGGCACAGTCCTGAAGGCAATCCGCGAAAACGAAGCCCGCGCCGAGGCAATCGGTTACCGGGTCGTCGCCTACCGGACCTTCATCTTCTGCGTTGCCGCCGTGATCGCCTCGCTGGCCGGTTCCGTCTATGCCATCTGGCTGAAATATACCGGCCCCGAAACCGCGCTCAGCTTTACCATCATGATCGACATCCTTCTGATGGTAGTGATCGGGGGCATGGGCACGATGTATGGTGCGGTGATCGGGGCGACGCTGCTGGTGCTCGCGCAATATTACCTGCGTGACCTGATGGGCAGCGCCGCCGAGGCCCTGTCCGGGATCCCGCTGCTCCCATTCATACTGGAGCCCGACAGGTGGCTGTTCTGGCTCGGTATCATCTTCATCCTGCTCGTCTATTTCTTCCCGAAAGGAATAGCAGGAACGTTTGCCGAGAAGGGCGCGAAGACATGAGCACACCCAGGTTCTGTTTCGTTCCGATCCTGGATCACGAGATCCACGTGGCGCTCTGGGGAGATCCCTCCAACCCGCCGCTGGTGATGTGGCACGGCCTTGCGCGCACGGGGCGGGATTTCGACGAGCTGGCAGCGGCGCTGTCGGACACGTTCTTCATCCTTTGCCCGGACACGATCGGGCGCGGGCTGTCGAGCTGGTCCGACACTCCCGAGGCCGAGTATTCGATCGAGTTTTACGCCGCAATCGCGGCGGGCCTGCTGGATCATTTCGAGATCGCGCAAACCGGCTGGATCGGCACTTCCATGGGCGGGCTTATCGCCATGCGCATGGCGTCCGGAGCACTGGCCGATCGCCTGTCCTGGATGATCCTCAACGATATTGGCCCGGAAATCCCGCAGGCGGCAATCGACCGTATCCTGGCCTATGCCGACGAGCAGCCGACATTCGCCTGTCTGAGCGAGGCGGAGGCTTGGTTCCGCGCGGCTTATACGCCCTTCGGTCCGGCCGATGATGGGTTCTGGACCCGTATGGCGCGATGTTCCGTGCGCCGGCGCAGTGATGGCACGTTCACAACCCATTTCGATCCCCGCATCACCATCCAGTTCCTGGCCTCGGCAGAAGAGCTGACGAGCTGGGACAGGTATGAGCGTATCCGGATCCCGACCCACCTCATACGCGGTGCGGCGTCCGACCTGCTGCCGGCCGCGACGGCCGCCCGCATGCAAGCCAGCGGTCCCCATCCCGGCAAGACCGAGATCGAAGATTGCGGTCACGCGCCGTCGCTCTCACGTCGGCAAGATGCGCGGCTCATTCGCGAGACGATAACGGAATTGCGTGCAAGGCCGCCCCGGCGCTGATCCGCGATCCGACCGGTCGTCATCTGGCGCCAGTCAGCGCCCTTCGAACTGCGCCGGACGTTTCTCGATGAAGGCGACGATCCCTTCCTTGAAATCCCGGGTCTTGCCGCATTCGCCCTGCAGGCGCGCTTCCAGTTCGAGCTGGGTGGTCAGGTCGTGGTTGAGAGACTCGCGGATGGCGCGTTTGACATGCGCATAGGCGGCGGTCGGCCCCTTGGCGAGATGCAACGCCCGGCCCCACCAGTGATCGGCAAACTCCGCGTCCGGAACCGCTTCCCAGATCATGCCGAGCGCATCGGCCTCCCTGGCGGTCATCGGTTCGGCAAAGAGTGTCGCGCCCATCGCCTTGGCGAAGCCCATCTTGCGTGGCAGCCAATAGGTGCCGCCCGCATCCGGGATCAAGCCGATCCGGGTGAACGCCTGCAGGAAGGTCGCGCTCTCGGTGGCGATCACCACATCACAGGCCAGCGCGAGATTGGCGCCCGCGCCAGCGGCCGCGCCGTTGACGGCGGCGACGGTGGGAATGGGGGATTCGTAGATCGCTTCCAGCATCGGCGTGTACTCGTCGCGCAGCAGCCGTTCGAGGTCGATATCGCCGGGATTGGCACCAGCGCCGAGATCCTGCCCGGCGCAGAAGGCGCGGCCCGCCCCGGTCAGGGCCATGACCCGCGCCTCGGTCGCGGCGCGCTTGACGGCGTCGGCCAGCTCCGCCCGCATCTGCGTGTTGAGCGCGTTCATCACCTCGGCGCGGTTCATCGTCACGATGGCAATGTCGTCGCGGACCGCATAGCGGATGGTTTCGTATTGCACGCCAGTGCCTCCCTTGAACTAACTCGGGCGCAGAATAGGCAAAGCCACGGCGCAGGGAAGGGCCGGCGCGACGAAACCGGACGTCAATCCTTCAGGAGATCGTTCAACCGCGCCTCTTCTTCGGTACTCAGCCCCTCGGCGGCGGCGTCAGGCGCCGATTTGCGGGCCCGGATATAGGCAAAGCCCACCCCGCCCGCGATCAGCAGCATGATCGGGCCGGCGATCCAGAGCAGGAGATTCGCCCCGGTGGTGGTCGGCTTGAGCAGGACATATTCGCCATAGCGTCCGACAACGTACTCGATCACTTCCGGGTCGCTGTCGCCCTCGACCAGCCGCTCGCGAACAAGAACCCGAAGGTCCGCAGCCAGTTCGGCATTGGATTCGTCGATATTCTCGTTGCGGCAGACGAGACAGCGCAGCTCCTTGGAGATCTCGCGGGCACGCGCCTCCAGCGCCGGATCTTCGAGGATCTCGTCCGGAGTGACCGCGAAAACAGGCGCGGCGACGAGCAGCAGGGCAGCAAGGAGGCGTTTCATTCGGCGGGAACTCCGGAAGCGGCGGCGCGGCGCTTGCGGGCGCCTGCCGCGACACGATAGCGACGGTCGGTGAGCGAAAAGATCCCGCCAAACCCCATGATGATACAGCCCGCCCAGATCCAGTTGGCGAAGGGCTTGATATAGGTCCGCACGGCCCAGCCGCCATCGGATTGCTCATCGCCGATGACGAGGTAGACATCGCGCCAGAAACCATTGTCGATCCCGGCCTCCGTGGTCGGCATCTGCGCGACAGGGTAGACGCGCTTCTCCGGGTGCAGGACAGCGACTTCCTTGCCGTTCCGGTAGACGGCCATCGAGGCCATCGTCGAGACGTAGTTCGGCCCCGGGATCTCGCGCACATCGCGCAGCTCGATCTCGTAGCCAGCATGTTCGAACCGCTCGCCGACCTTGGCGACGCGAATATCCTCCGATTCCCAGGCCGTCAGCCCGGCAATCCCGAAAAGCGTGATGGCGAGGCCGGTATGGGCCGTGGCCTTGCCCCAGTCTGCGCCGGGCAGGCTGCGCAGCCGCCGCAGCTTGCTGGAGACATCGCCCCGACCGGTGCGGGTCCACAGGTCGATCAGCGTCCCCATAGTGACCCAGGACGCGAGGGTGAAGCCGACAGGTGCCAGCATGCTCGTGCCGGTCTGCATCACGAGGACGAGTGCGCCCCCGGCGATCGAAAGCGCCAGCGCGCCCCAGAGCGGCTGCATCGTGCGGGTCAGGTTGCCGCGTTTCCACGGCAGCATGGCGCCGATCGGCAGGATGGCGGTGAGCGCGATCATGAAGGGGGTAAAGGCGGCGTCGAAGAAGGGCGCGCCGACGGAGAGCTTGCGGCCCAGCACCATCTCGGCAACCAGCGGCCAGATCGTGCCGACAAAGACGACGAAGGCGGCGACGGCGAGCAGGATGTTGTTGGTCAGGAGTGCCGTTTCGCGGCTGACCATGGCGAAGACGCCCTTGGCCTCCATTGCGGAGGCGCGGGCGGCATAAAGCGTCAGCGCGCCGCCCATGAAGATCGCGAGGATCATCAGGATGAAGACACCGCGCTCGGGGTCATTGGCGAAGGCATGGACCGAGGTGATGACGCCGGACCGCACGAGGAAGGTGCCGATCAGCGAGAAACCAAAGGCCATGATGGCCAGCAGAACGGTCCAGCTCTTCAAAGCCTCGCGCTTCTCGACCACGATGGCCGAGTGCAGCAGCGCGGCGGCCAGCAGCCACGGCATAAAGGAGGCGTTCTCGACCGGATCCCAGAACCAGAACCCGCCCCAGCCAAGCTCGTAATAGGCCCACCAGGAGCCAAGCCCGATGCCGATGGTCAGGAAGAGCCATGCGGCCAGCGTCCAGGGACGGACCCAGCGGCCCCAGGCAGCATCGACCCGGCCTTCGAGCAGCGCGGCGATGGCGAAGGAGAAGGCCATGGAGAGGCCGACATAGCCGAGATAGAGGAAGGGCGGATGGAATGCCAAGCCCGGGTCCTGCAGCAACGGATTGAGGTCCTCGCCATTCATCGGCGGCGTGGCAACGCGCAGGAACGGGTTCGAGGTGAAAAGGATAAAGCCGTAGAAGGCAACCGAGATCGAGGCCTGCACGGCGAGGACGCGGGCGCGCAGCGTGTCACGGAGATTTGACCCGAAGACGGCCGCGCAGGCGCCGAAAATCGCGAGGATCAGCACCCAGAGCAGCATCGAGCCCTCGTGATTCCCCCACACGCCGGAGACCTTGTAGAGCATCGGCATGAACTTGTTGGAGTTCAGCACGACCAGCTGGACCGAGAAATCGGAGGTCACGAACGCATAGGTCAGCGCGCCAAAAGAGAAAGAGACCAGCAGGAATTGCAGGATTGCGGCGGGTTCAGCCACGCCCATCCAGCCCGGCCAGCGCCGGGAGGCCCCGACCAGCGGGACTATCATCTGCACAATCGCGACAAGCGCGGCGAGGACGAGGGCAAAGTGGCCGAGTTCGACTATCATGTCGTGAAACCTATCGGAGGGGCAGGCCTGCGGCAACAGCCGGTGACGCGACACGGGCGACTGCGCGAAGCTCCAGAGCGATCTCCTCGGCCGGTCGGCGTCAATTCCTCAACACGACACAGCCAACGCCGCTCTTGCGCAGTTGCCAGCAGATCCGGTCCGCAGCCTTGCGGCTCTCGGCGCCGATCTGCGCCGTCCATTGCGTGCCGTGCCGGGCCGGCAGGCGCATGCGGATATAGCTGACCTCCTGCCCCTGCAAATCGGCGCTCTTGCCGCGCGCACGCTGGTAGCGATGGGCCGTGATGTCACGGCTGCGATGCGCTGCCACGATCACTGCCCAGGGCATCTTCGAGGACGGGGTGCGGAATTCCTTCAGCGTCCGGTTGCGCGCCAGGTCTTCGCAGGACGGGCGGAAGGGCCGGTCCTCTTCCAGTCCAAAATCGGGCGTTTCAGGCGGGGCGTCGCGCCACTCAATCGCCGAATAGCCGGTGATCGCGGGAACATAGGCGCGGGTTTCCGGCGGCAGGCGGCGGTCGCGCTGGAGGAAATCCTCCAACCGTGCCTCGCCGGCATTATAGGCCGCGGCAGCGAAGCCCAGATTTCCGTAGATATCCCGCAACTCCGCGAGATAGACCGCCGACGCCCTGAGCGCCTCGGCCGGGTTGAACGGATCGGCCAGCCCGCGCCGCTGCGCGGTGCCGGGCATGAATTGCGCGATGCCCTGTGCGCCGGCATGGCTGACGGCCGTCGCGTCATAGAGGCTTTCGCGCCAGATCAATCGGGCAAAGAACCCGGTATCGAGCCCGGCCTCCTGCGCCACCGTCTCGATGGTGCGGCAGACATCCGGGATATAGTTGGCAAGCGCGATGCAATGGGTCCCGTCGGCGGTACAGCGCAGATCCTTGCGGCCGAGCCATGCCGGGCGCGGGCGCGGCCGGGATTGCGGGCGCTCTGCCACGGGCTGAGACGCGGTCGGGGGGCCGGGCGGATCGGGCTTGGCCGCCTGCGCCAAAACGCAAAGCCCGGCAACCATCAGGCCGCGAATGATCCAGCATGGCAGACCGGCACCCCCAGCCATCAGATCTCCTCCGAACACAGCGACGCGACGAGGGATACACGCAAACAGGCTGTCGCCAAACGGCTTCGTTGCCCGGTGGGGGTCCTGTCAGAACTTCTCCGGATGGGACTCGCGTGCCATGTGGTCGAGCACGGCATTGACGAATTTCGGCTCACGGCCCTCCGGAAAGAAGGCCTTGGCCACATCGACAAACTCGACGATCACCACCTTCGGCGGCGTCTTGCCCATGACCAGCTCGGCCCCTGCCGCGCGGAAGAGCCCGCGCAGTACCGGGTCGATCCGCGAGATCGGCCATTTGGCGACCAGCGCGCGGTCGGTCATCTGGTCGATCCGCGCCTGCTCGTTGACGGCGGTCGAGACCAGCCCACGGAAGGTCTCGCGATCGCCCTCGTGGAACTCGCCGAGATCCTCATATTCCGCGCCGAAACGCAGATCCTCGAATTCCTGGATGACCCGCTCGGTCGTCTGGCCCGAGCTCTCCATCTGGAACAATGCCTGCACGGCGTAAAGCCGCGCCGCAGAACGCATCTGCTTCTTGTCGCTCATGCCGTTTCACGCCCGTCTGTTTCGCCAGCCATCTGGATCTCGTAGCGCAGCGGCTTGAAGCCGATCTCGTTCTTGTCGTCGCCGAAATGGCGTGTCAGCGAGATCAGGTGCAGCGCCGCCGCCGCCGAGCCGCCACCCTTGTTCTGGCCGGCGGCCTCGGCGCGGGCCTCGGCCTGGGCACGGGTCTCGACCGTCAGGATGCCATTGCCGATGCAGGCCCCGTCCAGCCCGAGCAGCTGAAGCGCGCGCGAGCTGTCATTGCAGACCGTGTCGTAATGCGTTGTCTCGCCGCGGATCACGCAGCCAAGCGCAACGAAACCGTCGAAATTGCTCTGACGGTAGGCGATGCGGATCGCGGTGGGCACTTCCAGCGCACCGGGCACCTCGACCAGCTCCCAGCTGCCGCCGGCCTTCTCGATCTCGGCCTTGGCGCCGGCAACCAGCTCGTCGGCGATGTCCTTGTAATAGGGCGCGACGACGATGAGCAGCTTGACCGGCTTTTCGAAGCTGGGCAGCGGCAGGGTGTAGTGGGTTTCGGCCTGGGCCATGGGTTACTCCGTGATCGGGCGGGTGCCGGTGATGGTCAGCCCATAGGCGTCCAGGCCGACATAGCGGGTGGCGGGAGAGTTGGTCAGCAGCACAAGCTCATGCAGGCCGAGCTTGGAGAGGATCTGCGCGCCGAGGCCGGTATGCTTGACCGTGCGCGGGCCTTCCTCTTCCTCGCGGTGCAGCTTGGGCTGCGGCTCGCGGAACAGGCAGACGACGCCGCGCCCTTCCCCGGCGATGATCTGCATTGAGCGTCGGAGCGTGTCCGGCTGGTCGACACCGATGCCGAGCAGATCGGCCAGCGGGTCGAGCGCGTGGGTGCGCAGCAGGACGGGCTCGGGCGTGGAGATGTCGCCCTTGACGAGGGCGACATGCTCGGTGCCCTCGGTCTCGTCGGTGAAGACACGCATGGTCCAGTCGCCGCCAAAGGCGGAGGTGACGTCGCGGGTCTCGGTCTCGCGGACAAGATTGTCATGCCGGCGGCGATAGGAGATCAGGTCCGAGATGGTGCCGATCTTCAGCCCGTGCTTCTGGGAGAAGGCAATCAGATCGGGCAGCCGGGCCATGGTGCCGTCATCCTTCATGACCTCGCAGATCACGCCGGACGGGTTGAGGCCGGCCAGGCGGGAGACATCGACGGCCGCCTCGGTATGGCCAGCGCGGACGAGCACACCGCCATCGCGCGCGCGCAGCGGGAAAACGTGTCCGGGCGTGGCAATATCGGCCGAGGTCGAGGCGCTGTCGATGGCCACGGCAACGGAGCGGGCGCGGTCGGCGGCCGAAATGCCGGTGGAAACGCCCTCGCGCGCTTCGATCGAAACGGTGAAGGCGGTCTCATGGCGCGACGAGTTGTAGGACGCCATGAGCGGCAGCCCGAGCGCGTCGATCCGCGCGCCGGTCAGGGTCAGGCAGATCAACCCGCGACCATGGGTGGCCATGAAGTTGATCGCATCCGGCGTGGCCATCTGGGCGGGGATGACGAGGTCGCCCTCATTCTCGCGATCTTCGTGATCGACAAGGATGAACATGCGGCCATTGCGGGCGTCTTGGATGATTTCCTCGATGGAAGAAATCGCGTTGGCATAGGATTCGGTCAAGGTAGCCCCCCGGGAATGATCTGGGCGATCTGGTAGCGCAAGGAGCGGCGCAATACCAGACAGAGCGCAACGGCACAAGGAATGTGACGCCGGTTCCGGGCGCACCTTCTGCAATGGCGGAAGGGATTGGCCCTCTGCCGGATCGTCGGACGACATTTGCCAACTATCGACGCGGGGCCCCTGCGCCCGCGCCCGGCGCGAGCGGATTAACAGGTTGATGCTGGTCGCAGCCTCTATCGCTCGGCGGCACCATTCCAGCCGGCACGCTTGCGATAGAGCGTGGACGGCGCAACATCGAGCTCCCGGGCGGCCTGCGGAACAGAGCCGCCATGACGCAAGATACAGGCCTCGATCACCTGTCGCTCGATCTCGGCCAGCGTCATGCCTTCGAATGCCTCCTCTGCCTGTGCCTCGCCGCCATTGCTTCGCGGCCAACGCGGGGCGCCGAAGCCATATTCCGGCGGCAGCATTTCCGGCGTGACCTCCGATCCGTCATGCAGGACCGCAATATTGTGCATGACGCTGATCACCTCGCGGACATTCCCGGGCCAGTCATGCCGCAGGAACTCCTGTCGTACCGCGTTCGACAGCGCCGTCAGCTGCTTGCCCTCGACCCGGGCATGGCGATCCAACGTGTGGCGGGCAATCTCGATCACGTCGCAAGCCCGGTCCCGCAACGGCGGCAGGTGAATCGGTATGACATGGAGTTGATAGTACAGGTCCTTGCGAAGCCGACCGGCCCCCAACACCTCGACAGGCGGGTTGCTATCGGCACAGACAATACGGACATTGACTTCGAGAGGCTCGGCCGCGCCGACCGGTTGGATCTTGCCCGATTGCAACAGCCGCAGCAACGCGGGCTGCATTGCCGGCGCCAAGGCCGAGATATCGTCCAGAAAGAGCGTGCCACCATCGGCCGCCTCCACGGCGCCGACCTTATCTGAGAGCGCGCCGACAAAGGCCCCCCGCAGGTGGCCGAACAACTCCGATTCCTGGCGCTCCGCCGGAACCGCCGAGCAGCTGAACCGCTGGAAGGGACCGTTGGCGCGCGGCGAGCAGGAATGCACGGCACGGGCACAGAGATCCTTGCCGGTGCCATTCTCGCCGGTCACGAAGACCGTGGCCATGGACCTCGCTGCCGACTGCACCCGGCCATAGACCTTCTGCATCACGCTTGACCCGCCGATAAAGCCACAGAAACGCTCCAGCGGCCCGGTTTCGGCCGGATCGGGCTCTGCGGTGCTCCCGGCAGCGGCATTTCGGACCGTATCCTGGAGTTGCCGCGGCTCGAAAGGCTTGATGAGGAAATCATAGGCCCCGGCCCGCATCGCCTCGACCGCGACCGGAACAGAGCGGTTCGCCGTGATCACGATCACATTCGCCGTCGGCATCAGGTCGAGGCAGTCCTCCATCAGCTCCAGACCACCCCGATCCGGCAGCATCAGGTCGAGGAGCAGCACCTCCGGGCGCAGCTCCCGGAAGGCCGCAAGCCCTTCGGCTGCTGTCCCGACTGCCGTGACCTCATGGCCATCCTCGCGCAAGGCGGCCTCGTAGACCAGGCGCAGCGCCGGAATATCCTCAACCAGCAGGATCCGCGTCATTGCTCGCTCCCGACGGATGTCCGCGCGGCATACCGGCGGACCTCGGCACGCAGCTCGGCCAGCCCGGTCTCGACCCTGTGCGCTTGCGCGGAAATCGCCAGCAGGTCGGCATGATGCGCCGCCGCGTTGAGGCGTTCCGCGGCCCGCTTGAGCCCATGCGCGCCGGTCGTGCCGGCCAGCGCGATCAGGATATGTGTCTGGGCCCGGATCTCAGCCAGCTTGCCACAGGTGATCGCACTGCTGAGAAGCTCCCAGGTCCGGTCGAGATCCAGCCCGATCTGTGTGATCAACTCGTCCGCATGCTGCGACCCGGCCAGCTCCAGCAGGCCATCGAGTTCGCCGCGAATGTCATCCGTTGGCTCAGTCGCAACGCTTTTGCCGTCCACATTTCGCACGGACTCAGCCTGGGATAGAGGACGGCCCGTCAATCGAGCGAGCGTCTCGGCCAGGGCATCAGGATCCATCACCGGCTTGCCAAGAACCGCATCCGCACCTTCCTGGCGAAGACGGCGTTCTTCCTGCTCCGACAACCGCGATGCGAGGGCGATCAGCACGGGGCGTTCCGACGCCACGGCGAGATCCCGCAACGCCCCGTGCCCGGCGGCACCGTCGATGTCGCAAATGACGAGGTCGCTCCGCTGCAGGGGTGGGAAGCGGAATATTCCCGTCTGCAACTCCGGCAAAAGGACCTCAAGGCCGAGATGTTTCAGAATCTGGAGAAGCAGGAAGCGGTCGTTCTCGCTTTCAGTGGCAATGAAGATGTGGATCCCACCGAAGCCATCCTTCGGGTCGGTTGCGGCCTCCACCTGCCGAAAAATCGTGCCGGAGGAACGCATTCCTGCCTCGGACACCCGTGCAAACTCCACTCACACTACATTGCAGGGCGGAGAATTGCCCGATCCGGACCAATTCCACAAGTGTTAATAAATCGATTGAGACATTCCGTCCGGCACCGGGCCGGACGGAAAACCTTCATTTCCTGAAGCTCGGGCGAGGACTACTTGGCGTAGCCCGCTCCCTTGAGCGCCACGGTGATCTCGTCGAGGATGACCGGATCGTCGATCGTTGCCGGCATCTTGAATTCCTCACTATCGGCGATCTTCTGCATCGTGCCACGCAGGATCTTGCCCGAGCGTGTCTTGGGCAGCCGGTCGACGACAATGGCGTTGCGGAAGGCAGCGACCGGACCGATCTCGTGGCGCACGAGACCGACGCATTCGGTGATCACCTCCTCGGGCGAGCGCTCATGGGATGCGTTGAGGCAGAGGAAGCCGAGCGGAAGCTGGCCCTTCAACTGGTCGGCCACGCCGATCACGGCGCATTCTGCGACATCCGGATGCTCGGCCAGAACCTCTTCCATGGCGCCCGTCGAAAGACGGTGACCGGCGACGTTGATGACGTCATCGGTGCGCGACATGATGTAGAGATAGCCGTCCGCGTCCTTATACCCGGCATCGCCCGTCTCGTAATAGCCGGGGAAATGCTCGAGATAGGACTTCTTGTAGCGCTCTTCGGCGTTCCAGAGGGTCTGCAACGTGCCCGGGGGCAACGGCAACTTGATTGCAATGGCCCCCATCGTGTCGGCCCCTTCGACCTCGTGGCCACCCTCGTCGAGGATATGCACCTCGTAACCGGGCATCGGCACGGACGGGCTGCCGAGCTTAGTCGGAAGTTCCTCGATCCCGATCGGGTTGGCGGCGATGGCCCAGCCGGTCTCGGTCTGCCACCAGTGGTCCACCACCGGCACGCCGAGATGCTCCTGCGCCCATTTCACCGTGTCCGGATCCGCGCGCTCGCCTGCCAGGAAGAGCGCCTGCAGGTCATGCAGCTTGTAGCGCTTGATCCATTCCCCGTTCGGATCCTCTCGCTTGATGGCCCGCAGCGCGGTCGGCGCGGTGAAGAAGCTCTTCACCCGGTGGTTCTGGATGATCTTCCAGAAGACCCCGGCATGGGGCGTGCCAATCGGCTTGCCCTCGAAGACCAGCGTTTCGGCGCCAGCCAGAAGCGGCCCGTAGCAGATATAGGAGTGCCCCACGACCCAACCGACATCGGAGGCAGCCCAGAAACGCTCGCCGGGACCTACATTGTAGATGTTTTGCATCGACCATTGCAGCGCCACGAGATGGCCGGCGGTGGAGCGCACGACACCCTTGGGCTGGCCGGTGGTGCCGGAGGTATAGAGGATATAGGCAGGGTGGTTGCCCTCGACGGGCAGGCAATCCACCGGCTTCACGCCGTACTGGAAGGCGTGCCAGTCGAAATCGCGGCCCTCGACGAGCTTGGCGACTTCCTGTTCACGCTGGAAGACGACGCAGAATTCCGGCTTGTACTCGGCCTGTTCGATGGCCTCGTCGAGCAGCGGCTTGTAATGGACAACACGGCCGGGCTCGAGACCACAGGAGGCCGCGATGATCGCCTTCGGTTTGGCGTCGTCGATGCGCACGGCAAGCTCATGGGCGGCGAATCCGCCAAAGACCACCGAATGCACGGCGCCGATCCGGGCACAGGCCAGCATGGCTTCGATCGCCTCGGGCACCATCGGCATGTAGATGATGACGCGGTCGCCCTTTTCCACGCCGCGCATCTTCAGCGCACCGGCAAGGCTGGCCACGCGGTCGCGGAGCTCGGTATAGGTGATTCCCTTGCTCGAATGGGTGATCGGGCTCTCATGCATGATGGCCAGATTGTCGCCGCGCCCGGCTTCGACATGGCGGTCCACGGCGTTGTAGCAGGTGTTGACCAGCGCATCCGAGAACCACTCATACATCGGGCCCTTGTCGTCGAAGAGGGCCTTGCTCGGCGGCTGGAACCAGTCCACCGCTTCGGCCGCCTTCATCCAGAACGCTTCCGGATCATCTTTCCAGGCGTCATAGATGTCGGAATATCCCATCAGTTCTCTCCCTCCAAAACTTTGCGAGAGTTACGCAAATGGGGCGGTTTTGCGCAAGTCTGTTGCGCGGGCACTTCGTCGCTTTTTTGGCGCTAACGGATGCTGCAGCGCCGAGACACGTCGCCGCAGTGCAGCGCAAATGGGCCGCAACGCACCCTTTCCCCTCTTCGCGCCTACGAGGCAGACCCGCAACCAGCCCGATGAGAACCGGCGCGACTCGCCCCATGAGACATGCGCAAGAAAAAGGGGGCAGCCGAAGCTGCCCCCCTCTCTATTCGTTCAGGCTATCGCCCGATTAGTGCTCATGCTCGTGGGCGAGTTCCCAGTGATCCGGGGAGCGCCACACGCGCGAGCGAAGAAGTTCACGCTCGAAGATGAACTCTTTCGGCAGGCGATCGAAGAACTTGTCGAACTGTTCCTCATGGGCGCGAGCTTCCGCCGTACCCGCGTCGCGCTCGACACTCATCAACTCGTAGAAGGTATCGGACGGGAAATCGAGGCCTTCCCAGTGGATGTCTTCGTGCTGCGGCATCCAGCCGATCGGGCTTTCCACCGCGTTGCCGCGGCCGTGGACACGATCCACGATCCACTTCAGCACGCGCATGTTCTCACCGAAGCCCGGCCAGATGAACTTGCCTTCTTCGTCCTTGCGGAACCAGTTGACGCGGAACATCCGAGGCGGCTTGGACACGCGACGACCAACGTTCAGCCAATGGCTGAAATAGTCGGCCATGTTGTAGCCACAGAAGGGCAGCATCGCCATCGGGTCGCGGCGCATGGCGGAGACGCCAATGGCAGCAGCGGTGGCTTCGGAACCCATGGTAGCGGCAAGGTAGACGCCGTGCGACCAGTTGAAGGACTGGTAGACCAGCGGCATGTCCTTGGACATACGGCCACCGAAGACGAAGCCGTCGATCGCAACACCTGCCGGGTCTTCCCAGGCCGGGTCGATGGTCGGGCAGTTGGCAGCCGGAGCCGTGAAACGGCCGTTCGGGTGCGCGGCCGGGGTCTCGCTTGCGGGAGTCCAGTCGTTGCCTTTCCAGTCGATGAGGTGCGCGGGCGCCTCTTTCGTCATGCCTTCCCACCAGATGTCGCCATCGTCGGTCAGCGCGACGTTGGTATAGATGACATCCTTCTTGATGGTGTCCATGGCGATCGGGTTGGTGGCGTAGTTGGTGCCAGGAGCAACGCCGAAGAAGCCCGATTCCGGGTTGATCGCGCGCAGTTCGCCATCCGGACCCTTCTTGATCCAGGCGATGTCGTCCCCAACGGTCGAGACCTTCCAGCCCTCGAAACCCTTCGGCGGCATCAGCATGGCCAGGTTGGTCTTGCCGCAAGCCGACGGGAAGGCCGCGCCGAGATAGGTCTTCTCACCTTCCGGCGATTCCAGACCCATGATCAGCATGTGCTCGGCGAGCCAACCTTCGTCGCGGGCCATGACCGAGGCGATACGCAGGGCCAGGCATTTCTTGCCGAGCAGGGCGTTACCGCCGTAGCCGGAACCGTAGGACCAGATCTCGTAGGTCTCGGGGAAGTGGACGATGTACTTGTCGTCGATATTGGCTTCGCAGGGCCACGGCACGTCGGCCTGACCGTCTTCGAGCGGCGCACCAACGGAGTGCATGCAGGGGATGTAGTCGCCGTCTTCACCGAGCGATTCCAGCACTTCGTTGCCAACGCGGGTCATCAGCATCATGTTGGTGACAACATAGGGGCTGTCGGTGATCTCGATGCCGATCTTGGAGATCGGGGAGCCGATCGGACCCATGGAGAAGGGGATGACGTACATCGTACGGCCCTTCATGGAGCCGTCGAACTTCTCGTTCAGGATCGCGCGCATCTCGGCCGGGTCGTACCAGTTGTTGGTCGGGCCGGCGTCGCCCTTGCTGTTGGAGCAGATGAAGGTACGGTTCTCGACCCGGCCAACGTCGGACGGGTGGGAGCGGGCGAGGTAGCTGTTCGGGCGCAGCTCAGGGTTCAGGCGGATATAGGTGCCGCTGTCGACCATCAGCTGGGAGAGCTCGTCATACTGTTCCTGGGAACCATCAGCCCAGACGACCTGGTCGGGCTTGGCGAGGGCCGCCATCTTTTCGACCCACTTGACCAGCCGGGCGTTCTTGGTTGGAGCTTCCATGCTTTCCTCCTCGGATTGCAGTCTGTTTGCGCAGGGGGGGGCCTGGCAGCCAGGGCCACCTTGGCCCGGCGCGCTTGATATAACACCTCCGAAACCGTTTGCTACCGTCGCCAGAGCCGTTTGTTAGCGCCACAATGTCGCTGTTTCTTGCTGTGAATAGCCGGAATGCCGCGACTACATACCAATGCATACAAAACGGCATTGCCGGGTTGCGCCCCTCGCAAGGCGGAGGGGCAAACGTGATGCAAATTAGTCATTCCTTTCCGAAATGCCGCTTCTGTAACGGACATAAAGGCATGCGATTCGCTTTCTCAGTTGATTCTGGGGCTCGGAACCGGGAAAATGTGGTAAAAATAAATAAATGAGCAGTACGAGGGTCACGCCAATGTCGCGCATCGCGCTTGTGGACGACGACAGAAACATCCTCACCTCGGTTTCCATGACATTGGAAGCTGAAGGATTTGAGGTTGAAACCTACAATGACGGTCAGTCGGCGCTGGACGCCTTCAACCGACGCCTGCCGGATATGGCAGTGCTCGACATAAAGATGCCGCGCATGGACGGGATGGACCTGTTGCAACGGCTGCGCCAGAAGAGCTCGATGCCGGTGATCTTCCTGACATCGAAAGATGATGAGATCGACGAGGTGCTCGGCCTGCGCATGGGCGCGGACGATTACGTCAAGAAGCCCTTCTCGCAACGGCTGCTCGTCGAGCGCATCCGGGCGCTGCTGCGTCGGCAGGAAGCGCTCAATGCGGATGAGGCCGGCGAGCCGGAAACCGCACAGGTGCTCACGCGCGGCGAGCTCGTGATGGACCCGCTGCGCCATTCGGTGAGCTGGAAAGGTCTGGATGTCTCGCTGACCGTCACCGAATTCCTTTTGTTACAGGCGCTCGCGCAGCGACCCGGCTTCGTAAAGAGCCGCGATCAGCTGATGGATGTGGCCTATGACGACCAAGTCTATGTCGATGACCGCACGATCGACAGCCACATCAAGCGCCTGCGCAAGAAGATGCGGAGCGTGGACTCCGAATTCTCCGCGATCGAGACGCTTTATGGCATCGGTTACAGATATAACGAAGAATAAGCGGGCTGCCGCTGAAGGGACTGGAAAGGTGCGCGACACCGGTCACGAGTTCGATTCCGACGTTGTTCTGGGCGAAGATTGGGTCGTCCCGGATACAAGCGATGCGGATATGCGCCAGAAGCGCGAGAGGCGGGGATACCTCACGCTGAACCGCTCACCGCTGGCGCGCAAGATCATCACCTTTAACCTGATAGGCTTGTTGATCCTGGTCGGTGGCGTTTTCTATCTCAATCCGTTTCGAGATTCCATCGCCGCCCAACGCATCGCCGGGTTGAAAACCGAGGCCTCGCTGATCGCCAATGTCTTCGAGACGCAGCTTCCCAGCGAGGGTCCAGTGTCTCTCTCCCCTGCCGCTGGCGGCTTGGATCCGCAGACAACCTTGGCCGAGCTAACGCTGACTCGCGGCGTGCAGGTCTTCGTCTATGACGGAGACGGGCAACTCGTGGCGCAGGAAGCCGCCCCCAGGGTCAACCTTACGCCGCCTCAGAATTCGACAGTCATCACCGACTTCCTCAATGCGATCTGGGTTGGCACCTCGCGATTGCTGACCCCGGTTCCGGCAGAGACGTCATGGACGGATGGCGAAACCCTCGCGCACCAGCTTGCGGCAGAGGCCGCGAATGGAACTCCTGCCGTGGTCGCCGGGACAGACGAGGCAGGCGAGACGCTTTTCGCAGTGGCGTCGCCGATCCGATACGGCGACGAAATTCTCGGGGTCGTGGCGATGTCCTCGCTGCCGGGCGAGGTTGATCGGCTGGTGCGCAAGGAGCGCGAACAGGTTCTTCAGATGTTCGTCATCGCCATTCTGGTCTCGATCGGCCTGAGCCTCGTGCTCGCCTCGACCATCGCCAACCCGCTCTCGGACCTGGCAGCCGCCGCAGAGATCGGACGTGATCGCAATGCCCGGAAGATGACCCCGGGACGGATCCGGATCCCCGACCTGACCGGTCGCCCGGACGAGATCGGCCGGCTGTCCGGTGCCCTGCGCGGCATGGTCGCCGCGCTCTACGACAGGATTGACGCCAACGAGCAATTCGCGGCCGATGTCGCGCATGAGATCAAGAATCCGCTCGCGTCACTCCGCTCCGCCGTCGGGACAATGCGGGTCGCCAAACGCGACGACCAGCGCGAGAAGCTGCTTGATGTGATCGACCATGACGTGCGCCGCCTGGACCGGCTGGTCAGTGACATCTCCAACGCCTCGCGTCTGGATTCGGAACTGGTCAAGGAAGACGAAGAACGGTTCGACCTCGTGAAGATGCTCGGCAACCTGACCGACTACCTGGGCGAGGAAGCCAAGGGCAAAGGGGTCGAGTTTATTACTGACCTTCCCCGGCAACCGATCGAGGTCTTTGGGTTGGAGGCGCGGTTGGCGCAGGTCTTCGTCAATCTCATAGGCAACGCCGTAAGCTTCTGTGAAGATGGCGATGCCGTCCGGGTCTGGGTGCGCAAGCGCGACAACCGCGTGCTTGTTGTCTGCGAAGATACGGGCCCCGGCATTCCCGAACAGGCGCTTTCGAAGATCTTCAATCGTTTCTATTCCGAACGTCCGCCGGGACAGTTCGGCAATCACTCCGGGCTCGGCCTGGCGATATCGAAACAGATTGTCGAGGCGCATGGTGGCGTGATCTGGGCCGAAAATATCCGCCCCACCGACGCCGATATCGCCTCCGAGCCTTTGGGCGCGCGTTTCGTTGTCGGCCTGCCGGTGTAAGGACGCATGACCGGCGGCGAAGAGGACACTGAGCACCGAACCCGCCTGCACGCCTCCGCCGTCGCACTCGACGGCCACGCCCTGTTGATCCTCGGCCCGTCGGGCAGCGGAAAATCCACCCTGGCGCTGGAGTTGATCTCGCAGGGCCTGACGCTCGTCGCCGATGACCAGACACTGCTTCGCCGGGATGGCGCGCGGATTCTGGTATCGCCGCACCCCAATATCGCTGGTCGGATAGAGGCACGCCATGTCGGGCTGCTGCGTCTCCCGTACCAAAGCGACACCCCGCTCGCCCTCGCCATCGACCTCGGCATCCCGGAAACCCACCGCCTTCCACCGCCGCGCAGACTCGACCTGCTTGGTCAAAAGGTCATCTTGCTGCACGCCCCCCCTGACGGGCATGCAGCACATGCGATCATTCACTGCCTGCAAGGAAGGCGAGAGACGCCATGACCGACACGAGTCCCGCGCCGGCCGAACCCCACGCGCCCCGCATCCTGCTCGTCACAGGACCGTCCGGCGCCGGACGCAGCACCGCGATCCGCGCGCTTGAAGATCTCGGCTACGAGGTCATCGACAACCTTCCGCTTTCGCTCGTACCCCGCCTGCTCGAAGGCCCGCGGCAGGGGCCGTCCCTCGCGCTCGGTGTCGACACCCGAAACCGCGATTTCTCCACCGGTGCCTTTCTCGAAATGCTCGACCGGCTCGACGTTTTCGGCGTCGAACTGCTCTATCTCGATTGCCGCAGCGAGATCCTCCAACGTCGTTATTCCGAGACACGCCGTCGCCACCCGTTGGCGCCTGCCGAAAGCCCCGCAATCGGCATCGCTCGCGATTTCGACCTTCTGGCCTCGATCCGGCACCGTGCCGATATCGTTATCGACACCTCTGAACTGACCGTTCACGAGTTGCGCGCCGAAGTCGGTCGCTGGTTCGGCAACCAGATGGACAACCGCCTCGCGCTCTCCATCCATTCATTTTCCTACAAGCGCGGCCTGCCGCGTGGGTTGGACATGGTCTTCGACTGCCGCTTCCTGCGCAATCCCTACTGGGAACCGAGCCTGCGCAGCCTGAATGGACTCTCCGCGGAGGTCGCAGACTACGTCTCAGAGGATCCCCGTTTCGATGGCTTCTTCGAAAAGGTCCGCGATTTGGCGCTGTTGCTTCTGCCCGCCTATGTCGAGGAGGGAAAATCCTACCTCGCAATCGGGTTTGGCTGCACCGGGGGGCAGCACCGATCTGTTACCATGGCGGAAAAGCTCGGGAATACGCTTGCGGAGGCCGGATGGCAGGTGTCAATTAGACATAGAGAACTAGAACGAAATGTAGCCGCCGCTGGCAGACCAGCGCCTCAGACGGGGACAAGGAATTGATTGGCATCGTGATCGTTGCTCACGGAGGCCTTGCCAAAGAGTATCTTGCCGCGGTGGAACATGTCGTCGGCAAACAGGTTGGGATGCGTGCCATCGCCATCGCGCCGGAGCATGACCGGGTTCTCAAGCAGGCAGAAATTCTCGAGGCGGCCGATGCGGTCGATAGCGGTGACGGGGTGGTCGTGGTGACCGACATGTTCGGCGGCTCGCCCTCCAATCTCTCGCTGCGCGCCTGCAACCACGAGAATCGCAAGATCCTCTACGGCGCAAATCTGCCAATGCTTATCAAGCTGGCCAAGTCGCGCCAGATGTCAGTTGGCGACGCCGTCAGCAATGCCCTGGTGGCCGGGCGCAAATACATCAACAGCTTCGACGGCGCAGCCGGGATATCCGATTGAATGAGCAAATCCAGTTTGAAGATTATCCAGATCATCAACGAGAAGGGGCTGCATGCCCGCGCCTCGGCGAAATTCGTCGAGACGGTCGAAGAATTCGAGGCCGAGGCAGAGGTTCGCAAGGACGGTCTTGACGCCGCAGGCGACAGTATCATGGGGCTTTTGATGTTGGCAGCATCCCGGGGAACCTCTATTGAGGTCGAAACCAGAGGGCCGCAAGCCGAAGAGCTGATGCTGGCGCTAGAGGAGTTGGTCGCCGGCCGTTTCGGCGAAGGAATGTAGGAAGAGCGCGGGGGACCTGGCAAGTTGGTGGACTCGACCCAGCATAGGCCGGTGCTGATGCAAAAGCGCCCTACCAGGAACCTTATTGGTCAGGGCAGTGGCGAAAACCTGAGCGATCAGCCCTACGACAAGCGCCGCCTGTCTTATGCCAACACGTTCGAAAACCCGTTCCAGGTTGGCACAATCCACTTGATGGAAGCGCTCACCGGCAAACTGCGCCTGTTGCGGCTGATCCGGAAATTCGAGGCGATGGGCGTTCCCGAGGGTCAGGCGTTCTGGGCCCAGGCGCTGGACGTGATGGGCGTTGCCCTGACGACACCGCAGGTACAGATCGACAAGATCCCCGAGACCGGGCCGCTCGTCATCGTGGCGAACCACCCGCATGGGCTGATCGACGGCATGGTCCTGGCCGAGTTGATCGGGCGCCGGCGGACCGATTACAAGATCCTGACGCGCTCTCTGCTGACCGGCGTCGGCGAGATCGACCAGTTCATGCTCCCGGTGCCCTTTCCGCATGAGGAGGATGCGCTACAGCAGAATCTCGATATGCGCCGCAAGGCAATGAACCATCTCAAGGAGGGTGGGTGCATTGTGCTCTTCCCGTCCGGGGTCGTCGCCTCTTCGGACACAATGTTCGGCCCGCCCGTTGAGAGCGAATGGAATCCGTTCACTGCGAAAATGATCCAGCGCAGTCAGGCGCGGGTCCTGCCGATCTTTTTCCCGGGCAGCAACTCGCGCTGGTACCAGATGGCAAACCGGATCTCGGCCACGCTCCGGCAGGGTTTGCTGCTCTACGAGGTTGTGCATGCGCTGAACAAACCGCAAGCGCCCGTTGTCGGCCAGCCCATCGAGCGCGACGAGATCAACGAATGGAGCGCAAATCCGCGCGGTTTTGTTGCAATGCTGCGCGAACAGACCCTGGCACTGCGCGGCCAGAAAGCCTGATCCCTCACGATCCCCGCGAGATCTGTTTCGCCCCCGAACCAGCACATCCGCCGGGAGCGAAACGTGAGAGTCAGCGCGTCGGAACCGGCGTCTCGCCGCGATAGTCGTAGAAGCCGCGACCCGATTTGCGGCCAAGCCAGCCGGCCTCGACATATTTGGTCAACAGCGGGCAAGGACGATACTTGGTATCCGCGAGCCCGTCATAGAGCACATTCATGATCGCCAGACAGGTGTCGAGCCCGATGAAATCCGCCAGCTCCAGAGGGCCCATCGGATGGGCGGCGCCCAGCTTGAGCGCGGTGTCGATGGACCGCACGTTGCCGACGCCCTCGTAGAGCGTGTAAACGGCCTCGTTGATCATCGGCAGCAGGATCCGGTTGACGATGAAGGCCGGGAAATCCTCGGCGCTCGCAGCCGTCTTGCCGAGCGTGCCGACCAGGGCCAGCAACGTTTGATAGGTCGCGTCGTCCGTGGCGATGCCGCGGATTAGTTCGACCAGCTTCATCACCGGCACAGGGTTCATGAAATGCAGCCCCATGAAACGCTCGGGCCGGTCGGTACGACTTGCCAACCTGGTGATCGAGATCGAAGACGTATTCGAGGTCAGGATCGTCTCCGGCTTCAGATGCGGCAGAAGGTCCTCGAAGATCGCGACCTTGATCGTCTCGCGCTCAGAGGCTGCTTCGATGATGAGATCGGAGGGGCCGATATCCGACAGCGTCAGAGTCGTGCTGATGCGGGCGAGCGTGTCATCCCGGGCCTCGGCCGAGATTTTCTCCCGGGAAACCTGCCGGTCAAGGTTCTTCCGGATGGTCGCAATGCCTCGATCGAGCGCTTCCTGACTGATATCACTGAGTTTTACTTCGTAGCCTGAAAGCGCGAAAACATGGGCGATCCCGTTGCCCATCTGGCCCGCGCCGACGATGCCGACTGTCTTGATGTCCATTCGTTCCCACCTTCTCGTGGATGCTGCATTTGCACGGAGTCTATGCTGCAACTGCAAAACGTTCCAGCCAACTCCACCTTCCACGATTGCTATAAATCGTCTCAACCTTTCCGTTTAGGAAAATCGCAATATGGATCGGTCAATCTCGGTTTCGGGTGAATGAGAACTGAGGTGGTGGGATGGCTTTCGAGCATCCGGGCAATGGAGCCCTGGACTATCTGCCGTGCAGATACGGCGAATCGAAATTACTCTTCAGAGGACCGAAAAAGCGACTCGACGTGCCATATGTCGCCTTTTTCGGATCAACGGAGACCTATGGACGTTTCATTGAAACGCCCTTTCCGGACCTGGTCGGAACGTCTCTCGGGCTCACGAGCGTCAATCTCGGCTGCGTGAATGGCGGTATCGACGTCTACAACAAGGATCAGACGCTGCTGGACATCGCCGCGGAGGCGAAAGTCACGGTCCTGCAAGTCATGGGGGCGCACAACCTGAGTAACCGGTTTTACTCAGTGCATCCACGCCGCAACGACCGTTTCGTCGGCCCCTCCGCGTTGATGCAGACGGTGTATCGCGAGGTGGATTTCACCGATTTCGCCTTCACGCGGCATCTGATGACCAACCTCCGGGCGCAATGTCGGCAACGTTTCGAAATGGTGACGAATGAGCTCAAGGCGGCCTGGACGGCCCGGATGCACAGCCTGCTTGAGAAGATCAAAGGGCCCAAGGTCCTGCTCTGGCTTGCCGATCACACACCGGAGGAAGCGCGGATCGACCAGGCCGACTACACGCAGGACCCGCTCTATATCAATCGCGAGATGCTGGACGACCTGCGCAGCAGCATCGATGGTTATGTCGAGGTTGTCTACGATCCGGCGATCCGTGCGACGCGAACCGAGGGCATGGTCTTTTCCGAACTCGAAGCTCCTGCGGCAATGGAGACGCCCGGAATGAGCGTTCATCAGGCGGCCAGTACCGCGCTGTCAGAAGAGCTGGCCAAATTTCTCTGAAAAAGAAGAAGGCCCGCCGGGATGGCGGGCCTTCCTGTTCCGGGTGGCGCCCCTGAGGGGCGGCTCGGTCAGACTTTGTCGGTCAGTTCGGGAACAGCGGCGAAGAGATCCGCGACCAAGCCGTAATCGGCGACCTGGAAGATCGGTGCTTCCTCGTCCTTGTTGATTGCCACGATGACCTTGGAGTCTTTCATGCCGGCCAGGTGCTGAATCGCACCGGAGATGCCAATGGCGATGTAGAGATCCGGCGCGACGACCTTGCCGGTCTGGCCCACCTGCCAGTCATTCGGGGCATAGCCCGAGTCGACTGCAGCACGGGATGCCCCGACAGCGGCGCCGAGCTTGTCGGCCAGCGCCTCGATCATCTTGAAATCGTCTTCCGAGCCGACACCGCGGCCACCGGAGACAACCACGCCCGCCGAGGTCAGTTCCGGACGGTCCGATTCGGCGACCTTGTCTTCGACCCACTCGGACAGGCCCGGATTTGCGACGGCAGCGATGCTTTCGACGGCGGCAGAACCACCCTCGCCCGCGGCCTCGAAATTGGCGGTCCGGATCGAGACAACCTTCGTGGCATCCGCGGACTTGACGGTCTGGATCGCGTTGCCAGCATAGATCGGGCGCTCGAACGTATCGGCATCGACGACGGCAGTGATGTCGGAGATTACCATAACGTCGAGCAGCGCGGCGACACGCGGCAGGATGTTCTTGGCCGAGGCCGTGGCCGGGCCGACGATGTGGGAATAGTCGCCGGCGAGCGAGACGACCAGGTCCGCAATCGGCTCGGCCAAGCCATTGCCATAGGCGGCATCATCGGCACAGAGCACCTTCGCTACACCGTCGATCTTGGCGGCGGCTTCGGCTGCGCCGCCACACCCGGCAGAGGCGCAGAGTACGGTCACGTCACCGAGCGCCTTGGCGGCGGTCACGGCCTTGGCGGTGGCGTCAACGGAGAGGTCGGCGCCGTGCACTTCGGCAAGGAGGAGAACAGCCATCAGAGGACCCCCGCTTCGTCTTTGAGTTTCGCAACCAGCTCATCCACGGAGCCGACAATGACACCCGCCTTGCGAGCCTCGGGCTCGGAGGTCTTGACGATCTCCAGGCGCGGCGTGGTGTCGACGCCGTAATCGGCGGGCGTCTTGACATCAAGCGGCTTCTTCTTCGCCTTCATGATGTTCGGCAGAGAGGCGTAGCGCGGCTCGTTGAGGCGCAAATCGACCGTGAGAACGGCCGGGGTCTTGACCTTGATGGTCTGCAACCCACCATCGACCTCGCGGGTCACGAGCACGCTGTCGCCATCGACATCCACCTCGGAGGCGAAGGCTCCCTGGGACCAGCCGAGCAGGGCTGCGAGCATCTGGCCGGTGGCGTTCAGGTCATTGTCGATCGCCTGCTTGCCGCAGAGCACGAGACCGGGCTCTTCTTCATCGACAATCCCTTTGAGGATCTTGGCGACGGCGAGCGGCTCGATATCGGTATGCACATCATCGGCAGCTTCGACGAGGATGGCGCGGTCGGCCCCCATGGCCAGTGCGGTGCGCAGGGTTTCCTGGCTCTGCTTGACGCCAACCGAGACAGCGACGATTTCAGTCGCCTTGCCGGCTTCCCTGAGGCGAATGGCCTCTTCGACGGCGATTTCGTCGAAGGGGTTCATCGACATTTTGACATTGGCCAGATCGACGCCGCTCCCGTCCGCCTTGACGCGGACCTTCACGTTATAGTCGATCACGCGCTTGACGGGTACGAGGACCTTCATTCACGTGTCTCCTGTTGGGCCGGGCAGCCAGCCCGGCAGTTGATTTGTCATTCCATCGGCAATCTGCTTAGCGGAGGCTTCTTCGCTGCAACAGCAAAAAAACGACCATGCAGCCCTCGCCGACGCCGCGTTTTTTGTCGCGGCGAGAAATATTGTTTCGCATCTGCAGCACGACTGCGCGGTTGAGATGGCTTCCACCACCTCGTGCCGCCAGAGGGTGTCCTGGTGATTTTTAGCGCCGGACGCCCCGCGCTCTCCCATCGGTGAACCGGACGTTAACCAGCCGTTAACCCGGGCACGGCATCACAGGCCCCACTTTCGTCTTGCAGGATGCCAGCCCCGTGACCGCCATTGCCAATGAAATTGCCGAGTTGCACGCCGCTATGACACGCGCGCGTGCGATGGGCTTCGAGCGAACAGCCGAAGCGATGCAACAGGTCTTTGATGAGATGTTGGCGAATGCGGCCTCTCCGACGCCGGGCTCCCGGTTGGGATCAAAGCTGAAGGAGCCGAGCTGATGTCGAAAGATCTGAAAAATGATATCGGAGAAACGCTTTGTGCCGCCTGTGCTGCCTCCAAGAAGGCCGCACATCAGGGCACGGTCGATCAGGCACAGGCAGCGCTGAAGGTCGCCACCGATGAGATGGGCGACCTGCCCCATCGGGAGACTTGCCCGAATGGCGGGTCAGGCGAGCCGGGCTGCCCCTTGATGCGGCACGCGCTCTAGCGGGGTTCGCCGTCAGCGATTTGCGCCGGGAACCCAGAGCACATCAGCCGTACCGTTCTCGTTCGCAACCCGTGCGGCAACAAAGAACCAATCCGACAGTCGGTTAAGATATTTAACAGCGGCCGGGTTCACGCTCTCGTCGGCAGCAAGCTCGACCGAGAGACGTTCGGCGCGGCGTGAGACTGTCCGGCACAGGTGGAGATGGGCCGCGAGCGCGCTCCCGCCGGGCAGGATAAAGCTGCGCAACGGGGTGAGGTCGGCATTCATTGCGTCGATCTCAGCTTCCAGCCGCTCGACCTGTGCCGCAACCATGCGCAGCGGTGGGTATTCCGCGTCGGCGTCCTTCTCCATCTCCGGACGGCAGAGATCGGCTCCAAGATCGAAGAGGTCGTTCTGGATCGCCGCGAGTCGTGCGGCCATCTCGCCATCCGCATGCAGCCGGGCCATGCCGAGGCAGGCATTGCATTCATCGACCGTGCCATAGGCGTTGACCCGCGCGGAATGCTTGGCGACGCGGGTGCCATTGCCGAGCGCGGTGTCGCCACCGTCGCCGGTCCGGGTGTAGATCTTGTTCAGGACAACCATATTCAGCCTCCGCGGCGCAGCCAGACAAAGAGAAGGATCAGAAGAATCGCCACGAATTGCGCGATGATCCGGTAGCGCATGATGCGGTTCGCGTGTTTGCGGTTGAATTCGCCGCCGCGCGCGAAACCGCCGATCCCGGTCAACAGGATGAACAGCACCGCAAGCACCGCAAGCGCGACGAGAATGAACAACGGATCGTTCAGCATACGGGCCTCCCCTTCCTGGACCTTCCGACAGGCTTACCGGCTCGCGCACCGAAAGCGAAGCCCCGATCAGCCCCGGCGGATCAGGGCGTCCAGCGCCCGGGTCGGCAGGAGGCGGCGGAGCAGCCCCATGATCCAGGTTGCCTGGGTCACATAGTAGCGCGGCTTCGGATTGCGGCTCTCCAGCGCGTGAATCAGCTTGGCGGTTACGGCCTCGGGTCCGAGTTCGAACCGGTCCGGCTTGCCGCGTTCAGCGTAGAGCCGGTTGAGAAGGGAGTGCTCATATTGCTCGGCGCGCGGCGAGGCACGCCAGTCGATCCAATGCTCGAAATGCGGAATCGAATTGACCCGGATCTTCGACGTGATCGGACCGGGCTCGATCAGGACGACCTTGATGCCGGCATCTTCCATTTCGAGCCGCAGCACGTCGGTCAGCCCCTCCAGCGCGTATTTCGAAGAGACATAGGCGCCGCGCCATTTCATCGGCACCAGCCCGAGCACCGAGGAGCAATTGACGATCCGTCCGCCGCCCTGCGCCCGCATGATCGGGATCACGCGATGCGTGAGTTCATGATACCCGAAGAAATTCGCCTCGAAGAGACTGCGCAACCCATCCGTTGGAAGGTCTTCCAACGCCCCGGGCAAGGCGAAGGCGCCATTGTTGAAGAGCGCATCGAGCCGACCGCCATTCCGCGCCACGATCTCGTCGAGGCAGGCCTGCATGGAGGCGGGGTCCGTGTAATCGAGCTGAAGGCTTTCCAGCCCCTCCGCCGCCAGCCGCGCAACATCTTCCGCCTTTCGGCAAGTCGCGAAAACGCGCCAGCCATGCGCCTTGAGCCCATGGGCCGCCGCATATCCGATTCCGGATGAACAACCTGTGATCAGGATGGATTTTGGGGTCGGCATTGATGTCGTTTCATTCGTCATGACGGGGTCTCGCTGTTGCGCGCCCCCTCCTGCCGCCGTTTCCGGCAGTACACAAGCCGTCAGCCGTTATTGTCCTCGCCGGCCAGAAACTCGCGCGACATGTAGCCGGTGGTGTCACCATTCTCGAACCGGATCCGGGCCCAACTCGCCCCCTCGAAAGAAATGAGTTCGACCGGGTCGCCATTGGCGACCGTGCCGACGACACGGTACTGTGTCGAGGGGCCAGATCGAACATTTACGCGGCTTCCGGTGACGAACATGGTGCGCGGCGCACGCGCAACCTGAAGAGACGGCGAGGCCGGCTCGTCGGTAACGGCAAGCGTCAGGTCCAATCCAGCGAAGACGTTGGCATCAGCATCAGTGGCTTCAGTGTCGGTGGCATCGGCCACTTCCAGCTGTGCGCCTTCGGTTTCATCGAGCGCCAGCGCCTGCAACAGCGCGGCCTCGACACCGGCCTGTATCTCCTGTCCCGCAAAGGAAGCTGAAACGAGATCCTCAGTCTTTTCCTCTGCCACGGCCGGCTGCAGGAAGCCGGCCCCCTCGGAAGCTTCGGCCAGCTGCTTGGAGCCGACGCTCGCCAACGCGATCGGAGACGTGTTCGCCCGGGCGACCGGAACGTCCTTGTTTTCTGGCCTTTCGGGCGCGTCGGGTGCAACCATCATCGCCACACCAAGGATCAGCAACGTCCCGGCAATATATCTTCCAAGCATCTGAATGCCCCCAAATCACGCACATGAGAATCGAACACAAAATACGGTTTGAGAGCAACTATAGCATTTTGCCCAGAAAGAAAGGTGGGCAATATCACCTACTGCCCGCCCCCTCGCGTTTCACGGCACCGGAGACGCTTGTTCGTCCCGGGCGCGTTGGCTACACAGGCGGGCATGAGCGACGACGCAGATGATCCCGAGATCACCCCGAACGAGATAGCTGAACCCCTGCGCCGGGCGATCGGCGAGCGCTACCTGACCTATGCGCTCTCCACAATCATGCACCGCGCGCTTCCGGATGCCCGCGACGGGCTCAAGCCGGTGCACCGGCGCATCCTCTTTGCCATGCGCGAGCTGAAGCTGACCTCCTCCGGCGCCTACCGGAAGTCGGCAAAGATCTCCGGTGACGTGATGGGCAATTACCACCCGCATGGCGATGCCGCGATCTATGACGCGATGGCGCGTCTCGCGCAGGATTTTGTCATCCGCTACCCGCTGGTCGACGGCCAGGGCAATTTCGGCAATATCGACGGCGACAACCCGGCCGCCTCCCGCTACACCGAAGCCCGCCTGACCGGCGCCTCGGAAGCGTTGCTGGAGGGGCTGGCGGAAAACTCGGTCAATTTCCGCGAGAATTATGACGGCACACTGACCGAGCCGGAAGTGCTGCCCGCCTCCTTTCCGAACCTGCTGGCCAATGGCTCCAGCGGCATCGCGGTCGGCATGGCGACCAATATCCCGCCGCATAACCTCGACGAGCTGGTCCAGGCTTGCCTGCATCTTATCAAGACGCCCGACGCGCGGGACGAAACCCTGCTGAACTACATCCCGGGTCCGGATTTTCCGACTGGCGGCGTGATCGTCGAACCGCCGGAGAATGTCGCAGAAGCCTATCGCACGGGCCGGGGCGCGTTCCGGCTGCGGAGCCGCTGGGAGATCGAGGAGGTCGGGCGCGGGCAGTGGCAGGTCGTTGTGACCGAGATCCCCTACCAGGTCCAGAAATCCAAGTTGATCGAGAAGATCGCCGAGCTGATCCAGACCAAGAAGATACCGATCCTCGCCGATGTGCGCGACGAGAGCGCCGAGGATATCCGCATCGTTCTGGAACCGCGCTCGCGCAATGTCGACGCCGATGTGTTGATGAACATGCTGTTCCGCAGCTCGGATCTGGAGACGCGCTTCTCAATGAACATGAACGTGCTGATCGACGGGCGCACGCCCAAGGTCTGCTCGCTCAAGGAAGTCCTGCGCGCCTTTCTCGACCACCGCCGCGAGGTTCTGGTGCGCCGCGCCCAGCACCGGGTCGAGAAGATCGACCATCGTTTGGAAGTGCTGGAAGGCTTCATCATCGCCTTCCTCAATCTCGATCGGGTGATCGACATCATCCGGTATGACGAGGCCCCCAAGGACGCGCTGATGCGCGAACGGTGGGGTGGCAGTTTCGTTCGGGCGCTGAACGAGGCCGATTACATCCCCCCTGCCCCGCTGGCCAAAGGCGAAGACGGCTCGCTCTCCGAGGTGCAGGCCGAGGCGATCCTGAACATGCGGCTGCGCAGCTTGCGCAAACTCGAGGAACTGGAACTCGTCGCCGAGCAGGAAAAGCTGATGGAGGAGCGGGCGACGCTGCAGGACCTGCTCGACAGCGAGGAGATCCAGTGGAGCCGGATCAGCGACGAGCTCAGGGAGGTCCGGGCCAAGTTCGGCAAGAAGGTTCCCGGCGGCGAACGGCGGACGCAATTCGCGCAGGCGGTCGAGGTGGCCGAGGTGCCTCTGGAAGCGATGATCGACCGTGAGCCAATCACCGTCGTCTGCTCGAAGATGGGCTGGATCCGGGCGATGAAGGGTCATATCGCGCTGGATTCGGAGCTCAAGTTCAAGGATGGCGACGAGGGTCGCTTCCTCTTCCATGCCGAGACGACGGACCGTCTGCTGGTCTTTGGCTCGAATGGTCGCTTCTACACGCTCTCGGCCTCGGCGCTGCCGGGCGGACGCGGCATGGGCGAGCCGATGCGTCTGATGGTGGACCTGCCCAACGAAGCGGAGATCGTGTCGCTGTCGATCCACCGGACGGGAACCCGGCTGCTTGTGGCCTCCTCGGCGGGCGACGGTTTCGTCGTGCCGTCTGATGAGGTTCTGGCGCAGACCCGGTCGGGCAAGCAGGTGCTGAACGTGAAGGACGATGTCGTCGCGGCGATCTGCAAGCCGATCGCGGGCGATCATGTCGCGGTGATCTCAAAGAACCGGAAATTCCTGATTTTCCCGCTGGAAGAGCTGCCGGAGATGACGCGCGGCAAGGGCGTCCGGATCCAGAAATACAACCAGACGCGCGGCCGGCAGGGCATGCTGGAGCTGGATGGCGGGCTGTCGGACATCACGACATTCCGGGCGGAAGACGGATTGAAATGGCTGATGCCAAACGGGCAGACGCGCCATGAGAAGGACCTCACGCCCTATATCGGCAAGCGCGCTGGCGTCGGGAAACAGCCGCCCTATGGCTTCCCGAGGGACAACAAGTTCACCTGATCCGGTAGGGAAAATCTGCCAATCGCCGTGGCTGACAGGCGCGGCAAAGGGGACGGTGCAGCCTTCACCTCCCCGCGCCCGGGGTCAGACGGCCTCAATGGCCGGGTTCGGAGACCTTCGACCGACCCGCAGTGCGGATTTCTTCCAGCTTGCGCTTGAGCTTCAACTGACGACGGTTCTGATAGGCCGTGATCAGCGGCAGCGAGACATGATAGGCGATGAGGCCCACGATCATCCCCGGCAGGATGCCGCCGATAAGGAAGGGGAAGAACACCTCGTCATAGAAGACGCCAAGCCGATGCCAATTGGCGACGTCGTCGGTGAAAAGCGCCTGGAAATTGGTCCAGAGATCGGCGAAGGCGCCGGAAAACTTCTTCATCAACCCTGCGCTGATCTCCTCTGCCCCGCCTTCGCGCAGCCGTTCGGCGACCTCCGGATGCACGTCGATCCCGAGGAACCAATAGCCAAGCTTGAGCGAGATTGCGGCGATGAAGGGGAAGGTGATCGGGTTGCCAAAGAAGGTCGCGAGCAGCGCGGCCAGGATATTGCCACCAACGATCTTGGCGATCACGAAGGCGACAAGGAAATGCAGACCGTAAAGCGGGGTGAAGGACACGCACACACCGCAGAAAATCCCGCGGGCAATGCGTTGCGGCTTGTCGGGAAGCCGCCGGATGCGGTGCTGCACATAGATCGCAGCACGCCCCCAGCCGCCACGTGGCCAGAAGCTTTCGGCCACGATCCGGAGCCAGCCCCGTTTTTCCCGCCTCTTGAAGACCACGCCTCAAGACCTCTCAATCGATTTCCGCGACGCCCTGCGCCTTGCGATCGGCATCTCGCAGGCGCGCAACCTCTGCAACATCATTATCAGCCTCCAGCGCCGTCCGAACCATATGCAGATGTTCAACATCCCGCAGGTCAACGTCGATTTCGAGGCGATAATAGTCCGGCTTTCTGTCCATGAATTGCAGATTGGAGATATTGGCCTTCTGCTCGCCAATCAATGTGCAGATTCGCCCCAGTACCCCGGCATCGTTGCTGATCGTCATCTCCAGTGTGACGGAGTAGATCGCCGGGTGCAGGCCCGAATGCCAATGCAGGTCCACCCAACGGTCCGGCTGGTCCTCCAGTTCGACCAGGGTCGGGCAGTCGATCGCATGCACCACGACCCCCTGGCCACGATAGGTGATCCCGACAATGCGCTCGCCAGGCACCGGCTGGCAACATTTGCCACGCGTCGCGGTCTGGTCAGCGGCGAGACCGAGGACGGCGCGCTCGCGTTCGACCTCCTCGCCTTCGCGGGCGGCCAACTCGGGATAGAGTGTCGAGACCACGTCCCGGGCGGTCAGCTCGGCCGAGCCGAGCCGCGCCAGCAGCTCCTTGTCATCCTGCAGACCGAGCTGCTTGGAGGCCGTTTTCAGCGCCTTGGTGGTGGATTTCTTGCCGATATGCTCGAAAGCGACCCGTGCCAGCTCGGCGCCGAGCTTGATATAGCGCTCGCGATTTTCTTCGCGCAGGCTCCGGCGGATCGCCGACTTGGCCCGACCGGTCACGACGATATCAAGCCAGGTCGCCTGCGGTCGCTGGCCCTCGGCGGTGATAACCTCGACCGACTGGCCGTTCTTCAGCCGCGTCCAGAGCGGCACGCGCACCCCGTCGATCTTGGCGCCGACACAGCTGTCGCCGATCCGGGTGTGGATGCCGTAGGCATAGTCGAGCGGCGTCGCCCCTTTGGGCAGCTTGACCACGTCTCCCTTGGGCGTGAAGCAGAAGACCTGATCGGAATACATCTCGAGCTTCATGTGCTCGAGGAAATCCACGCTGTCGCTCTCGCTGAACCGCTCGGAGAGGGTCGAGATCCATTCGGCGGGATCAACCGCGAAAGGGTTTTCGGCGCGCACGCCATCTCGGTAGGACCAATGCGCAGCGACGCCCGATTCGGCGACCTCGTGCATCTGGCGGGTGCGGATCTGCACTTCGACCTGCTTGCCGTCGCGCCCCGAGACGGTGGTGTGGATCGAGCGGTAGCCGTTGGATTTCGGTTGGCTGATATAGTCCTTGAACCGTCCCGGAACCGCCTTCCAGCGCTGATGGATCGCGCCGAGAACGCGGTAGCAGTCCTGAACGTCATGGGTGATGACCCGAAAGCCGTAGATGTCCGAGAGCCGCGAGAACCCGAGCCCCTTTTCCTGCATCTTGCGCCAGATCGAATAGGGTTTCTTGGCCCGCCCGAAAACATCGGCATCGATGCTGACCTTGTCGAGCTCCAGCCGGATGTCATGGGTGATCTTGTGGATCACGTCGCCGGTCTCGCGTTGCAGCGTGATGAAACGGCGGATGATCGAGCTCCGCCCCTCGGGGTTCAAAACGCGGAAGGAGAGATCCTCCAACTCCTCGCGCATAGATTGCATCCCCATGCGGCCCGCGAGCGGCGCATAGATGTCCATCGTTTCGCGCGCCTTCTGGGCCTGCTTTTCCGGGCGCTGATACTTGATCGTCCGCATGTTATGCAGGCGATCCGCCAGCTTGACGAGAATCACGCGCAGGTCTTTCGACATGGCGATCAGCAGCTTGCGGAAATTCTCCGCCTGCTTGGTCTCGGAGCTGGAAAGCTGAAGGTTGGTCAGCTTGGTGACCCCGTCGACCAGCTCGGCCACGTCTTCTCCAAACAGCCGCACGACGTCGGAATAGGAGGCGCGCGTGTCTTCGACCGTGTCGTGCAGCAGCGCGGTGATGAGCGTGGCATCGTCCAGCCGCTGCTCGGTCAGCAGCGCCGCGACGGCAACGGGATGGGTGAAATAGGGTTCGCCGGAATGCCGCGTCTGGCCCTCGTGCATCTCCTGCCCGAAAGCGTAGGCTTCGCGAATCTTGTCCGTATCGCTGCGCGGATTGTAGGCGGAAACAAGGGCGATCAGGTCTTCGACGTCGATCATCTGCGACTCAACTCGTCCCCTTGCCCGTGCGCATGCCGGGACTTCTTACCTAGGTTCCTGTGCGTCCATCAGAGCGCGGAGCAGCTTTTCCTCGTCCATGTCGTCGGAGTCGGGCTTGTCCGGTGCTTCGGCGCCCATCAGCAACGCCATCGAATCCTCTTCCGGCTCATCGACTTCGATCTGGGTCTGGTTCGCTTCGATCATGCGTTCACGCAGATCGCCCGAAAGCTGGGTCTCATCCGCGATTTCGCGCAGCGCAACGACAGGGTTCTTGTCATTGTCACGGTCCACGGTCAGCTGCGACCCGGAAGAGATCTCGCGCGCACGATGCGCGGCGAGCATCACCAGCTCGAAACGGTTCGGAACCTTGTCAACGCAATCTTCTACGGTCACGCGGGCCATAGGGAACTCCAGTCCTGCCATCGGTGGGAGCATGTCTGATACAGACCCTCGCCGCGGAGCGCAAGGGATTCGGTATCTTCAAATACGTGAAATGCCGCTCAGCTGCGCGTCTGTCAATGCCGCGCACAACTGCGCGGCGCTGCGCCCCAGGACCGGATGGCGCCAGTCCGGCGCGATCTCCGCCAGCGGCACGAGCACGAAACCGCGGTCCTGGATCCGGGGATGCGGCAGCAGGATCTCGTCCGGAAAGAGCGTCTTCTGCTGTTCGAACGGCAAGTCATGCCAATACCACCAGGTTTCGAGTCCGGGCATCACCGAGCCACCATGATCGAGCAGGTCGAGATCGAGGGTCCGCGCGGCCCATCGGTTTGCCCGCTCGCGATCGAACCTGCGCTCGACCGCATGCAGATGTTCCAGCAGTTCTCCCGCGCCCAGCCGCGTCTCGATCATCGCCACAGCATTGACATAGTCCGGCCCCGCACCATCTGGAATGCAAGGGGTGCGATAGAGACTGCTATGCGCGAGAACGGTGACCATATCGGTCGCGATTGCCGAAAAAGCATCCTTGACTATGTCGATACTGCCCCGCGCTTCACCTTTCGTCAGGTGTGCGACATTCGACCCTAGGGCAATCATGGACTTTGTGTCGCTTTTATGACTTGATATGACTTGCGACACGGTAGATTTCCCTTAATTAGTTGTGGACCGCCGCGAGCTGACCACTCAACCACTCACTCTGGTTCGCGCGGTATACCGAAAGGATATTTGATGTTCTACAGAGATGAGCGGCTTGCGCTCTTCATCGACGGATCAAATCTCTATGCGGCCGCAAAGGCGCTCGGGTTTGATATCGACTACAAGCTTCTACGTCAGGAATTCATGCGTCGTGGAAAGCTGCTGCGTGCCTTCTACTATACTGCGCTGCTTGAGAATGACGACTATTCTCCGATCCGGCCGCTGGTAGACTGGCTGCATTATAACGGCTTCACGATGGTGACCAAGCCGGCAAAGGAATATATCGACAGTCAGGGCCGTCGCAAGGTCAAGGGCAACATGGATATCGAGCTGACGGTCGATGCCATGGAACTGGCGCCGCATGTTGACCACGTTGTGCTGTTCTCCGGCGATGGCGATTTCCGTCCGCTGGTGGAAAGCCTGCAACGCTCCGGTGTACGCGTCTCGGTCGTCTCCACGATCCGCAGCCAGCCGCCCATGATCGCCGACGAACTGCGTCGCCAGGCCGACAACTTCATCGAGCTGGACGAACTCAAGGACGTGATCGGCCGACCGCCGCGCGAACCGCGCCCGGAAGCCATTCGTGCCGAGGAATATGCGCGCGACTGACATTTACGGTCCTGCGATGAAGATGGCCCGCCTTTTGGCGGGCCGTCTTCATTTTCGGGGTATGTCTGCCAAACAGGGCGGCCTGCCGTGATGTCGCCGCTTGGATGCGCTGCGCATTGATGGACACGGCACCGAGGTCGACCCCCGTGATTTCGCTGGCAGAGGCCCTCGCACTGCGTTAGCCGGACGCCATGAGCACCCCGTTCGAGGCCCCCACCCAATCACGCCCTCTGGCAATGACGCTTATGCTGTCGGCATCGGCGCTCGTCGCTGTGACCACGCTCTTCGCCAAGGCGCTCGGCACCGATGCGCTCGGTCCGGCCCTGCACCCGATACAGGTCACGCATGGCCGGTTCCTCTTTGCCTTCCTGAGCCTGACACTGGCCGCCACAGTGCTTCGTCCGCGGATCGACCGGCCCCATTGGCGCCTGCACATCGCCCGGACCTCTGCCGGCTTCCTTGGCGTGACACTGATGTTCGCGGCCGTCGCGCGGATCCCGATGTCGGATGCGACGGCAATCACCTTTCTCAACCCGGTTTTCGCCATGATGCTGGCAATCCCGCTGCTTGGCGAAACCGTCGAACGCTGGCGCTGGAGCGCGGCCGCCATCGCGCTGATGGGCGCTGTGATCCTGCTCAGGCCCGGACCGGACAGCTTCCGGCCGGACGCATTGCTGGCGTTGGGCTCGGCAGTGGTGATGGGGCTGGAGGTGATCTTCATCAAGAAGCTCGCGGGGCGGGAACGCCCGTTCCAGGTGCTCCTCGTCAACAACGCCATCGGACTCTGTATCGCCAGCGCCGCGGTGCTGCCCGTCTGGACACCGCCGACGCCTGCCCAATGGGCCGCATTGGCCGGGCTCGGCGCTGCGATGGCGTGCGCGCAGACCTGCTATATCAACGCTGTGGCGCGCGCGGATGCCAGTTTCGTCGCCCCGTTCGCCTACTCCACGCTTGTCTTCGCCGCGCTCTACGATGCGGCGATCTTTGGCACCCTGCCGGACTGGGTTTCTTTTCTCGGAGCAGGCGTGATCCTCTCGGGGGCCGCTGTGCTCGCCTGGCGCGAAGGGCGTCGGGTCAGGGCTTGAGCCGCTTGCCCGCGCGCATCATCCGCCAGCAGAGGAAGAGAATGACCGCCGTGGCCGCCGCGAGGATGGCAAGCCCAAGCAAGGCCGGTGAGTCAGAAATGCCGAGCACCGAGTAGCGCACCCCATCGATCAGGTAGAACATCGGATTCCAGTGCAGCAGGAGCTGCATGCGCTCCGGCACTGCCTCGACAGAGTAGAAGGTGCCTGAAAGGAAAGAGAGCGGGGTGATGATGAAGTTCGAGATCGCCGCGAGCTGGTCGAATTTCTGCGCATGGATGCCGGCCATGAGGCCAAGCCCGGCCATCAGGGCCGCCCCGAGCACGATATAGCTCAGCGCCAGAAGGGGCGCGCGGATTTCCAGCCCGATGATGGGCATCATGACGAGGCCGATCGGGATCGCGACAAAGAGGCCGCGCGCGACACCGCCGGCGACATAGCCGGTGACCAGTTCGCCCGCCGAGAGCGGCGGCATCAACGTGTCGACGATATTGCCCTGAACCTTCGAGACCAGGATCGAAGAGGAGGTGTTGGCAAAGGCGTTCTGGACCACCGACATGGTCAGGATACCCGGCGCGATGAAATGCAGATAGGCAAAGCCCATCACTTCGCCGCGCCCCGGCCCGATTGCGATGGAAAAGATCGCGAGGAAAAGCCCGGCGGTGACCAGCGGTGCCATGATGGTCTGCATCCAGACGGTGAGGAAGCGGCGGATCTCGCGCTTGGTCAGCGTCGCAAGGCCCAGCCAGTTGACGCGGCCGAAGCGGCGTTCGCCCATGCTCGTGATTTCGCTCATCGCTTTCTCTCCCGGGACGGGTTTGCCCCGGCCCTGCTTGTAACCCCCCGGCGAGCGACATAGAATAGGAGAAACCTGTTGGCGAGGGCGGCGTCGGGAAATCTCCCGATGGCGCCTTTGACTGTTTTGGAGAGCGGCGAATGTCCTGGACCGAAGAACGTGTCGAGACCTTGAAGCGGATGTGGGGCGAGGGCCAGAGTGCCAGCCAGATCGCCAAGGAGCTTGGCGGCGTGACCCGCAACGCGGTGATCGGCAAGGTGCACCGCCTGGGTCTGTCGAATCGCAATGGCGGTGGCGGCTCGGACAAGGCGAAGACAGCAGCCCCGGCCGCGGATGCTGCTCCTGAAAAGCCCGCGCCCAAGGCAGAGAAGCCCGCGCCGAAGCCGGCGAAGGACACGCCGGCCCCCGCGCCCAAGGCAGCCGCCAAGCCCGAACCCGCGAAGGAAGAGCCGCAAGCGCCGGCAACTCCGGCACGTCTCCAGATCATTCCCGCCGGCCAACCGCTGCCGCCGCAACCCTCGGCCAACGAGATCAGCCCCGAGGCGCTGGCATCTGTGCGCGAGGTCGAAAAAGGTGCGCGCAAGCTGACACTGATGGAACTGACCGAACGGACCTGCAAATGGCCGATCGGTGACCCGGCGACCGAAGAGTTCTGGTTTTGCGGCCTGCCCGTCCAACAGGGCAAGCCCTATTGCGAGGCGCATGTCGGCGTGGCTTTCCAGCCGATGTCCTCGCGCCGCGACCGCAAACGCTGACATCCGCGCCTGAGGGGGGCGCTGCCCCCTCCCCGGCCGCGCGTTTCCCAGCCTGCCCGGGGAGGTTGGTTTTAAGGCGATTTCTCTATGACAGCGCCGCTGTGGTAATACTTCGTGCGAAACGCGACATGCGCCTCGCGTTTCGTGGCCCCGTCACCCCGCTCAGCGTCGATTTCCCCTCGTTTATCCATCCCCTGATAACCCTCGTTCCCGTCACCTCGACGCGCGGATGATCCGGTGATGCGCCAACCTGATCCGGCACGGACGACATCGTCGAAGGGTTGGCGCAGTCCCGAATCCACCAACCGGTAATTCATGCAATACAGGTGGACCGTGTAGCCGCGGCGCATCTTGATATCGATCTTCTCGGAGCCGACATGGTGCAGCCCCTTCACGATCGTCACATCAGAACTGTCATCGATCACGGCCTGAACCGCTTCGCGCACCTCGGGAGGTTGCACGCGCAGGATTGATGGCGAGACCGATCGGATGATCGACAGGATCTCCGCCTTGTCAAAGGCTGGATTCACGTCGTTGTTATCGCCGGTATTCCAATAATCAGTCCAGTTTACGGGCATCTTTCGTCCTCCATTATCGGTTCATTAAATGCATGGATCCCGGGTTGCGCACTGCGACTCGAACAATCCATTCTTAAAAACAACGACTTACCCTGCAATTGACCTTAGGGTAGCCGCTTAATGGGCCATTTCACAAGCTTCGTGTGGGAGACTGCGGTCGGCTGAAGGTCGCGGACGCGAATGACCGGATGCACATAACAACCTGCATTCCTGCAGGAAGAAGCTGCGTTGGCTCACCGGGCAATTTCAGATAAGCCGACCGGCAGCGAGAAGGGGAGACATAGGTGTCTGCGATCATTTCTGTCAGGGATCTGGAGAAGACCTACGAAGGTGGCTTCGAGGCGCTCAAGGGCGTAAGCCTCGAGATCGAGGAGGGCGAGATCCTGGCCTTGCTCGGGCCGAACGGCGCGGGCAAGACAACCCTGATATCGACGATCTGCGGGCTGGTCTCGCCAAGCTCTGGCACTGTCTCGGTTGGCGGGCATGACATCGTGCAGGATTTCCGGGCTGCGCGCGCGATGATCGGGTTGGTCCCGCAGGAGATAACCATCGAGCCGTTCGAGACGGTCCTCAACACTGTACGCTTCTCGCGCGGCCTTTTTGGCAAGCCGCGGGATGACGGCCACCTGGAACGCGTCCTGCGCGCGCTCTCGCTCTGGGAGAAGCGCGACAGCCGCAACCAGCAGCTCTCGGGCGGGATGAAACGGCGGGTGCTGATTGCGAAAGCGCTGAGCCACGAACCGCGCGTGCTGTTTCTCGACGAGCCGACAGCGGGCGTGGATGTCACCCTGCGCCGGGAGATGTGGGACCTTGTGCGCCAGCTGCGCGCCGACGGTGTTACCATCATCCTGACCACCCATTACATCGAAGAGGCCGAGGAGATGGCCGACCGGATCGGCGTGATCGATCACGGGCGGCTCTTGCTGGTCGAGGAGAAGGCAAAGCTGCTCCACCAGCTCGGCCGCAAGGAGCTGGTGCTGGAGCTGGGGGAACCTCTGGACACCGTACCCAACGCGCTTGGCGATTTTGCCCTGCAGCTCTCCGACGACGGGTTGCGGCTGACCTACGAGTTTGACGCTCATGCCGAGCGCACCGGCATGACCCGGCTGCTGGGCGCCGTGGCCGGCGCGGGTCTGTCCCTGAAGGACCTGACAACGCGGCAGAGCTCGCTGGAGGATGTCTTCCTCAAGCTGGTCGACAAGGGAAGGAACGCGCAATGAACTGGCAGGCTGTCTTGTCGATCTACCGGTTCGAGATGAACCGCACCTTCCGGACGCTGGCACAGAGCATCGTCTCTCCCGTCCTGTCGACCGTGCTCTATTTTGTCGTCTTCGGAACGGCGATAGGACAGCGGATCGACACGGTGGACGGCATCCCCTATGGCGCCTTCATCGTGCCGGGGCTGATTATGCTGACCCTGCTGCAGCAATCGATCTCCAATGCCTCCTTCGGCATCTACATGCCCAAGTTCATCGGCACCTTCTATGAGCTGCTCTCGGCCCCCATCTCGGTCCTCGAGATTGTGCTGGGCTATGTTGGCGCGGCCGCCACCAAGGCGCTGATGATCGCCGTGATCATCCTGATCACGTCCACTTTCTTCGTCGATTTCACAATCGCACATCCGGTCTGGATGGTGGCTTTCCTGGTACTGACCTCTCTCAGCTTCGCGCTGCTGGGGTTCATCATCGGCATCTGGGCGAAGAATTTCGAGCAGCTCCAGCTAATTCCGCTTCTCGTGGTCACCCCGCTCGTCTTTCTCGGCGGGGCCTTCTACTCGGTCTCCATGCTGCCGTCCGGTTGGCAGACCGTCAGTCTGTTCAACCCGGTGGTTTACCTGATCTCGGGCTTTCGCTGGTCCTTCTTCGGCGTGGCGGACGTCCCTGTCGGGATATCACTGTTCGCCATCGCGATCTTCCTGAGCGCCTGTCTCGCCGCGATCTGGTGGATCTTCAGGACCGGCTGGCGGATCAAGCCCTGACCGCCAGCCCGCGCGGAGTCAGCAGTCGCGACGCGCCGTCATCCCGGCTTCAAGCTCGGAGCGCGACAGACCGATATCGTCGAGCTGGTGATCGCTCAGCCGTTCCAGCACGCGGCGCTCGCGGTGGCCGCGATCCATTTCAAGAAGCCAGTGAAGCAGCCGCGAGCCGATGGAGCTGTGGGCGGTTTGGGGGGCGGAAATGCGGGTCTCGGAAATATGTTGCATCGGATTCTCCTGTTCGATCTGACAACTCCATCCTGCGCGCCCGCCGCAACGCCAACGCAATCGGCAGCGCAAAATCCGGGCGTCGCAGCGCAATTTCTTCGTGAAAAGCGACAGCGCATTTGATCTGCCAGCGTGAAACCCGCTACTTTCGAAATCCATGACACATGCGCTCACTTTGCGCCTCGAAGGCAGCTTCGAGGCCCTGGGCCCTGCCGATATGCCCATCGAGGGCCTGTCGAAGCGGGGACAGGCGCTATTGGCCTATCTCGCCTGCCAGCCGGGCATGGTGGCGTCGCGCGTTGTGCTGATGGAACTGCTCTGGTCGGAGCGCAGCCGCGAACAGGCCAGCGCCTCCCTACGCCAGGAATTGTCGCGGCTCCGGCGCATCCTGCCGGAGGCGGTGCTGGCAGCAGACCGCTCCGACGTGCGCCTTCAACTCGATACACTCCGGATCCTGCCGGGACAGGGCGCCCCCTTGCTCGACGGGTTCGACCTCGCGTCGCGTGGCTTCGAGGACTGGCTGCGGGATGAACGCGCGCGGCGGCTGGACCGGGCGCGCGAGAACTGGTTGGCCGAAGCGAGCGCCGCTCTGGAGGCTGGCGATGGCAAGACCGCGCAGGACGCCGCCCTGACCGCGCTGGACGTGGACCCGGCAAGCGAGCTTGCCATGCAGGTGCTCTTGCGGGCGGCCCTGCGCGGCGGCGACCGGCCGGGGGCGCTCGCCCGGCTGAAACGCTTCGAGACCTACCTCGCCGAAGAGCTCGACCTGTCCCCCCTGCCGGAAACCTGCGCCCTCGCCGAGGATCTCAGGCAGGGCGCGCCGGCCGTTGCGGCACCGCCCGTAGCCCCCGAGCTCTGCGCGACGGGCAAGGACGGGCGACCGGTTCTGGCGATCCTCCCCTTCGACGAGATCGGCTCCGACCCGAATGACATGTTCGCGGATGGGGTTGTCGAGGAGATCACCGCCTCCCTCAGCCGCAGCTGCGATTTCCACGTCATCGCGCGCCAGTCGAGCTTTGCCCTGCGCGGACAGGATGTGCCCGCCGAGGAGGCCGGTGCGCGGCTCGGCGCAGATTACCTGCTCGAAGGCAGCCTCCAGCGGGCCGGCGACCGGGTGCGCATCACCACGCGGCTGGTCCTGTCCCGGAGCCGGCATGTCCTGTGGTCCGACCGCCAGGACGAGCGGCTGGACAACCTGTTCGACCTTCAGGACCGCATCGCCGCCCATGTCGCCGGACAGCTCTCGCCCAACCTGCGCAGCGCCGAGATCGAGCGCGCGCGCGCCAAGGCGCCGCGGGACCGGACCGCCTATGACCTCGTGCTGACGGCCTATCCGTGGTTCTGGTCGCATCGCCGCGAGGACAATTCGCGGGCACTGGCTCTCTACGACGAAGCGCTGGCCTGCGACCCGGACTATCCGCTGGCGCGGTCGATGAAGGCGTGGTGCCACGCGCAGCAGGGATGCTACCTCTGGAGCACCACCCCGGACGCGGATCGTGACGCCGTCGAGGACCTGGTGTCCCGCACGTTGCCAATGGTCCAAGACGACCCCAACGCGCTCGTGGCCCTCGCTGCGGCGATCACGATCTCCAAGCATGATTACAGCCTGTCGGAAACCTGTCTCGACCGGGCCCTGGTGCTCGATCCAAACAATGCCTGGGGCTGGCTGCGACGGGGTTGGAACAACGTGTTCTCCGGGCAGGTCGAAGCCGCCCTGGCGCATTTCGACATCATGGAACGCCTGAGCCCGCTGGATCCGTTCCATTTCAACCTGCTCTTCGGCCGTTCCGCGGCATTGCGAGCGGCGGGGCGGTATGACGAGGCCATAGACCTGATCGAGCGGGGATTGCAGGAAGGGTCCGGCGCCACCTGGGCCTATCGCATGCTCTTTGGAACCCATTTTCTGGCGGGCAACCGCGCCGAGGCACTGGCGGCGGCCAGAAAATGGCGCGAGACCAATCCGCAGGTCACCCCCGAGATGATGGCGACGCAGCTTCCCAACTGGACCCATGATCCGGACTACATCGCCGCCTTGCAGTCGATTTGCGATTTCGTGTGAAAGCCAAAGCCGGGCTTTTCGCGCCGCGCCTTCCCGTCTATACGCCGCCCATGTCCAGCAACCCGCCCGATCTCCGCCCCGACCTCGCCCGCGCGCAAGTCTCCGAGTCCAGCCGCCCCGGCCAGCCGACCATCGGCATGGTCTCGCTCGGCTGTCCCAAGGCGCTGGTCGACAGCGAACGGATCCTGACCCGGCTGCGCGCCGAGGGCTACGGGATCTCGCCTGATTACGCGGGCGCGGACGCGGTTATCGTCAACACCTGCGGCTTTCTCGACAGCGCCAAGGCCGAGAGCCTGGAAGCCATCGGCGAGGCGCTCAAAGAGAATGGCAAGGTGCTGGTCACCGGCTGCCTTGGCGCGGAGCCGGACTATATCACTGGCGTCCACCCCAAGGTGCTCGCCGTCACAGGCCCGCATCAATACGAGCAGGTGCTGGACGCCGTCCATGCCGCCGTGCCACCCGATCCCGACCCGTTCGTGGACCTGATGCCGGCCAGCGGCGTCAGCCTCACCCCGCGCCATTACAGTTATCTCAAGATCTCCGAGGGCTGTAACCACAAGTGCAAGTTCTGCATCATCCCCGACATGCGCGGCCGCCTTGCCAGCCGCCCCGCCCATGCGGTGCTGCGGGAGGCGGAGAAGCTGGTCGAGAGCGGCGTGAAGGAGTTGCTGGTCATCAGCCAGGACACCTCGGCCTATGGCGTCGACCGCAAGCATGACAGCCACCCGTGGAAGGGCGGCGAGATCCGCAGCCATATCACCGACCTTGCCCGCGAGCTGGGCAAGCTCGGCGCCTGGACCCGGCTGCATTACGTCTATCCCTACCCGCATGTGCGCCAGCTGATCCCGCTGATGGCCGACGGGCTGGTCCTGCCCTATCTCGACATCCCCTTCCAGCACGCCCATCCCGAGACGCTCAAGCGCATGGCCCGCCCTGCCGCTGCCGCCAAGACGCTGGACGAGATCGCCGCCTGGCGCGAGGTCTGCCCGGGTCTCACCCTGCGATCGACCTTCATCGTCGGCTATCCCGGCGAAACGGAGGCGGAGTTCCAGACCCTTCTCGACTGGATGGACGAGGCGCGGCTCGATCGGATCGGCTGCTTCCAATACGAGAATGTCGATGGCGCGCGCTCCAACGACCTGCCGGATCATGTCCCGGCAGAGGTCAAGCAGGACCGCTGGGAACGCTTCATGGAGAAGGCGCAGGCAATCTCCGAGGAGAAGCTGGCCGCGAAGGTCGGGCAGCGGATGGAGGTGATCGTCGATCTGGTCGAGGAAGATGCCGCCACCTGCCGCACCAAGGCCGATGCGCCGGAGATCGACGGCAATCTCTTCATCGACGAGGGTTTCGAGGCGCTGGAACCCGGCCAGATCGTCACGGTCGAGGTGGATGAGGCCAGCGAATACGACCTCTGGGGCCGGCTGGTCTAACGCTGCGGCACGGAATAGAGTTCGTAGCCATCGGCGACAGCAACCAGCACCGCGCCGGTCTCGGTCATGAAGACGCCGGTTCCCTCGTAATCCACCGGGCATCCGACGAGATCGGAGGCATCGCCCAGGAACTGGTTGGTGAACTCGTTCTCGCCGACGCGGACGCATTGATCGGCCGGATCACGATATCCCGCACCAAGCGGGAGGGTCGCACCGGCCATCTCGGTACAGGTCACAAGCGTCAGGGCCAGGGAAGCAAAATAGAGTGCACGCATAATTCTCTCCTGCAAACGCGCTCTATACTACCACAGGACGCGGCCGCTCCTCAGAGTCGATGATCGAAATAGTAGCGCACAGCGTCCTGCACCCGGCGAAAGCGGTCGCCGCCGAGCTTCACCCCGCCATACCAGCGCGTCACCACGACGATATGGCCCTCCAGCCCCTCGCGTTCGAGCATGCGCAGGATCACCATCCCCGCGCCGCTCTCGCCGTCGTCGTTCTTGAGCGGTCCACCGGGCAGCAGAACGGCCCAAGTGTTATGGGTCGCCTTGGCAAACTTCTTCTTGCGGCAGAGCGTCTTGACGAAGGTGACAGCCTCTTCCCGGCTGGCCACCGGACCACCGGACACGGCATATTTCGATCCGCGATCCGTGAGAACTGCGTCAAAGACTTCCATGGCCGAGGCTCTAGCGTTGAATGACGGGGAGCTCAATGCGAGCTCAGTGCGGGCGCAACGAGTCCAGCATGCGTCCGTTGGGACAGAAATCCGGCGCACGGGTCATCTTCGGCATGCCTCGTTGCCCGCCCAGCCAATGTTGGCAGGACGAGACATTGCAGCAGCTCTGGCAGGATTGCACGAGGCCAAGATAGCCCTCCGCGCTCAGCCGGCCTTCATCCATCGCCTCACGGAAGTTGAGCCCGATACAGCGCCCAACACTTCGCGTCAGCCAGAAGTGGAAATCGGTATCGCCCGGAATGCACATGTGGCCCTCCGTCATTCAGCTCTGTTTCTGTTCGGATAGCCGCCCCGTCTCCTGCGTTGCCTTCAGCGCAGCAAACAGCTTGGCGTTCACGCAATTCTCCGGGGCTGCTTCGGCTTCGGGATTCTCGTGCAGCCAATGCGGGCAGTCCCCACCCCAGTCGCAGCCTCGACAGCGATGGACCGTTTCGGCCCATTTCGTCTGGCTGAAACGTCCCTCGTCGATAGCTGCCTGGAGGTCGACGCCAGCAGCCTTGGCCATGCTCAATGCCAGCCAGTAATGGTCTCTTTGCGGGCCGAGAGGTTTCATTGCGGCAGTCCTGTCTTCGATATGTCGGCGGCAGAGGTGACATCTCGATCTCGTTGGCGCTTTGACACAGGTCAAGCAAACGTCTTGATCCGGCCAAAGGGCCAAAAACAGCCGATGTTAGCGCCGCACCACACCAAAAAGCGCTCAAAAAAACCTCCGATCCGGAAATATCGCCACTTTTTCGAGCAAAACCCGAATCCGGCCTCACATCGCAGGTCCACCGAAAACACCCGGCCTCGTGTCCCGGAAAGGCTGACAGCGGGGCGGTCCCCCGTTAGACTCTCCGCATGTTTACCATCGAGCATGAATTCGATTCCACCGTGATCACCCTTGTCGACGAGGGCGATATTCCCATCCATGAAGACATCACGATCAATGCCTTCGAGGAATGCATCACGATCGAGCAACTGGAACCGCAGACTGACAGGGTCCAGAAGATCACCCTGTCGCCGGAGCAGCTGAGGGACCTTGCCGCGGCGCTGAACCTGCCGGAGGGCGTGTACCAACTGCGCGAGATGCGCGACTAGCCCCCTGGCGAAAGAACCGAATACCGCATGGATCGAAGCCCCCCGTCCTCCCCGCGCCTCGCCGCGCGCGCGCTCGTGCTTGAGCGCGGGCGCCTGTTGCTGGTCAATGCCTGGCCCGGACCGGCATGCGACCTCTGGTGTGCTCCCGGCGGCGGCGTGGAACCCGGGCAGTCGCTCCCCGAGAACCTGCAGCGCGAAGTCATGGAGGAGACCGGCTTGCAGATAGCGGTCGGCGCGCCCTGCCTCGTCAACGAGTTCCACGATCCCGGGTCCGGCTTCCACCAAGTGGAGGTTTTCTTCCGCTGCGAACTGGTCGCTGGCAGCCTGTCAGAGAGTTGGCAAGACCCCGAGGGCGTCGTGAGTCACCGCCAATGGGTCACCAGGGACAGCATCGGGACGTTGCGCGTGAAGCCGGATTCACTGGCACAGGCAGCCTGGGGCGAAGGCCTGCTCTACGACCCGCTCGAGCGCCTGGTGCGCTGACTCCTTCGGCCGGCGGCACTACGCGGCTGAACCTGTACACAAAGCGCCCATGAAAAACTGCGCGCCACCCGACACAGCTCGCACCGCGAGATGTCTCGATCCGAGGTGCGGCTGAGCTCGTCAAACTCGACGGAGCGCACAGGACGCGTGCGCCTGGGCACTTGCACCGGCAGCCGGGACGATTACATCGAGTGTCCGCGCACAGGCACGCCGGTCCCTCCCTGCCGTTCGAACAAAAGGAACACGACATATGTCAAACAATTACCAACCGCCCAAGGTCTGGACCTGGGACACCGAAAACGGTGGCGAATGGGCAAGCGTCAACCGCCCCATCGCCGGTGCGACTCATGACAAGGTGCTGCCGCGCGGGCGCCACCCGCTCCAGCTCTATTCTCTGGCCACTCCGAACGGACAAAAGGTTACGATCCTGCTCGAGGAATTGCTGGCCGCGGGCGAAAGCGGTGCGGAATACGATGCCCACCTGATCCGGATCGGCAATGGCGACCAGTTCTCGTCCGGTTTCGTCGAGGTGAACCCGAACTCTAAGATCCCGGCGCTTCTGGACACCGAGACAGGCTCGCGCGTATTCGAATCCGGTGCGATCCTGCTATATCTGGCAGAGAAATTCGGGCGCTTTCTGCCAAAGGATCCCGCAGCGCGGACTGAAGCGTTGAACTGGCTCTTCTGGCTGCAGGGCTCCGCGCCCTATCTCGGCGGCGGGTTCGGACATTTCTACGCCTATGCGCCGGAAAAGTTCGAATACCCGATCGATCGCTTCACCATGGAAGCCAAGCGTCAGATGGACGTCCTTGATCGGCGCCTCGCCGAGAGCCGTTTCCTTGGTGGCGAGGACTACTCGATCGCCGATATTGCGACCTGGCCCTGGTATGGAAATCTCGTGCTTGGCAATCTCTACGACGCAGGCGAATTCCTCGATGTCCAGAGCTATGCAAACCTGCGCCGTTGGAGCGACGAGATCACAGCTCGCCCGGCCGTTGCGCGTGGCCGGAAGGTCAATCGCACATCAGGCCCGCTCGAGGAACAGTTGCACGAGCGCCATGACGCCTCCGATTTCGAGTTGCGCACACAAGACCAGTTGGAAATCGCGAGCTGACGGGATCGTCAGACCGGTTATCATTTTCTGATCCCAGGCCCTCGTCGAAACACCGGCGGGGGCTTTCTTGTGCCGGTTTTGCGGATCCGGGCCGTCGCGGCATGTCAGCCCCCCACAGCGACTGTCAGCGAGTCGGAAACAAAGAGCCGGTAACCTTCTCTAAAAGATTGGGGCAAAACCAGACGCATCTGGCCCCTCCCCGCCGCAATGAGGCCAAAGCGTGGCGAAGTTGGGCCCACTCTTCGCCCGATTCACGCCATTTCCTGAAGATTCAAGGCTTTTCCGGGCCATAATTCCCCATTTGGAAACATTCCGTCTCCAATTTCCACCACGATCTTCCTTCGGAAATTCCACAAAGCTTCCCTGCACCCGCCCCTTTCCTGAACAATTCTCAACGCTGACAGGGATTGTCGCCGCAGCGGAGGAAGAGCCCCCCGCTCGCCCCCGATGCGGCCTCGAACAGGGACACGAGCATGACAGTAAGAACCGGATCGCACCCACCTCTCGGGCATCATGCCCAGACGCTCCTGCGTTGCCTCGTCGCCTCCTATTTTCTCGCCGGTGCGATTGGGCTGTTTCCGGGGATAGATCTGCTACCACTCACCGAACGAACTCTGCCAGCCTCCTTTGCCGGGCCAATTTCGGCCACATCCATCTTCTTGCTCGCTTACATGATCATGGTCGGAATCTGGTTGCGCGGCGCCGCGCTCCTGCTCGGGATCCTGACCTTCTGGGCCAGTTACCTGCGGATGATGGAGCAAGGGATGGGTACCGATCTGGGCGTGTTCTGGCGCGACCTGGCGTTGATCGGCGCGCTCATGCTGACCTATTCCCGCTCCCGCGGAAACATCCTGCTCCAGAAAACATACCGGCCCGAGCTGAATGCGCCCAATCTAAACTCGTCTCAAGACCGGCTCTCCATGGAAGAGATGGAAGAGCTGTTTCAGGAAGATTTCGAGCACGCCCGCACCGGTTGATCCGCCGCGCGGCCTTTCAAAAGGGTCGCCGATCCCCTAGATCGGCCCCATGACAAAATCCCTTCATATCATCGGAGGCGGCATGGCCGGCTCCGAAGCCGCCTGGCAGGCCGCCGAACTGGGCGTGCCTGTCGTCCTGCACGAGATGCGCCCGACCGTCGGCACCTTCGCCCACCGGACCGGCAATCTCGCCGAGATGGTCTGTTCCAACTCCTTCCGCTCCGACGATGACGAGAACAACGCCGTCGGCCTGCTGCATTGGGAGATGCGCACGGCGAACGGCTTGATCATGACCACGGCAGACGCCTTTGCGGTCCCCGCTGGCGGCGCACTGGCCGTAGACCGCGATCCCTTTGCCGAAGAGGTCACGCGCAAACTCCACGCCCATCCCAATGTTACGATTGCCGAGGGCGAGATCTCCGCCCTTCCCGGCCCCGGGGACGGTCCCGTCATCATCGCCACCGGCCCGCTGACCTCCGGCGCACTGGCCGAAGCCATCGCCGCCGAGACGGGTCAGGACAGCCTCGCCTTTTTCGACGCCATCGCCCCTATCGTCTATTTCGACTCCGTGGACATGGAAACGGCCTGGATGCAGTCGCGCTATGACAAGGGCGAGACCGAGGCCGAGCAGAAGGCCTATCTCAACTGCCCGATGGACAAGGCCCAGTACGAAGCCTTCATCGATGCGCTGCTCGCTGCCGAGAAGACCGAGTTCAAAGCCGGCGAGACGGCGAAATATTTCGACGGTTGCCTGCCCATCGAAGTCATGGCCGAGCGTGGCCGCGAGACCCTGCGCCACGGGCCGATGAAACCGGTCGGCCTGACCAACTCGCATCGTCCCGAGGACAAGGCCTATGCCGTCGTCCAACTCCGGCGCGACAACGCGCTCGGCACGCTCTACAATATCGTCGGCTTCCAGACGAAGATGAAATACGGCGCCCAGACGGAGGTGTTCCGCATGATTCCGGGGCTGGAAAATGCCCGTTTCGCCCGGCTCGGCGGCATTCACCGAAACACTTTCATCAACTCGCCGACCCTGCTCGACGACCAGATGCGCCTGAAGTCGAAGCCACATATCCGCTTTGCCGGCCAGATCACCGGCGTCGAAGGCTATGTCGAGAGCGCCGCGATGGGCCTGATCGCCGGACGCTTGGCCGCCGCCGAGCTGCGCGGCGAAACCCTCCCGCCCGTCCCGGTCGACACCGCCATGGGCGCGCTCATGAGCCATATCACCGGCGGCGCCGAGGCAAAGACTTTCCAACCGATGAACGTGAATTTCGGCCTCTTCCGCCCGGTTGACGCGAAGGGTGGCCGCAAGGGGCGGAAGGTCCGCTACAAGATCTATACAGACCGCGCCAAGGCAGCCTGGAGCGACTGGCTCGGCCTGCCCGCACCCGCCCCCGCGATGGAGCCTGCCCCATGAACTATGTCCTCGCCCTTCTCCTGCCGCCGTTGTCGATCATGATCGCAGGACGGCCGATCCTCGGGATCATCGTCTTCGTGATCTGGCTGCCTGCGGTGATCTTTTCCGGCGGCCTGACCCACCCGATGTTCATCCTGCTGGCCTGGTTCCTGATCCACCAGGGCGTGGTGACCAAGGGGCCATGAGGACCCGCTTCGCGCCCTCCCCCACCGGGCCGCTGCATCTCGGCCACGCCTATTCGGCGCTTCTGGCATCCGACATGGCGCGAAAGGCAGGCGGCACGTTTCTGCTGCGCATCGAGGATATCGACCGCAGCCGCGCCCGGCCCGAATGGGAGGCGCAGATTTTCGACGATCTGCACTGGCTCGGCCTCGACTGGCCGGAGCCCGTCCTGCGCCAGTCCGATCGGCTGCCGGCCTACCGTGCCGCGCTTGAAACGCTTTGGGCGCGCGGCCTCCTCTATCCCTGCACCTGCCGTCGCCGCGATATTCTCGAAGCCGCCAGCGCGCCGCAGGAAGGGACGGAACCACCGGTCGGTCCGGATGGCATCGTCTATCCGGGCTCCTGCCGTGGCAAGGCCCGTCCGACCGCGATGCCGGACGAGCCGCTCAGGCTCGATATGCACAAAGCCCTGCGGGAGACAGATGTCGTGTCGTTCCGGGAGGACGGTGCCGGCCCGGATGGCGAGACCGGCCTGCAGGTCATCCACCGGGACCAGATGATCGACGGCATCGGCGATATCGTCCTTGTCCGCCGCGACATGGGCACATCCTACCACCTCGCCGTCGTGCTCGATGATGCGGCTCAGGACATCACCCATGTCATCCGCGGCCAGGATCTCTTCGAGGCCACGGCGATCCATGTCCTGTTGCAAATGCTGCTTGGCCTGCCGACTCCGCGCTATCACCACCACCGCCTGATCCGCGACGAGGCCGGCAAGCGCCTCGCCAAGCGGGATGACGCGCGCGCAATCTCGAAGTACCGAGCCGAAGGTGACACGCCGGCAGATATCCGGGCCCGCGTCGGTCTGAACTAAAACGGACGGAACGCGCCATCCTACCGGGGCAATGAGATCCCGAGATGATCCGACAGAGAGCGGCAATAGCTGGTCCAGTCCCGAAACTCCTCGCTGAAGACGAAGAACGCGCCGCGCGAGTCCCAGGCTGCTGTCTTCTCGGCCTCGAGGTCGCAGATATAACCGGTCGGATCTGTTCGCCCTTCTGCCCGCGCCCGCGCCTCGGCCGCTGCAAGAAATGTCTCGCCGAGCTGCTCCAGCGCGAGCCCTTTGCCCGCGTGGCGGCGTTCCGGGTAGGCGCGGTTCGAGATCGTGAAAAGCGCCGCGCAATCGACGAGGCTCTCGCTGAACGGCTGGCCCGCTTCGGCGCGGACCGCCCCGAGGGCGACGCAAAGACAGGTCAGACAAAGCATAAGGGGACGCATTTTCTCTCCGACAGGGCTGCAACAGCATCCTGCACGGAAAATGCGGCGAAGATTTGAAATGCTATTCGGCCGCCACACGTCCGGCCGCTGCCAGCATCGGCTTGAGATAGCGCCCTGTATGGCTCTCCGGTTCCTCGGCCACTTGCTCCGGCGTTCCCGTCGCCACGATCCGCCCCCCTCCATCGCCGCCCTCAGGCCCGATATCGATGATCCAGTCCGCCGTCTTGATGACATCGAGATTATGCTCGATCACCACGACAGAATTGCCTTGCTCCACCAGTTCATGCAGGACCTCAAGGAGCTTGCGGACATCCTCGAAATGCAGCCCCGTGGTTGGTTCATCGAGGATATAGAGCGTGCGGCCCGTCGAGCGCTTGGCCAACTCCTTGGAGAGCTTTACCCGCTGCGCCTCGCCGCCCGAGAGCGTCGTCGCCTGCTGGCCGACCTTGATATAGCCCAGCCCCACGCGGACCAGCGCATCCATCTTCTCCCGGATCGAGGGCACCGCCTTGAAGAAGGCCTGCGCATCCTCGACCGTCATGTCGAGAACATCGGCAATGCTCTTTCCCTTGAACTTAATCTCAAGGGTTTCGCGGTTATACCGGGCGCCATGACAGGTTTCACACGTAACATAGACATCCGGCAGGAAGTGCATTTCGATCTTGATGACACCGTCGCCCTGGCAGGCTTCGCAACGCCCCCCTTTGACGTTGAAACTGAAGCGCCCTGGTTTATAGCCGCGGGCCTTTGCCTCTGGGAGCCCGGCAAACCAGTCCCGAATCGGGGTAAAGGCGCCGGTATAAGTCGCGGGGTTTGAGCGCGGCGTGCGCCCGATCGGGCGCTGGTCGATATCGATCACCTTGTCGAGATGCTCCAGCCCCTTGATCGTCTCGCAGGGCGCCGGCGTCTGACGCGCCCCGTTCAACCGCATCGAGGCGGTCTTGAACAGGGTCTCGATGGTCAGGGTGGATTTGCCGCCGCCGGACACGCCAGTCACGCAGACGAATTTCCCTAGCGGGAAATCGGCCGTCACCTGCTTGAGATTGTTCCCGGTGGCCTTGACCACCGAGACCTTCTTGCCATTGCCCTCGCGTCGGAGCTGGCTGATCGGGATCTCGCGCGTGCCGTTGAGATATTCGCCGGTCACGGAGCCTTCATGCGCCATGATCTCCGCTGGCGTGCCGCAGGCCACGACCGCGCCGCCATGCACGCCCGCGCCGGGGCCGATATCGAAGACGTAATCCGCCTCGCGGATCGCCTCTTCGTCATGCTCGACCACGATCACCGTGTTGCCCTGGTCGCGCAGGTTCTTCAGCGTGCCCAGCAGCCGGTCATTGTCGCGCTGGTGCAGCCCGATGGAGGGTTCGTCGAGCACGTAGAGCACGCCCGTCAGGCCCGAGCCGATCTGGCTGGCCAGCCGGATGCGCTGGCTCTCGCCACCGCTCAGCGTGCCCGAGTTGCGCGACAGCGAGAGGTATTCCAGGCCGACATTGTTCAGGAAGCCAAGCCGCTCGCGGATCTCCTTCAGGATCGCCCGGGCAATCTCGTTCTTCTGGACGGTCAGGCTGGCCGGAACGCTCTCGCACCAGTCGAGCGCCTCCTTGATCGACATCTGCACAACCTGACCGGCATGCAGAAGCCCGCCCTCACCGCCCTCGGCGGACCCGATCTTCACCGCCAGCGCCTCGGGCCGTAGCCGGAAGCCGCCGCAGCTGCCGCAGGGGCGGTTGTTCTGGTACCGCTCGAATTCCTCGCGAATCCAGTTGGAATCCGTCTCCCGGTAACGCCGCTCCATGTTCGGGATCACGCCCTCGAAGCTTCGGGTCACCTGGTAAACGCGCCCGCCTTCGTCATAGCGGAACTCGATCTCCTCCTCGCCGGAGCCTTGAAGGAAGACCTGCTGGACCTTCTTTGGCACGTCCTTCCAGCGGGCATTCTTGTCGAACTCGTAATGCTTTGCGATGGCCTCGATGGTCTGCAGAAAATAGGGCGACTTGCCTTTGCGCCAGGGCGCCAGCGCCCCATCCGCGATCTTGAGGGTTGCATCGGGCACCACGAGGCGCTCATCGAAGAAGAGCTCGACCCCAAGCCCGTCACATTCGGGACAGGCTCCAAAAGGGGCGTTGAAAGAGAAAAGACGCGGCTCGATCTCGGGGATGGTGAAGCCGGAGACCGGGCAGGCGAAATTCTCAGAGAAGGTGAGTCGTTCCGGTTCACCGTCCTCAGCTTTCGGCGCGGTCTCGAGGATGGCGATGCCGTCGGCGAGATCCAGAGCGGTGCGGAAGGAATCTGCCAGCCGGGTCTCTATGCCCTCGCGGACCACGATACGATCAACCACGACATCGATGTCATGGCGGAACTTCTTGTCGAGCTTGGGCGGCTCGTCGAGATCGTAGAAGGCGCCGTCCACCTTGACCCTCTGGAAGCCCTGCTTGCGCAACTCCAGGAATTCCTTGCGGTATTCCCCTTTCCGGTCGCGCACGATGGGGGCGAGCAGGTAGGCACGCGTGCCGTCCTCCAGCGTCGCCACGCGGTCGACCATGTCCTGTACCTGCTGCGCCTCGATGGGCAGGCCGGTGGCGGGCGAGAAGGGCGTGCCGACGCGGGCGAAGAGAAGCCGGAGATAGTCGTAGATCTCCGTCACCGTGCCGACGGTCGAGCGCGGGTTCTTCGATGTCGTCTTCTGTTCGATGGAGATCGCCGGGGAGAGGCCGGTGATGTGGTCCACATCCGGTTTCTCCATCATGTCGAGAAACTGCCGCGCATAGGCGGAAAGCGATTCCACGTAGCGCCGCTGCCCCTCGGCATAGATCGTGTCGAAGGCGAGGCTCGACTTGCCAGAGCCGGAAAGTCCGGTGATCACAACCAGTTCGTCACGCGGAACATCCACGTCGATATTCTTGAGATTGTGCTCGCGCGCGCCGCGCACCTCGATGAACTTCTGTTCAGCCATGCCTCACCCCTTGACGGATGGACCACCAGATAAGCGATCAGGGCGGATTCTCCAATCGCAAAATGAGAACAAAATATAAACATGGCGGCAATTCCGCCCATCACAGCCCTTTCAGATGCGCGTTCGATCGCCGGAAGCACCACGGCTCGCCCCTGAATGCAGCGGTCTGTCGAAGCGGCATCCGCGTCTCTTGCGCAATTGCTACTGGCATCCCTCCAAACGGGGCGCTACCAAACCTGCATGACATACCAGCCCCGTCTCTACCCCGATGCCGCCGCCTGGGAGGCCGCGCCCCAGAAACGCGTTCTGCTCTTCGGCATGTCCGGCTTGGGGAAGACGCATGTTTCCAACATGCTGCGCGGAAGTGGCGACTGGTTCCACTACTCGGTCGATTACCGCATCGGCACGCGCTACATGGGCGAGCTTATCTCCGACGAATTCAAGCGCGAGGCGATGAAAGTGCCGCATCTGCGCGAGTTGCTGCTCTCGGATTCGATCTACATCGCCTCCAATATCACCTTCAACAATCTTGCCCCGCTCTCGACCTATCTCGGCAAGCCGGGCGATCCGGCCAAGGGCGGGCTTTCCATCGACGAGTACCGCAAGCGCCAGGAGCAACACCACGCCGCCGAACGCGCCGCCCTGCTCGACGCGCCGCGTTTCATCGAGCGCGCCGGGGATATCTACAGCTACCCACATTTCGTCTGCGATTCTGGCGGCTCCATCTGCGAAGTCGTGGACCCTGAAGACCCGCAGGACCCGATCCTGACCGAGCTCTCCCGATCGATGCTGCTGGTATGGATCGAAGGCTCGGAGGCCCATAGCGAAGAGCTGGTCCGCCGCTTCGAGCGAGCGCCAAAGCCGATGTGCTACCGCGCCGCCTTCACGGAGCAGAGCTGGAACGCCTTCCTGCGGGAGAACAACATTCGGGCAGAAGATGTCGACCCTGACAGCTTCGTCCGCTTCGCCTATCGTCGCGCCATGGATGCGCGCCAGCCCGCCTATGCCACCATGGCGCGCAACTGGGGCGTGACCATCACCGCCGAAGAGGTCGCGTCGGCCGATAGCCCGAAGGCGTTCGATGCGCTGATCGGCCGGGCCATCAGCCGCACGCCCTCTTGAGCACCGCCTAGCAAAACCTTATCTGAACGGCTTCACGAGAAGGAAACCCCATGCCGATCAAGATGCCCTCGACCCTGCCTGCCTATGATGTCTTGCAGAACGAAGGCGTCATGGTCATGGGCGAGGGACGCGCCGAACGTCAGGATATCCGGCCGCTCCGGATCGCGCTGCTGAACCTGATGCCGAAGAAGATCCAGACGGAGACGCAATTCGCCCGGCTGATCGGCGCGACGCCGTTGCAGATCGACTTGCACCTGATCCGCATTTCCTCCCATGAAACCCGGAACACCGCCGCCGAGCACATGGCCGAGTTCTACCGCCCCTGGGAGGATGTTCGGGACGAGAAATATGACGGCCTCATCATCACCGGCGCTCCGATCGAGCAACTCCCCTATGAGGAGGTGACCTATTGGGATGAACTCACGCAGATCTTCGACTGGACACAGACTAATATTCACTCGACCTTCGGCGTCTGCTGGGGCGGGATGGCGATGGTCAACCACTTCCACGGCGTGCAGAAACACATTCTGCCGGCAAAGGCGTTCGGCTGTTTCCGGCACCGCAACCTTGCCCCTGCCTCGCCTTTTCTGCGCGGTTTCTCGGATGACCTGTTGATGCCGGTGAGCCGCTGGACGGAGGTGCGTATGGACGAAGTCGAGGCCCAGCCTGACCTGATCCCGCTCATCGCCTCCGACGAGACCGGACCTGCGCTGGTCGAAGATCCGGCCCACCGTGCGCTCTACATGTTCAACCATTTCGAATATGACAGCTTCACGCTGAAGGAAGAATATGATCGCGATGTCGCGGCCGGGAAGGCGATCAACGTGCCGGTGAACTATTACCCGGACGACGATCCGGAGAATATCCCGACCAATCGCTGGCGCAGCCATGCGCATCTTCTTTACGGCAACTGGATCAACGACATCTACCAATCGACCCCGTTCGATCTCGAGGCCATTGGGTCGGGCCACTGGTAGGAGGCACCACATGGACCAGCCGAGCAGCCAGTTCGTCCCCGCCGGCCGGTTTCTGGAAGTCGACGGAAAACGTGTACATGCCCATGTATACGGAGACGGCCCGGATGTGATCCTGATCCATGGCGCTTCGGTCAATGCGCAGGATTTCACCTTCGGCTTCGTTGATCGGCTTGTCGCTGCGGGGTTCCGCGTCACGGCCTTCGATCGCCCCGGTATGGGCCGCTCCGAAGCGTTGCACAGGGATGGCGAGAGCATGGCCGAGCAGGCCGCGCATCTTGACCGCGCGGCAGAGGCGCTCGGCATCGAAAGGGCGGTCGTGGTCGGGCATTCCTTCGGAGGCGGTGTCGCGATGGCCTGGGGACTGAGCCGCAGCCCTCGCGTTGCCGCCATTGTCACGCTGGCCGGCATCGTCATGCCCTGGCCCGAGACCATGGACGCCTTTCGCCGTCTCGCCTCACGCGAGGAGGACGGAGCGGCGCTGGTGTCGGTCATCGCGGTGGTCAATTCCCGCGCCTTCACCCATTCCACACTGGAGGCGATCTTCACGCCCCAGCCCGTGCCGCCGGGCTATGGAGATCACCTGTTGCTGCCGCCTGAATTCCGTCGGCCAAGCTTCCGGGCCAATTCGCGGCAGGTCAGCAAGCTCGCGCCGCAGGTGGCCGAAATGGCAAAGCTCTATGCCGGCCTGGACCTGCCGGTCGAGATACTCCATGGCAGCCATGATGCTGTCGGCTCGGTCATGGTGCATGCGCGGCAGATGGCGCGGCGGCTGCCTCAGGGACGCCTGACCGAACTGGAGGGAATTGGGCATATGCCTCATCACGTTGCGCCCGATCCGGTGGTCGCGACGATTATACGCGCGGTAGCGCGCGCCGGATTGCGCTGAGCGCGCGCGAGCGCCATAGTGGCCAGCAAAGCAAGGGAAGCAAGCGAAGCCATGTCCACTCTGCCGTTCGAAGGTGCGATCAGCGCGTTCTACAAGAGAAACGCTCCTGACACTGTCCGCAAATCCGTCAAGGAAGCCAATGGGAAACCGATTCTCAACGCGCCCTACCCCTATGAGGGACGGATGCCGAAGGCGGAGTACGAGGAGACGCTGAACAAGCTGCAGATCGAACTGGTGAAAATGCAAGCCTGGTCGCAGCACAAGGGCGAGCGGATCTGCGTGGTTTTCGAAGGCCGGGACACGGCCGGCAAGGGCGGCGCGATCAAGCGTTTCTCCGAACACATGAACCCGCGCGCGACCCGGATCGTGGCGCTCTCCACGCCGACCAACCGCGAAGCGAACCAGTGGTATTTCCAACGCTATATCGAGCAGATGCCAGCCAAGGGCGAGACCTGCCTGTTCGACCGCTCCTGGTATAACCGCGGTGTTGTCGAGAAGGTGTTCGGCTTCTGCACCGACGACCAGCGGCAGGCTTTCTTCAAGCAGCTTCCCGATTTCGAGAAGCTGATCACCGAGGACGGCATCCGTCTGTTCAAGATCTGGCTCAACATCTCGCAGGCCGAGCAGCTCAACCGGATGCTCTCGCGCGAGCATGACCCGCTCAAGCAGTGGAAGCTGAGCCAGATCGATGTCGATGGCCTGAGCCATTGGGAGGAGTATTCGGACGCAATTTCCGAAACCCTCCACCTGACGCACGAGATCTATGCGCCCTGGACGGTGATCCGGGCCGATGACAAACGCCGGGCGCGGATCGAGAGCATCCGGCTCGTGCTGAGCCAGATCGACTATGACGGCAAGAAGGACAAGGTTGTCGGCGAGGTCGATCCGAAGATCTGCGGGGGTCCTGCCCTGATCCATGCCTAAACGTGGCTATCACCACGGTAATCTGCGCCAGGCTCTTGTCGACGCGGCAACCGGTCTGATCGAGGCGAAGGGGCCGCAGGGCTTCACGCTCTCCGAAGCAGCCAAGGCAGCCGGGGTAACCCCCGCCGCTGTCTATCGCCATTTCGAAGGGCGCGAGGACCTGATCGCGGAGATCGCCCGCCAGGGCTTCGGCATCTTTGCCGACCTGATGGAGTTTGCCTTCGACTCCGGACGCCCCTCGGCCCTTGCCAGTTTCGAGGCGACGGGACGCGCTTATCTCGCATTTGCCCGCAAATATCCCGGTCACTATCAGGCGATGTTCGAAAGCGGGCTGTCGATGAATCGAAGTGCCGAGTTGGCTGCCGCTGCGGAACGGGCGAAAGCCGTGCTGGAACGCGCAGCAGCAGAGCTGTCGGACCACATTCCGCCCGAGAAACGACCGCCGGCCCAGATGGTATCGGCGCATATCTGGGCAATGTCGCATGGCGTGGTCGAGCTCTACGCGCGCGGCGCTCCGGGCGGGCGGGCGCCTTTCCCGCCGGAGGACCTGCTGGAAAGCGGGATCGGGATCTATCTGCGTGGATTGGGCCTGTTGCCGCCGGACGCCTGAGAATACGAACAGTTCGCTGCGAACCAAACCCAGCACAGCGAGACTTGCCCCTGAGGTCCTGCTCGTCACCGTTCGCCAACGGCGTCTGACCGCCTCAAGCTCTTCCACAATTTCGGATTCGAGCCTGCGTCCAGCCGAATTGCGCAGCCCCACTTGATAATGAATATCCATTATCATAAATGACTCCTAACTCCCGAAAGGACCAGCCCGACGCCACGCACCACCAAGGACCAGACGCGCCGCAAACTGCGCGACGCTGTCATCGCCGAAGCCGTCGAGAAGGGTTTCGGAGCCGTCTCCGTCGGTGCGGTCGTCCAACGGGCGCAAGTCTCTGCCGGCACCATCTATGTCCATTTCGACAGCAAGGACGACATGCTCCAGAAGGTCTATCTCGAGGTGAAGACCGAGTTTCACGAGCGTGTAACCGCCAGCCGCAACGCCCCCGAAAGCGCGACGATGATCCGGCAAATGTGGTTCGACATGTTCGACTTCGTCGCCGCCCAACCACGGGACTTCCTCTTCCTCGAATATGGCAGCGCCGCGAAGATCCTGACACCGGAACAGCAATCCATCGCCGACGGCTTCGCCGAGGACATCGCCGCACTGCTCAAGCGTGGCGCCGATGACGGCACGCTGGCCCCATTGGAACCGCGCATCCTCTCACTGCTGCTGGTCGCTCCGGCCATGCAGCTCGCCCGCAGCGCCGTGCTGTCGGGCAAGGACATCCCCCGCGACATGGTGGAACAGACCTTTGACCGGGTCTGGCGCGCCATCGCCGCTAATTGAAAAGGAACTCCCGATGACCAAGGTCATTCTCGTCACCGGCACGTCGACCGGGCTCGGTATCGCCATCGCGGTCCAGGCCGCGCAGGCGGGCCATATCGTCTATGCAACGATGCGCAATCTCGACCGGAGTGCGGCGCTTGAGACGGCAGCCGAGGCCGCAGGCGTTGCCCTGAACCTGATGCAACTGGACGTGCAGGACGGTACTTCGATCGACAAGGCCGTGGCACGGATCATCCGCGAGCACGGCCGGATCGACACGCTGGTCAACAATGCCGGCCTGGGATTCGTGCGCAATATCGAGCAGGCCAGCGATGCCGAGATCGCACGGATCATGGATATCAACTTCATGGGAGTCGTGCGCTGCACCCGTGCCGTACTCCCACATATGCGAGCTGCAAGAGCTGGTCATGTCGTCAATATCTCTTCCGTTGGCGGGTTGGTCGGCCAACCTTTCAACGAGATCTATTGCGGCGCGAAATTCGCCGTCGAGGGGTTGACAGAATCCTTGGCGAGCTATGTCACCCCCGGCTTCGGGATCGACTTCACCACGGTCGAACCCGGCGGCATCGCCACCGAATTCGCCAACACCGTCCTCAAGGAAGTCGCCGAAACCGGTGGCATGCTGGAAGATGACTACCTGCCGCTCTTGCAGAAATATGTCGGCGGATCGCAAAGTCGGCAGGACGGCTCGGATATCTACCAGAACGCCGAGCAGGTGGCGGACGTCGTCCTCACCACGATCGAGGCCGAAACACCACCGCTGCGCGTCCGCACGTCGGTCTGGTCGGAGGAATTCACTCAGCTGAAGACCGGACTGGATCCGGACGGGTGCAAACAGCGCGACCGTGTCGTCGAGCGTTTCCTGAGCTGAGTCACTTCGCGGCCTCCCTGCCAGCATGAGCGCGACCGGAATCGAAACTGTCGCGTTCCGTCCGCCGGCTCATCCGGATAGACCCCTTCCACCTCCAGAAGGAATGACCCAATGTCCAAGCTGACCATCGTGGCCAATATCATCGCCAATCCCGACAAGATCGAGCTTGTGAAAGCCGAACTGCTCAAGCTCATTTCACCAACCCGTGCCGAGGAAGGCTGCATCAATTACGACCTGCATCAGGACAACGAAAACCCGGCGCATTTCTTCTTCTACGAAAACTGGGAAACGCGCCCGCTTTGGCAGGCCCATATGGAAGCGCCGCATCTGAAGGCCTACCAAGTGGCCACGGAGGGCGCGATCGCGACGTTCTCGGTCATTGAGATGAGCGTGATCGGCTAAGTGCCTCGGCAGACAGGGTCCGGCGGGCGAATCTGTCGCCGGGCCTCCGGCGCTCAGACCGAGGCTGTCTTTCGCGATGCATTTTCCCGCAAGCGGACGCTCTCGCGAAGAACGAGGTCGCCGGCGACAAGCACCTTGACGGCAGGCTGGGGGCTCGCAGCGATGATTAGATCATCCAGGATCCGAATCGCCATCGCACCGATCTTTTGTTTAGGAACGTTTAGTGATGTGAGCGGCGGATCGAAGACCGCAGCCATTGGCAGATTGTCGATTCCGATAACGGAGACATCTTCCGGAACCCGGATTCCGCGTTCCCGCAGCGCCCGGATGAAACCGAAAGCGATGATATCGTTGGCGCAGAGATAGGCATCGGCCACCTTGCCGGGCGTTATCTGCTCGACCGAATCAGCATAGGCGCCTTCAAGAGTGGACTCGACCGACAGGATGTCATCCGGCACGATTTCCAACCTATGCGCCGCCATACCGCGCAGAAACGCATCGTGACGCAGGCGGAAATTCATCACCGATGAATAGCTCGAAACCATGCCGATCCGGCGGAATCCCTGCTTCATCAGGTGGTCCAGCGCGCGATGGACAAGCTGGTCATTGTCCATGTCGACGAAGTTTCCGCCCATGAAGGGACGATGGGTGTCGATGATGACATTCGGAATACCGCAGCCCAGGATTTCACGGATATCCGCGTCCGACAACTCGGTCCCGAGCGCAACGATTCCGCGCAGATCGGCGCCCGCCATCCCCCTGAGAATACTTGAAATATCGTCACCCTCATGGGTGACGACCTGAAGCGAATAGTCGCGCCGTGTCGCCTCCATCGACATGCCGTCGATATAGTCCGAAATGAAGACGCTGTGGTTTCGGTTCACGGTCTGTCCATGCCGCGCGATTTTCAAAAAACGAACCGTATGAACCGAATCGGCCGGGAGGTCCTCGCCACGCGCCTTCTCGCCACGCGGAACGTAGTTCATTGCCTCCATAGCTCGCAAGACACGGGTCCGCGTGGCCTCCGAAATCTCTCCCTTTCGGTTGAGAACGAGAGAGGCGGTGGCGGCTGAGACTCCCGCCCTTTCAGCGACCTGGCGCAGCGTGGCCGGCTTTTTCCTGTCACTTTCCATACGCTTGCGAATGCCACCTCTCTTCCTTGGCCCAACTAAGTACACCGCCCGAGCAAGAGTTTCCAAGCCTGCAACATCTCGACGCGGTGGTTCACTAAAAAATAGGTTGAACGTCACTAAACAGAAGGCTATCGATTTACTAAACAGAATGCAATGTTCACTAAAGGGAGGAGAAGAACATGCGTAAGCTGGATGGAAGTTTCGTACTTCTCGTCACGCTGATCGTCGTCCTTCTCGCCACAGGCGGGCTCCTGTCGGGCGGCACCTACCTGTCGCTCTTCAACCTGCAATCCATGGCCAACCAGGTCCCGGAAATTGGTTTGCTTGCCATCGGGGTCATGCTGGCCATGAGCGCAGGCAATGGCGGCATCGACCTCTCTGGCATCGCCATGGCGAACCTTGCCGGCGTCGCCTCCGGCCTCGTTGCCCTTCAGATCTTCCCGGTCTCCGAAGCCCCGGTCGCCTTCACCATCCTCTTCGTGCTTGGCTGTGCGGTCGTCGGCCTGATTGGTGGGACGATCAACGGGCTGATCATCTCGCGGCTGGGGATCACCCCGATCCTCTGCACCCTTGGCACCCAAATGCTCTTCACCGGCGTCACGGTCGTGCTGTCCAGCGGCCGCGCAGTTCGCATCGGCGCTCCGGGACCGCTCTACGAACTGGGCAACGGTTATTTCCTCGGTATTCCGTGGAGCTTCCTGCTCTTCATTCTTGTGGCCACTGCGCTCGGCATCGTGCTGCGGTATACCCCCTACGGCATCAAGCTGATGATGACCGGCGCCAACCAGAAGGCCGCCGAATTCAGCGGCTTCGCTCGCGCGCGGATCATCACAACGACCTATGCGCTGTCCGGGCTGCTCGCCGGCCTCTCCGGCGCAATCATTGCCGCTCGCAATGTCAACGTGAAGTGGGATTACGGCACGACCTACCTGCTCATCGCCATCCTTATCGCCGTCATGGCCGGCGTGAAACCGGAAGGCGGTTACGGGCGCGTCGTCAATGTCGTGCTCTCCGCGATCGCGCTGCAGCTCATCTCCAGCCTGCTGAACTTCATCGGGCTGTCCAATTTCGTCCGGGACCTGGCCTGGGGGGCGATGCTGCTCTTCTTCCTCTTCGTCAACCGCTTCGCGCTGGTGGAGCATTTCGCGGACATCCTTTCTTCGGGGCGGCCCCCTCGTGCCTCGAAGACCTGAACCAGAGGGAAATCCCCAAACGCTTAAAATCTCTTGGGAGGAGATCGAATGAAACAGGGTCTGAAGAAAACGAGCCTTTTTGCCGCCGCCGTCGTATCGGCGATGGGCATGGTCTCGACAGCTGCACTGGCCGATGACGCGAAGTCGATCACGACCGTCGTCAAGATCAGCGGCATTCCATGGTTCGACCGGATGGAAACCGGCGTGACGAAATTCGCCGAAGCAAACCCGGACATGGCCATCATGCAAGTCGGCCCGTCGACCGCCGACAGCGCACAGCAGCTCCAGATCATCAACGACCTTGTCGCCAAGGGCACCGATGCATTGGCTGTCGTGCCGATGGATCCGGAGATCATCGAAGGCATCCTGAAGCGCGCAATGGATCGCGGCACCATCGTCGTGACCCACGAGGCCGACAACCAGAAGAACACGATGGTTGACGTCGAAGCCTTCGACAACGCCTATTACGGCGCCTCGATGAACGCGCGCCTGGTCGAATGCATGGGCGGGGAAGGCAAGTGGACGACCTTTGTCGGCTCGCTCGGTTCCCGGACCCACATGCAATGGGTTGGCGCCGGCGAAGAGAATGCTGCGCAGAACGCGGGCATGGAGCTTGTCGATCCCAACAATGAGAGCTTCGACGACGCCAACCTCGTCTATGAGAAGACCAAGGAACTGCTGCGCAAGCACCCGGACCTGAAGGGCTTCCAGAGCTCGGCCGGCAATGACGTGCTCGGCATCGGTCGCGCCGTGGAAGAAGCCGGTCTGGCCGGCAAGGTCTGCGTCGTCGGCACCGGCCTGCCGAACCCCTCTGCGGCCTATCTCGACTCGGGCGCCATCACCGCAATCGGTTTCTGGGACCCCCAGAAGGCTGGCATGGCGATGAACTCGGTTGCCAAAACCCTGCTTGAAGGTGGCGAGATCACAGACGGCATGGATCTCGGCGTCGAAGGCTACGAGAAGGTCACCGTGAAGCCGGGTCCGGGCGACGGGCTGCTCGTCTTCGGCAACGGCATGGTTCTGGCCGACAAGGACACCTACAAGGACTACCTCTTCTGAGATTGTCCTGACCGCTGCGCCGGCCCCGTTCTCCCCCAATGAGGGCCGGCGCGCACCTTTTCACCTCGTATCGGCGGCGGAAACAGGCAGACAATGTCCCAACCTGACACAGAAAAGCACTTGCTGGAGCTTCGCGGCATTCACAAACGTTTCGGCGGTGTGCATGCGCTACGCGGCGTCGACATGACCATCGACCCAGGTGAGGCCTATCACCTGCTCGGCGAGAATGGCTGCGGCAAGAGCACCGTGATCAAGGTGATCTCGGGCGTGCATGCGCCGAGCGAGGGCGACATCATCCTCGACGGCACCACCTTTGACAACCTCTCGCCAATTCAGGCGCTGGAGGCGGGGATTGAGACCGTCTATCAGGATCTCTCCCTGCTTCCCAACCTGACGGTCGAAGAGAATATCGCGCTCGGTCAGCAGCTTGTCTCTGGCAAGGGGCGCCTGATGCGCGGGCTGAACAAGACGCTGCTCGCCGAAACAGCGGCGGAGGCGATCCGCAATGTCGGTCTGGAGCCGACGCGAAAGCTGATGAAATCCCCCACCGCCGAACTGCCGCTGGCGATCCGGCAGCGGGTGGCCATTGCGCGCGCGATTGCCTCGAAGGCGCGGCTGGTGATCATGGACGAACCGACAACCTCGCTGACACGCAAGGAAGTCGACGCGCTGATCGAACTGGTCGCCAAGCTGCGGGCGAGCAATGTCGCCGTGCTTTTCGTCACCCACAAGCTGGAAGAGAGTTACCGGATCGGCGGACAGGTGGTCGTGTTCCGCGACGGGCAATGTGTTGCCCAGGGCAAGATAGAAGATTACTCCCGCGCCGATCTCTCCAAGCTGATGACCGGACGCGAGATCGAAGCGTTGCGTTACCGGCAAGGCAAGCCCATGGACGGCGAAATGGTACGGGTGCGCGATGCCAACTCGGGCGAGGCGTTTTTCGACATAAGCTTCTCGGTCCGCAAGGGTGAGATCCTCGGCATCACCGGGCTTTCGGATTCGGGGCGCAACGAGCTGGCCATGGCGCTCGCCGGGCATCTCGGGCTCTCCAAGGGCAGCATCGAGATCGAAGGAAAGCCGACGCGCATCCCATCCCCTGCCGCCGCCATCGAACTTGGCATCGGCTATGTGCCCGAAGACCGGCTCTCCGAAGGGCTATTTATCCAGAAATCCATCCTCGAAAATGAAATCACGCTGATTTTCAACCAACTCACCAACGCGTTCGGCATGATCAACGCCCGCAAGGGGCGCGCCGAGGCGCGACGTATTTCCGAGCTGATGACCGTAAACACCAAGGATATCGACCTCCCCGTCGGCGCGCTCTCGGGCGGCAACCAGCAGAAAGTGCTGATTGGCCGCTGGCTCTCCATCGAGCCAAAGATCCTCGTATTGCACGGTCCGACAGTGGGCGTGGATGTCGGTTCCAAGGATTCGATCTACCGCGCCGTGCAGGCGATGGCCGAACGCGGCATCTCGCTGATCATCGTCTCCGATGACCTGCCGGAACTGCTGCAGAATTGCGACCGCATCCTGGTGATGAACCGGGGCGAAATGGTCGATGAACTCGACGCCAACACGGCGGATGAGAAGCAGATCTACCGCTCCATGCTGGCCAGTCGCCGGGAGGCCGCCGAATGACAATGGTTCAAGACATGTCCAACACCCCGATCCCCACGCCGGAAGAAAACAGCCCCCGCCCCTCCATCGGTGAGCTGTTCCGGCGCCGCCCCGAGCTGGTGAGCCTCACGATCCTGATCGTGCTCTGCATCACCGTGGCAGCGATCAATCCCGCGTTCCTGCAAGCGTCCTCGCTGATCGACATGGGACGGGCAAGTGTGGTCACCGGGCTGTTCGCTCTCGGCGTCTTCGCCATCCTGGCGGCCGGCGGCATTGACGTCTCCTTCCCCGCGATTGCCGCGTTGACGATGTATTCGGCCACGCTCTTCGTCATCAATGTCTGGCCGACCGCCCCCATGGCGCTCATCGTCGCCTCGACGGTGATCGGCGGCGCCGGCCTGGGAGCGCTCAATGGCTGGATGGTCCACACACTGAAAGTGCCTTCGCTGATCGTCACCGTCGGCACGCAATATCTCTTCCGTGGCATACTTCTTGCCTTCATCGGCACCGTCTGGCTGATGGAACTCCCCCCCCAGATGATCGCTTTCGGCAAGGCCTCACTTCTGGAATTCGAGAGCGCCAACGGGGCAATCGTCACGTTGCCGATGTATTTCCTCATCTTTCCCGCTGCAGCCATCGTCACATGGTACATGTTCAACAAGACGCTCATGGGACGCGCCATCTTTGCCACCGGTGGGAACGCCGATGTCGCCGAACGGCTCGGCTACGATCAGCGCATCGTCCATGTGTTCGTCTTCGCCTTCACCGGCGCGCTGGCGGGGCTGGCTGGCATCATCCATGTCTGTGCCAACCGCATGGCCAACCCGTTCGACCTGGTCGGAACCGAAATCGAGGTGATCGCGGCCGTGGTCCTCGGTGGCGCGCGCATCACGGGGGGCACCGGCACCGTATTTGGCACGATTACGGGTGTATTGCTGATCACGGTGGTCAATAATTCCCTTGTGCTCGTGGGTATCCCATCGACTTGGCAGCGAGTCGTTGTCGGCGGCTTCATTCTCCTCGCTGCGGCCTTCTTCGTGAAACGTCAGCAAAAATAATCCCGCGCAAGAAAGAGACTGCGATGAAAAAGTTCCTCAACAACCCCGAAGATTTCGTCGACGAGATGCTCGAAGGGATCTACCGCGCCCACCCGGACGTCACCTACACCGCCGACGACCTGCGTTGCTACGTGACCGCCGATCCGGTGCCTGGCAAGGTCGGCATCGTCACCGGTGGCGGTTCCGGCCACCTGCCCACCTTCCTCGGCTTTGTCGGCAAGAACATGCTGGATGGCTGCGGCGTCGGTGGCGTCTTCCAATCGCCTTCCGCTGATCAGCTCGCCGAGATCACCCGCTATGTCGATCAGGGCGCGGGTGTGCTCTATCTCTACGGCAACTATACCGGCGATATCATGAATTTCGACATGGCCGGCGAGCTTGTCGAACTGGACGATATCGAGACCGTCTCGGTCACAGGCAATGACGATGTTGCCTCTTCCGTGGTCGGCGAAGAGCACAAGCGGCGCGGTGTGGCCGGCATCTTCTTCCTCTACAAGGCGGCCGGCGCGGCCGCGGCCCAGATGTTGCCGCTGGCCGAAGTTGCCCGGATCACCGAGAAGGCCAAAGCCCGCACCCGCACCATGGGTGTTGCACTTTCTGCCTGCATCGTGCCGGAGGTCGGCAAGCCTGGCTTCGAGATCGGCGCGGACGAAATGGAAATCGGCATGGGCATCCATGGCGAGCCCGGCATCTCGCGCAAGACGCTGGCGCCCGCCAATGACGTGGTCGACGAGATGATGGAACGCATCTTCGCCGAGCAGGATTATGCGGAAGGCGACGAGGTCGCGATCCTGATGAACGGTCTCGGTGGCACGCCGAAGGAGGAACTCTACATCCTCTACCGTCGTGTCGGCCAACTCATGGACGAAAAGAAAGTGACGATACGCCATGTCTGGCTCGGTGAATTCGCGACGTCGATGGAAATGACCGGCTTCTCGATCTCCATCCTGCATCTGGATGACGAGCTGGAACCGTTGATTGCAACCGAGGCGGACACGCCCTTCTTTTCCTATTTCGCAAAGTAAGGAGACGTTGATGCAATCTCTCGACGCCAAAACCCTACCTGGCCTCTTCGAGCGTTTCGCCGCGCGGTTCGAAGCCGAGCGGGACGCGCTTATCGCGCTGGATGGCAAGGTCGGCGACAGCGATCTCGGCCTGACCATGTCCAAGGCCTTCATGGCAGCGCGCGACAAAGTGGTCGGCGAGTTCGCCGACGCCGACATCTCGACCCAGTTCAAGCAGGCCGGTGGCGCGATTTCAAAAGCCGCGCCCTCGACCATGGGCACGCTGATGGCAACAGGGTTCCTGCGCGGCGGCAAGGCCCTGGCGGATGCCGAGGTGCTTGACGTGGCCGGTCTCGCCGCCTTTTGGCGCGCCTATGCCGATGGTGTGGCGATGCGCGGCAAGGCGCAGCTCGGGGACAAGACCGTCCTCGACGTGCTTGATCCGATTGCCCGCGCTTATGAAGCACAAGCCGAGGCGGGCGCGACACTTGAGATGGCCGGTGCGGCAGCGGCGCAGGCAGCTTCCAACGCGCTGGAAGCCACAAAGGAGCTTGTCGCACAGCACGGCAAGGCCGCCGCTTTCCAGGAGAAGTCCCGAGGCGTTCAGGATGCCGGAGGAACGGTTGCCTGCATGCTTGCGGAAGAACTCGAAATCTTCCTTGGAGAAGCAGCGAACTGAACGTCTACCGACCTTGCGAACAGGGCAGGCGCTCACGAGCGCCTGTCTTTAAATTCGGGGAGTCCATTCGGTCGGTTTCAATGATCCGTCACCGGCAATTTTCCTCGCTCACGTGCCAAGTGCAACTGCGTCAGCCCCCCCTACAGACCGAAGGTTCCCTTTCGTCTTTGACATGCCTGGAGAGGCGCGTTCTGAGGCCGCCGTCGCCCGATCCGTGATGCGACTCCTCTCGTGGCCTCGAAGGCAAAGACTGTGGTGATGGATCAGCGGTCGCTCGGCATTCGAACGGCCTTCAACGAGAGCGTCTGGTGGTCCACCAGCTATCCACCGGGACGGTGCAGCAGCAAACCGCCTGCGGCGGAACCGCGCTCACTGTCGGAGTACAACGCCTTAGCGCATACGACGCGATTGCGACCCGTGGATTTTGCCTGGAACACGGCCCGGTCCGCGGCCTCGAGGACCTGCCAGCCAGCGACCCCACGGTGACCGCACGCGACCCCGATGGATGCGGTTACGCCGCGCCCTTCGATCGCCACGCGGTCCTCGAGTGCAATCCTGACACGCTCCGCAGCCTGGCGCCCATCCTCCAATGTCGCGCCCGGTAGACAGGCGAGAAACTCCTCGCCACCGATCCGGGCCAACACGTCGCCGCTTCGAAAGGTGGTTGCCAGCAGATCGGATACGTTCATCAGGATTCGGTCGCCAGCCGCATGACCGAACTCGTCATTGATGTCCTTGAACCGATCCAGATCGATGACCAGGATCGCGCCCGGCCGGGTCGTCGGCATACGCCGCTCAAGACCGCGTCGGTTGAGCAGGCCGGTCAGCGGATCCCGTTCGGCTTCCTGCGCGGCGATGTGAAGCTGCTTGTCCAGATGGACCGCCATCCGGTTGGCGCATTCCATCAGCAGGCCAAGCTCGTCCCGATAACACTCCGGCAAGGCGCGCGCTCGATACCCTGCTTCCGTCCTTTGAAGGGAGTCCGATACTTTTGCAAGCGGCGCCAGCAGCTCTGCAATCGCACGCTGCGCCACGATCCCGGCAACGACAGCGGCCGATATCAATGTTGCGACGCCCGCATTCGTGCCTGTTGGCACCAGAAGAGCAGCGAGGACCGGCATCGCCAGCGCCACCGCCAGAATGGCAACAAATTTGGCGACGTAGGATTCCGGCAGAAACCTGTTCAGCTGATCATATAGTCGCATGAACCACACCTCCGCACTCAGCCTAGGTCCGGCATCTTAAGGAATGATCAAGATCCGGCCGGCACACACGGCCGAACGAAGAAAGGGGCCGCCAAATGGCGACCCCTTCCCGATCTTTCCCGATATGGGGGCAATTACATCATGCCGCCCATGCCGCCCATGTCCGGCATGCCGCCACCGGCACCACCGGCGCCCGGCTTCTCCGGCTTGTCGGCAACCATGGCTTCGGTGGTGATCAGCAGCGAAGCGACAGAAGCAGCGTCTTCCAGCGCGGTGCGGACAACCTTGGCCGGGTCGATGACGCCGAAAGCGTGCATGTCGCCATACTCTTCGGTCTGGGCGTTGAAGCCGAAGCTCGCATCGTCGGATTCGCGGATTTTGCCGGCGACGACAGAACCGTCGACACCGGAGTTCTCGGCGATCTGGCGCAGCGGGGCTTCGAGAGCCTTGCGGACGATGGCGATACCGGCGTTCTGGTCGGAGTTCTCGCCTTCCATGCCAGCCAGTTCCTTGGCGCCGTGGATCAGGGCAACACCGCCACCGACAACAACACCTTCCTGAACGGCAGCACGGGTCGCATTCAGCGCGTCATCGACGCGGTCCTTGCGCTCCTTCACTTCCACTTCGGTCATGCCACCGACGCGGATGACGGCAACACCGCCGGCCAGCTTGGCAACACGCTCCTGGAGTTTCTCGCGGTCGTAGTCCGAGGAGGTTTCCTCGATCTGCTGACGGATCTGCGAAACGCGGGCTTCGATCTCGGCCTTTTCACCGTTGCCGTCGATAACCGTGGTCTCGTCCTTGGTGATCGTGACCTTCTTGGCGGTGCCGAGCATGTCGATGGTGACATTCTCGAGCTTCATGCCGAGGTCTTCGGAGATCACCTGGCCGCCGGTCAGGATCGCGATGTCCTGCAGCATGGCCTTGCGACGGTCGCCGAAGCCCGGTGCCTTGACGGCTGCAATCTTCAGACCGCCACGCAGCTTGTTGACGACGAGCGTGGCCAGGGCCTCGCCTTCGACATCTTCAGCGATGATCAGGAGCGGCTTGCCGGACTGGATAACGGTCTCGAGCAGCGGAACCATCGGCTGGAGCGAGGAGAGCTTCTTCTCGTGCAGCAGGATCATGCAGTCTTCGAGATCTGCAATCATCTTGTCCGGGTTGGTCACGAAGTAGGGCGACAGGTAGCCACGGTCGAACTGCATGCCTTCGACGACCTCGGTCTCGGTCTCAAGGCCTTTGTTCTCCTCGACGGTGATGACACCCTCGTTGCCAACCTTCTGCATCGCGTCGGCGATCTGACGGCCGATTTCAGCTTCGCCGTTGGCGGAGATGGTGCCAACCTGCGCAACCTCGTCGGAGTCTTTGACTTCGCGAGCGGAGGATTTGATGTTCTCGATAACCTTGGCAACGGCGAGATCGATGCCGCGCTTGAGATCCATCGGGTTCATGCCGGCGGCAACCGACTTGAGACCTTCGCGGATGAGGCCCTGGGCGAGAACGGTGGCCGTGGTGGTGCCGTCGCCGGCCTCATCATTGGTGCGGGAAGCGACTTCCTTCACCATCTGAGCGCCCATGTTCTCGAACTTGTCTTCGAGTTCGATTTCCTTGGCAACGGTCACGCCGTCCTTGGTGATGCGCGGGGCACCGAACGACTTGTCGATAACGACGTTGCGGCCTTTCGGGCCGAGGGTCACCTTGACCGCGTCGGCCAGGATGTTGACGCCAGCAAGCATCTTGTTGCGGGCTTCGGATTCGAACTTGACGTCCTTAGCAGCCATTGGTTGCTACTCCTGAATACTTGAATTTCGTGGAAGGGGATGGCGCGACGCCAGGGATCAGGAAATGATCCCCATGATGTCGCTTTCCTTCATGATCAGCAGCTCTTTGCCGTCGAGGGTAACCTCGGTGCCGGACCACTTGCCGAACAGAACCTTGTCACCTTCCTTGACGGACATCGGGATCAGCTCACCGCTGTCCTTGCGGGCGCCTTCGCCACAAGCAACGATGATGCCCTCAGCAGGCTTGTCCTTGGCAGAATCGGGGATGATCAGGCCGCCAGCGGTTTTCTCTTCGCTTTCGGCACGCTCGACCAGAACCCGGTCATGCAGCGGAGTAAATGCCATGTCGGAACGCTCCTACGTTCTAGGTGTTTCGCTTTTATCACTCGCTACAGGCGAGTGCTAACGAAGGGCATTTAGGCAAGGTGAGGAAACGAGTCAACAGGCGTCGCGGCAGAAAAGTCACAAATTCGCGCCTGATCGGAACGTCATATAGTGAGACTCGGTCGAACATGCTAGGTGCGGCCCACCTCGCCAGTCGCGAGAGGAGGACCCGTACATGATGAGCAATCTTTCCCACGCCTGCTGACCAGGCCTCAGCTCTCCGGCCATGCCACGCGCAGGCCGTCCTCCCGACAGCTCTCTCAATCGCCCCTGATGCCACGGAAACCTCGCAAGCGTTTCCCTGCCGCTTCGGCCCTTGAATGATCCGCGACGAGTCCGGCCCACCGGAGACCCATTCCCTTTTCGGCCCCGCCACAGGCGGGCCACCCATGCACAAACCCAACAAGAGAGGTGTCTTTATGACCAGCACCAGAAATTCCCTCCGACGCCCCGCAGAGGCGCCGACCCATTCCGGCCATCTCGCCGAACAGGACCAAAAATTTATGAATCACGAGGTTCACGATGATTCCGCCCATCACCGACATCACCATTCTGAACGACATAAACGCTGAACGGTTCCGGCGCGACGCCTACCTGCTGCATGCGAGTGTCAACCTGCCCGAAAGCCCGGCCGTCCGTGCCGAGATCGCGGCCATGCTCGACAATGCCGAGCGTCCTGCCCCTGAACCGGCACGCCCCGCGCGCCGGATCCGGGACTGGTTCCCCCGCTGGGTCGGTTGGCTGCGCACCATGCCGATGCCGTAAACCATATCAATGCTCCGCCCCGGCACCTTTCGGGGCGGAGACCTGCGTTGGACCGCACGCAGTTTCCGCAGATAAGAAACCATTTCCAAAGCCCTGAGAGAACGAGGCGCCGCAACCGTCGTTCCCCCGATCACCCGCCGCGCCAAGTTGGGCGCGACCCCGGGATGCATGCGGGCAAACGCGCAGCGCCCTTAGAGAACGGTGTAGACGGCTTCGCTCCGGATCTGCCAACCGCCCTTCGTCCCCATCATCGGGTTCGCCTTGACGTTCTTGGAGACGCCAAGACTGCTCTTGGAGACGAAATAGTGGTCAACCGCGCTGGAGGTTGCCACACAGAAAAGCAGGGTCGAACCATCGACACCGGGATAGGCAGTCAACTTTCCGGACGTGTCATATTCGGCCACAGCCTCATTCCCGTTGGCGGACAACAGATCCGCGTAGGCGTCACGTTGCGAGGTATCGGGATTGGTGTCCACATGTCCGGCCGTAAGGGCACCCTGTTTCTTGTACAGGGTCATCACGCACCCGGTGAATTCACCGCTGATCGCTTCCTGCCCGCCAAGTGCAACCTGATTGATCATTCCGGGCCGGTAAGGAAGGATGCGGACCTTTTTCATCGACCCCAGATCCGTGCGCTTCGAAGCTTCGAAAAACTCGACAACCATTGACGCTCCGACAGGCACAACGCGGTAGCAGCCATCGAATGCGGGCCGACCCGAATTCACCAGTTCCGCAAGGCCCATGATCTTCGTGCCCTTGTTAAGGTATTTGCTAAGCATTTTCTCTCCCTTTGCCTCGCGCCCGGTAAATCTCGCAGGGGCGCCCCGCTTCGCCAACAATGCTCACAACTCCCTGTTCTGACAAGCTTCGCCTGCCCCTTGCAGACAACGTCCCGTCGTTTCCGCAGGCGGGCCTGCGTGCCTGAGACGGGGACGTGTCCGCAGGCCGGGATTTCATCGGAGCAGCGTCGTCATCCGCGCCGGACCTCGAACAGCACGCCGCCAGAGCCACAAAAGAGTATCCAGCGATCTTGCTGCGACGCAGCATTTTCTCGTCAGCGCGCCCAATCGCCCCATGACAGCGGGTCCCCTTCCCGCTACAAGGGCGACGATTTGTACCTCTGACGACGGAAATTGCCCCATGACCATCAAGGTTTTCGGCCACAAGGCCCCCGACACCGACACCACCGGATCCGCCATCATCTGGGCCTGGTATCTCTCCGAGATCAAAGGCACTCCCGCCGACGCCAAGCTGCTGGGCGAACCCAACACCGAAGCTGCCTTCATGCTGAAGCGCTGGTCGCTCGACAAGCCGGAGATCATCGAGCTTGCCGGCGAAGGCGCTCCCTGCGTCGTGGTCGACACCAACAACCCCGCCGAACTGCCCGCCGACATCAATGCCTGCGACCTGCTCCAGATCATCGACCACCACAAGCTGACCGGTGGCATCGAGACCAAGTCGCCGATCGACATCACCATGCGTCCACTCGCCTGCACCGCGACCATCATGTATGACCTGATGGGCGACGATGCCGCGAAGATGCCCGAGGCCATCAAAGGCGCGATGCTCTCCTGCATCCTCTCCGACACGATGGAATTCCGCTCGCCGACCACCACGGATGTCGACAAGATACTGGCCGAGAAACTGGCCGCCGATCTTGGCATCGACATGGGCGCCTATGCCTCCGAGATGTTCGAAGCCAAGTCGGACGTGTCCGAGTTTTCCGATGCCGAGCTGATCCGGATGGATTCCAAGATCAACGAGATCGACGGCCTCAAGTTCCGCGTCTCCGTACTGGAAACCACCGCGCCGCAGATCCCGCTGGATCGCAAGGCCTCGATCATGGAGTCCATGGCCGCCGTCTGCGCCGAAGACGAGATCGATCACGTCCTGCTCTTCGTCATCGACATCCTCAAGGAAGAAGCCACGATGCTGATCCCGAACGATGTCGTGAAGGGCGTTGCCGAGAAGAGCTTCGGCGCCTTGGTGACAGGCGACGCGGTCGTTCTGCCGGGCATCCTGAGCCGCAAGAAGCAGATCATCCCGAACCTGAAGGTCTGATCCGTCGGACAAATCACCAGCAACGCCCGGCCCTCAGCCGGGCGTTTTCTGTTGGCGGACCCGCATCAGTCGCATTGACCCGCCCCGGCGCGGCGCCCATCTTCGGACCATAACGGACTGGGAGCCAGACATGCCGGACGGAACCGTTTCACATTCCATTGCCGGAGAAGAGATCCTCGCCCGGCAGCGTGCCGCCTTCCGCGCCGAGCCTCCCCCCGATCTCGCCACCCGCCGCGCCGCGCTCAAGCGCCTGAAACAGGCCATCGGACGCAATCGCAAGCGCCTGCAGGACGCCGCCCGCGAGGATTTCGGCAACCGGGCCTCCGAAGAAACCGCGATCATCGATCTCGGTCCGACCGTGCAGGCGATCTCCCATATGCGCAGCAACCTGCGCCGCTGGATGGCGGTGAAATACCGCTCCACACCGATGCTGATGAAGCCCGGCCGAGCCCGGCTCCACTATCAGCCGCTTGGCGTGGTCGGCATCATGTCCGCCTGGAACTACCCCGTCGCGCTTGCGCTCACCCCGCTTGCGACAGCGCTGGCCGCCGGAAACCGGGCCATGCTCAAACCCTCCGAACTCGCACCGGCCACCGCCGACGCCCTGACCGCCCTGCTGACCGACAGCTTCCCACAAGACGAGGTCGCCGTGATCCAGGGCGGCCCCGAGGTCGCCGCCGCTTTTTCCGCCCTGCCCTTCGATCATCTCTTCTTCACCGGCTCCACCGCCACCGGTCGCCACGTTGCGAAAGCCGCAGCCGCCAACCTGACCCCGGTCACGCTGGAGCTTGGCGGCAAGTCTCCTGTGATCCTGAACGAGGATGCCGATCTCGCGCTGGCGGCAGGCGATATCGCCTTCGGCAAGACGGTCAATGCCGGCCAGACCTGCATCGCGCCCGACTATTTGCTGGCACGCCCCGACCAGGTCGCCCCCTTCGCCGAGGCTTTTTCGGTCGCCATTCGCAAGAGCTTCCCCAAAGGGCTGGCAGATCCAGCCCTGACAACCATCGTCAACGACCGGCATCTTGCACGCCTGCACACCCTGCTCGACGACGCCCGCGCTGAGGGCGCAGAGATCATCGCGCCGCTTGCCGCCAGCAACGAAGCGCATCCCCGTGCCCTCGGCCCGGCGCTGATCCTCGGCGCGACGCCGGAAATGGAGATCATGCAGGAGGAAATCTTCGGCCCCCTCCTCCCCATCCTGACCTGCGAGAGCATTGAAGAGGCCGCCGCCTTCGTCAATGCCCGCCCACACCCGCTGGCGCTCTACATCTATGGACAGGACCGGACCAACATCGATGCCCTGCTCACTGGAACGATCTCCGGCAATGTCACCGTCAATGGCGCAATGCTGCACTACGCGGTGGACACACTCCCCTTCGGCGGTGTCGGCGAGAGCGGCATGGGCGCCTATCACGGCGTCGAAGGCTTCCGGCGGCTGAGCCATGCCAAGGGGGTCTTCCAGCCCGCACCTCACCACGGCGCCCGCCTGCTGCGCCCGCCCTACGGAAAACTCGCCCGCATGGCCGCCCGGTTCCTGCTGCGCTGAGGCGCCACGCCCGGAGCCCCTATCGGCGCCCGAACGCCTGCGATATAGCGCGGCAGACAAGCGCTGATAGCGCCCTAACAGGCCCCGGAGGCACCATGACCCGCATCATCGAGAGCTTCGCCGAGATCTCCTCCATGTATGACGCCGCCTTTGTCGATCTCTGGGGCTGCATGCACAATGGCGTCTCCGCGTATGAGGAGGCTGTCGAAGCCTGCCGCGCCTTCCGTGCCCAGGGCGGCAAGGTCGTGCTGCTGACAAACGCGCCCCGTCCGCGGGCCTCCATCGCCGCCCAACTCGAGCATTTCAACGTCCCCGAAGACTGCTGGGACAGCATTGCAAGCTCCGGCGACTCCGCCAGATTGGCGCTGTTCTCCGGCGCTGTCGGCAACAAGGTTTTCCATATTGGCGAAGAGCGCGACCTGCCTTTTTTCGAACCGTTGAACATGGTCGACAGCCCGGTCGAGATCACCCGCGTTCCGCTGGAAGAAGCCGAGGGCGTGGTCGTCACCGGCCTGTTCGAACGCGGCGGTGACCCGGAGGATTATCGTGCCCAGTTTCTCTATGCCAAGACGCAGGGACTCAAGCTGCTCTGCGCCAATCCGGACCTCATCGTTGATCGCGGCGACAAGCGCGAATACTGCGCCGGTGCGTTGGCCAAGCTCTACACGGAAATGGGCGGGGAAAGCCTCTACTTCGGCAAGCCGCAGCCGGCGATCTACGATCTCGCCCGGCGTCGGCTCGCGGAGCTGGCCGAGGTGCCCGACGACCGAATCATTTGCATCGGCGACGGTATCGGCACCGACGTGAAAGGGGCCGTTGGCGAAGGTCTCGATGTGCTTTTCATCACCGGCGGGTTGGCGGCGAAGGAAACCTTGACGCAAAGTCAGCCGCAACCGGAGGCGCTGGAAGACTACCTTTCGTCGCATCAGATGTCGGTTACCTACGCGATCGGCTTCTTCCGCTGAACCGACCCGCGCAACAATATTCTGCGACCGCCACATGTTAGCGCCGCAGCGCAGAAACGTTAGCGCCAGAATTGACAACCAAATGACAAATCGACGTCTGATAGCGAAAACACCCGAGGGTTGAGAAACTTTCTTTCTCCACACGCATAGCAGCTTTGCGCATTCTTTCTTTCTGCATTGCAGCAGAAGGCGATATCCGGTACGGAAGATGCCAATAGTGCAAAGGAATGTCATGATGCTCGACAATGATCCCCGTGGCACGATCTTCCTCGAAGATCTGGAAATCGGGATGAAGCGTGGCCTGACCAAACTGATCACGGAAGAAGATATCGAGAAATTCGCCGAGGTGTCGACGGATCACAACCCGGTCCATCTCGACGAGGAATATGCCAAGGAGACGATGTTCAAGGGCAGGATCGCCCATGGCATGCTGACCGCCGGCCTGATCTCGGCCGTGATCGGCGAGCAACTGCCCGGCCATGGCACCATCTATCTCGGCCAGACGCTGAAATTCATGGCGCCAGTACGCCCCGGCGACATGGTGGAAGTCGAGGTCGAGGTGGCGGAGATCGACCACAAGAAGCGCAAGGTCAAGCTCTGGACCCAGGCCAAGATAGACGACCAGCCCGTGCTGCGCGGCGAGGCCAACGTGCTCGCCCCCTCGCGCAAGCTGGACTGATCCCCAGCGCTCTTCCGGGAGGCGATCCACGGCTTGCGCTTGGACTGCCTCGCGGCTAGGGGAAGCGCATGAAGCGGATTACTTCCCTCTCCCGGGTCACCGAGGCCGATCGCGGCGCCTGTACGGCGATCGGCAATTTCGATGGCGTGCATCGCGGCCACCAGGCCGTGCTGGAGTTGACCCGGCATGCCGCCAAGGTCAGGGGCGCGCCATTGGCCGTGCTGACCTTCGAGCCGCATCCACGCGAGGTCTTCCGCCCTGACACCGCTCCGTTCCGGCTGATGAATGCCGAAGCCAAGGCCCACCGGCTTGAGAAGCTGGGGGTCGATCTGCTCTATGAAATCCCCTTTGACACCGCACTGTTCGGACTGACCGACACGGCCTTTTGTGACACCGTCCTCGCGCAGGGACTCGGCGTGACCGGCGTCACGGTCGGCGCCGATTTTTGCTATGGGCAGGGGCGCAAGGGCAATGCGGAGACCCTGCGCGCGGCGGGCCTGCACCACGGGTTCGACGTGACCATCGCCCCGCTCCTGGGGTTGGAGAATGGCGGGGAGCGCGTCTCCTCCACCGCGATCCGCAACGCACTGCGCGACGGGCAGCCGTGCAGGGCCGGCGCAATGCTGGGGCACTGGCACCGTATCGAAGGACCCGTGCTGCATGGCGAGAAACGTGGCCGCGGCCTTGGCTATCCGACCGCGAATATGGATATCTCTGCCATCCACCCGCCGAAATTCGGCGTCTACGCAGTGCTGGTCGAGATCGTGACCGGGCCGCATGCGGGCAACTACCGGGGCGTTGCCTCGATGGGCATCCGCCCGATGTTTGGCGAAAACACCCCGAATATCGAGACCTATCTCCTTGATTTCGAAGGCGACCTCTATGACGAACACCTCTCGGTCGGTCTCGTCCAATATCTGCGTCCGGAGCAGAAATTCGATGGGCTCGACGCGCTGATCGCCCAGATCCGGAGCGACGAACAGAGCGCGCGCGAAATCCTCGCCGACATCCCTCTGGCAGGCTTCCCACTGGGCCATGAGGCTTCAAAGACGCATGGCTAAGCGCAAGGAAGATCCTCCACTGCGCCCCCGTTTCTGGGAGCGTGTGCCGCTGGACAAGATGACCAAGCGCGAATGGGAAGCGCTCTGCGACGGCTGCGGCAAATGTTGTCTCAACAAGCTGGAAGATTCCGAGACCGGCGAAGTGGTCTTCACCCGGATCGCCTGTCGGCTGCTGGATGACGCGACCTGCCGGTGTGCGCATTACGACATCCGGCATCAATTCGTGCCCGATTGCGTATCACTCTCCGCCGAGAACATCGCCCAAAGCGCCTATTGGATGCCGCAAAGCTGCGCCTATCGGCGATTGGCCGAGGGCAAACCCTTGGCTCCTTGGCACCCGCTTCTCAGCGGCGACCCCAACAGCGTCCATGAGGCCGGAATCTCGGTGCGCGGCATTACCCTCTCGGAGTTCGACATCCCCGAGGAAGAGTGGGAAGAGCACCTGATCGAAATGGACCTCTGAGACCGAAGAACGCCTGCCTGTCGCCGCATTGAAGACGCGACACTCTCATTCGCGGCGGCGTGCCGAAGGTCAACTTCCGGCCACCGCCCCTCTGTTTCAAACGCGAAGCCGCGCGCGCAGCGCGCCACCCCCAACCGTTTTGAACGCATCCTTGATGCGGCAAATCCGGCGGGAGCCTCCCCGCTGATGCGCGCGCGCGTGCGACCTCCCTGCTCTTCCCTTTCTGCCAACCAAAGGCTACGCAACGCTCATGCATTTCGCGTCAGACAATACCGGCCCCGTCCACCCCAAGGTCATGGCAGCGCTTGCCCGCGCCAATGAGGGCTATTCGTCCGCCTATGGCTCCGATGCCCTGACCCAGCAGGTCACAGAGCGGGTTCGGGAGATCTTCGAGGCGCCCGACGCCGTCATCCACCTTGTCGCCACCGGTACAGCGGCAAATTCGCTGCTCCTTGCCAGCCATAGCGCCTCCTGGGACACGATCTTCTGTAGTCGCTGCTCCCATATCCATGAAGACGAGTGCAATGCGCCGGAATTCTTCTCTGGCGGCGCCAAGCTGACCCTTGTGGACCCCGAGGATGGCAAGATGACCCCCGCCAGTCTTCGTGCCGCTATCGAGGCCGAGGAGACCCGCGATGTGCACGGCCCTCAGCGCGGCCCCGTTTCTCTGACACAAGCCACAGAGAAAGGCACGATCCACAGCCTCGACGAGGTGCGCGCCTTGACAGACGTCGCCCGCGAATTCGACCTCACAACCCATATGGACGGCGCGCGCTTTGCCAATGCGCTGTCCCAGATCGGCTGCAGCCCGGCCGAGATGAGTTGGAAGGCCGGCATCGACCTGCTCAGCTTCGGGGGCACGAAGAACGGCCTCATGGGCGTCGAGGCGGCAATCCTCTTCGACCCGGCCAAGGACCGCGAATTCCAGCTCCGGCGCAAGCGCGGTGCGCATCTTTTCTCCAAGCATCGCTACCTCGCCGCCCAGATGGATGCCTACCTCACGGACGCGCTCTGGCTCGACATGGCCCGCGCGGCCAATGACGCATGCCAGCGCCTCGCGGACGGCTTCCGCGACGCTCCAGGTGTCAACCTGATGTATCGCCCCGAGGCGAATATCATCTTCGCCCGCCTGCCGCGCGCCACCCATCGCCGCCTCTTCGACGCCGGGGCCGAGTACCACCTCTGGGACGGAACGCTCGAAGACGGGCCGGAGGAGGCCCCCATCGCCGCACGTTTCGTCACCGACTGGTCAGCCCGCGCCGAAGACACCGACCGCTTCCTTTCGCTGCTCTGAGCGCTTTCCGACAGGTTTCGCGGGATCTGGCGGGTTTTCGCCGAGTCACGCCTTGGTGACAGCACAAGCCACTGGAATCGCGCCGAGTCGTCCCCATCTGTCCGTCATGGAACAAGAACGATCAGGTGAAACATGAAACGCTCCGCAACCGCCCCTTCCCCGTCCCGTCAGGCCCTGCGCGCGGCCTGGCTGGCCCATCGTCACTCCGGAACCGGCGCGGTGCTCGCGGCTTATGCAGACGCCGCAAGACGTGACCAGTTCGACTGGCGCCGCCCCGGACATGCCCGCGACCCGCTCGCCCAGGCGCAGGCCGCCTTTGCCGCTGCTTGCCGCGACGGTCAACTCGCCGCCTGAGGGTCTCGAAACCGTGCTTTGCGCGCCCCTCGCGGCCGCGTTAGACCGGGAGCCGGATCGCAACAGGAGGCAGACTTGGCCCAATCGCACCGTTTCTGGAACTGGATCGCCCGTCGTTATGCCCGCATGCCGATACGGGACCAGGCCTCCTATCGCGAGAAACTCGACCGCACACAGGCCGTCCTGCAATCGGATTGGGATGTGCTGGAATTCGGCTGCGGCACCGGGACGACGGCCCTGGAACACGCTCCCCATGTCGCCGAGATCAGAGGCATCGATTCCGCGCCAAAGATGATCGAGATCTGCCGGGAACGCGCCGCGGCCGCCGGATGCGCCAATGCAAGCTTCGATCTTGCCGCCATTGACCGGCTGGACCAACCGGACTCCTCGCTCGATGCGGTCCTCGGCATGTCGATCCTGCACCTTGTGGATGACCGTGACGCGGTGATCGCGAATGTCTTTCGCATGCTCCGGCCCGGCGGCGCCTTCATCAGCTCGACCATCTGCCTCGAAGGGCAGGCACGGTTGTTCCGGCAGGTCATTCTGCCGATCGGCAATTTCCTCGGGGTGTTGCCACGCATCCATGCCTTCAGCCGCACCAACCTGATCGCGGCTTTCGAGGCAGCAGGCTACGAGATCGAGGAAAACTGGCAACCCGACGAGGACCCGATGAAAGCGGTCTTCGTCATCGCGCGCAAACCGGCCTAGGCGTTCAGCTTCGCCGGGTTCTCTCGGAGAAAGCTCGCCCGAAACACTTCGGCGACCTCGGCCGGATGGGAAAGCGGCACCATGTGGCCGGCCTCCGCGATCCGGACGCGGCGCGCACCGGCAATCCGCTCGGCGAGGGTCCCGACAATATCGGCGACCACAGGCGGGCTATCCCGCCCCTCGATCAGGAGCACCGGCAGGTCCAGTGCTTCGAGCCGGCCCGCCGCAAGTATCCCGGCACAATCCTCATGCAGGGCCGGAGTCTGGTCCGGCACGACATGAATCTGCGCCGCGATCCGGTTGCGTGCCGGACGGGGCAGGCATTCCCAGTCCAGCCCGGTGCCCCAGACCCCGGTGAAGAATCGCGCCGCGCCCTCGCGGTCATCCGCGTCAAAGTGCCGGGTCAGTTCCTGCTTCTCGGTATCGATGGCATCCCGGGCGTCCGGCGAACGGGCCGCCGCGAAGAGAACCGGTTCGATCAGGGTCAGGCTACGGACCCGCTCCGGCGCCCGCAGCGCATGTTCCAGCGCCACGACGGCTCCGAAGGAATGGCCAATGACATGGCGCGGCCCATCAGGCGTCGCATCCAGCACCGCGAGAGAGGCGGCGAGAAAGTCGCCGCCCTGCCAGTCCGGCGCGGAGCCGTGCCCCGGCAGATCGGGCGCCAGCAGGGTAAGCTCGTCCGCGAGACTTGCCACCATTGGCGCCCATGCTCCGCCATGCGCCAGCGTGCAATGCAGCGCCACGGCCTGTTCCGGCCCGTGCCCGATCCGTCTCATTCCGAACCTCAGAGCGCGCCGGAGAGATGGGCATCGAGATCGTCGAGCCGGTCATGACCCCAGAAACGCTGATCCGTGTCGGTGATATAGAAAGGTGCTCCGAACACGCCCCGGTTCACAGCTTCCTCCAGATTCGCCGCATAGATCTCGGCCCCGGTCAGCAGGCCGGAATCGGCCAGGCTGGGATCGAAGCCCGCAGTGCCAAGCACCTCGCGCACGACCTCATCTGTGGCGATGTCCTTTTCCTCCGCCCAGCAGGCGCGCAGGAAGCCCTGCACCAGCGGACCGACATCGCCGCCCGAAAGCTGAGCCGCGATGATCGCGTAGGAGGACGGCGCGGCATTGGTCGGCCAGTGGGCTGGCTTGAAGTTGATTGGCAGGCCGGTCTTCTTCGCCGCCCGCTTGAGCTCCTGCATGCGGTATTCCATCCGCGAGGGGTGCCGGTCCTTCGGCGGCGTGCCGCCAGTGCGCGGGAACAGCGCGATGATATCCATTGGCTTGTAAGCTATGGTCGCGCCGTGCTTTTCGGCGAGTTCTTCCAGCCGGTTTCCGGCCAGATAGGTGAATGGCGAAAGCGTCGAGAAGTAGTAGTCGATCTGTGGCATTGGCGTCTCCCTGTCTTCGGGGCAACCCTAGCGGGATGGGGCCGGTTGACAATGGCAGATGCATCGGGTCCTAGGGAACGGTCGTCACGTCAAGGGCATGCCATCCTCGCAATTGCCAGGAATCCGGACTTCAGATCATGACCGCCACAACCCGTTTCGCTCTCCTTCTGGCGCTAGCCACCTTCGCCCTCGCCTTGACGATCCGTTTGCTCGGTGTCGATCTGCGCGAGCCGTGGCTCGACGAGATCTATTCACAGTTCGCGATCTCGCGCGACTGGTTCGGGCTCGCCAAGGACAGGATCACGCGCGGCCACTCGCCCCTGTATTTCGCCCTGATGAAGGCGCTCGGCATCGATGGTGCGAATATCGTCGCCATGCGCACGGCCTCCGCAATCTTCGACTCCGCCGGCGCCGCCATTCTCGCTGCTGCGCTGGCATTGCATGTCAACCGCCCCGCAGCGCTCTTTTTCGGGTTCTTCTATGCATGGTCGCCGCTGGCCGTCCACTGGGCCCAGAACGCCCGCCCCTACGGCTTGCTTATCTTCTTCCTTGCGATCGGGCTGACCGGGGCGATGGGCCTCCTTGCCACGCTTGGGCGCGACAGCGCGGACGCCACCCAACGGCCCCGGCGCCTCTTCGCCTTCGGCTTTTCCATGGCCAGCCTGACCATCACGGCCGGAATCTTTGCCTTCCTGTCCACCGCCCTCCTGCCCTTTCTCCTGCCCCGCACCCGGCGCGACAAGGCGTTCCTCCAACGTTGGAAACAGGCGTTGAAAGTGCCGGGCATCGTCGCGGTGCTTGCTTATTTCATCGTGAGCGGTCCGCATATCGCCCGCAATGTCGACGGTTACTGGGCAGAGAAATACAACACCCTCGGCCTTGAAGGGCTCGGCAATCTCTGGGTGTCAGCCGTCATTGATGTCGACCCGGCCGTCGCGCTGACACGACTTTCCATCGCACCGGAACTGGCACCGCCGCTGATCTGGACAATCTCCATCCTGCTTGTCAGCTTTGTCGCCATTGGCCTTACCGCGTGCCGCACCCGTCCGGGTCTGCTTGCCCTGGCCTTTCTGATGATTGGCTACACGTTTCTGATGATCTGTGTCAGCGCCTGGACCAGCGTGCTCGTCCCACGGTACTTCCTGCCACCCTGGATCGCACTCCTGGCACTGGCCGCCACCGGCATGGCCGCTGCAAGGTCCCGCACGCGTTGGAGCTGGCTGGCCATCGCGCCGCTTATGCTCGTTTTCGCCACCTTAGGATTCCTCAAGGCGACGCAGCCCGGCGTCCCGCAAGACCGGGCACTTGCCCCGGTGGCCGAGATCATCGCGCTTGCACCACCGGAGACGGTCCGCATTCTCTATGAGAGGACGGACGGCACCCGAAACAAGCTGATCAAGGAGCTTTTCCCTCTGCGTTTCGGCCGTGCGGAACTGGACCGACCGGCGCTTTCCTCCTGGCGCCTCGATCGTTTCACGGGCGCCCGCGCGGAAGGGCAGGACATTTTTGCTTTCGTTTCCGAAGAGAAACTTGCCGGTATTCTCGCCGAGACAGGGGAGACACCGGCCTGCATCCACGGGTTCGGGGACTGGCACCTGGCCTATTGGGGACGTCTCGACACGATCTGCACGCGCTGAGGCGCTCCGGAGCAACAACATATTGATGCGACGCTTCCGACCAAAACGGAGTGTTTATATTTGCCCGGCCTTGGGGTAGGCGGAAACCGTCACATCCCTGTCATGATTCCGACCACTCCGGAGCCCAGTCGAATGATACCCCACCAGAGCCAGCCGAAACTGATCGCAGGCAATGCGAACCCGCCGTTGTCGCAAGCGATCTCCCGTCGCGTTTCAATGAGCCGCGGCATGACCGTCGGCCTTGTCGATGCCCGCGTGGAGCGGTTCAACGATCAGGAAATCTTTGTCGAAGTTTACGAGAATGTCCGCGGCGAGGACATGTTCGTCATCCAGCCGACCTCGAACCCGGCCAATGACAATCTCATGGAACTGCTGATCATGGCCGATGCGCTGCGCCGGTCCTCGGCCCAGCGGATCACCGCCGTGATCCCGTATTTCGGCTATGCCCGCCAGGATCGCCGCTCCAAGGCCCGCACACCAATCTCGGCCAAGCTGGTCGCCAACATGATCGCCGCTTCCGGCATCGAGCGGGTCCTGACGATGGATCTGCACGCGACCCAGATCCAGGGTTTCTTCGATATTCCCGTGGACAACCTTTACGCCTCGCCGGTCTTCTCGCTCGATATCAAACACAAGTTCGGCAAGAAGCTGGACAAGATCACCGTGGTCTCGCCGGATGTTGGCGGCGTGGGCCGGGCCCGCGAACTGGCCAAACGGATCGGCGCTGCGCTGGCCATCGTCGACAAGCGTCGCGAAAAGGCGGGCGAAGTGGCCGAGATGACCGTCATCGGGGATGTGACGGGCCAGACCTGCATCATCGTGGACGATATCTGCGATACGGCCGGCACGCTCTGCAAGGCCGCGGATGTACTGCTTGAGGCTGGCGCCAAGGAGGTCCACTCCTATATCACCCACGGCGTTCTCAGCGGTCCGGCCGTCGAGCGGATCACGCATTCCTCGATGAAATCGCTGGTGATCACCGACTCGATCGAACCGACCGAGGAGGTGAAGAAAGCCAAGAATATTCGCATCGTGCCCACTGCGCCGATGTTTGCCCAGGCAATCCTGAATATCTGGAACGGCACCTCCGTCTCGTCTCTCTTCGATCACGAGGCCCTCGCGGCGATCTATGAAGGGACATATTGATCCCTGAACCCCGCCAGACTGGTGGATGCGCGGGCGCCCTTGGGCGCCCGAATGCTTTTAGCGCTTCTGACAGGCCGGTGATCGCTGCCGACGATTGACCCAAGGTCCGAATGGCATGGTGAGGCGTGACGGGCGCTGATTGCGGGGATTGGCACAGAGCAGTGATGGCTGAGCGGTCATTGAACGTTCTTGCAACCGCAGGCAAACGGCCCCTCGGTCAACCTCAGAAATATCTGCGCGACCTGTGATTCAGCTCACCCACTGGCCCGGATCGAAAGCGTGGTCCCTTTTCCGGCGGTCGCCGGCGCCTGTCACGCCGGTCCAAGGCTCATATGTGCCCTGTCTTCCGGCTTGCACCACGCTCCCCCTCGGGGAGCGGACGCTGACGCGCCTCTCCCCTTTGGGGCGTGGCGCCGCTTACGCGGCGCGGTCGGACCAGAAACCGGTCAACGACCGAACTCGGCCATAGCGTCGAAATCGAACTGTTCCAGGATCGGTCTCATAACCTCGACCGACGCGCCGCTCGACTGCACCAGGATGCGATTGTCGACCAGCCCGGTCAACTCGCCGTCCTGGTCCATGAATGTCTTCGAGCCAATACGGATCCGTTTTCCAAGCATCAGGCCCGCGCCGCTCAGCATCCCCGCAAAGCCCTGAACCATGGCGTTATCGGCCATCAACAGCACGGTAAATCTGTCCTTGCCGCTGGCATAAACCGCCTCTGCGCCGACGCCGCCTCCGAACATCGCCATCGCCGCGCCCATATCGGTGTTGATCTCGCGGCTCCAGCCATCAGGCGGGCCGGGCAGGAATGCCGTCAGCTCCGCTGTCTTGCGTTCCTGCACGAGTTGCTGTGCAGAGACCAACTCCTTCAGCGTGTCCTGCATGTTGCCGGCCTCGTAGGCCTCGCGCGCGGCATCAATGGTTTCGAGCACTTCGTCGGCTCCGACCGAAAATGGCGCAAGGCCCAGAAGCGCGACGATGGTCACGGCAAATCGAAACATGGAACCTCCAGGGGTCGTCAGGCTTGGAAGATGCTAACCGATTGGCGACCTTGTCTCAATTCTCGGCAAGGACATCAGGTGGATTTCTCGGACCAGCAAGGAACCGGGTCGCCCGATGCCGGCCGGGCCGCATACACTCCCCGCGCGATCGCCCGCGCAAGACAGGTCGCTGCCGCATGTCCAAGCGCCATCGGCGTCAGGACGGGGTCGGGCAGCGGCATCGCCCCGGTCGCTGCGGCAAAAACCAGATCGCCGTCATAAGGCGTGTGCGATGGGACAATCGCTCGCGCCATGCCGTCATGCGCCGCTGTGGCCATGCGTTGCGCCTCGGCCTGACTCAGCGCGGCGTCGGTCGCCACGATGGCAATTGTTGTCGCCTGCCCGTCCTTGAAGCGTGGTTCGGCCCCCGGATCGAAGGTCCGCACCGGTCCCAATCCACCGAATTCCCGTCCAAACTCCCAAGGGCCGGCCCAGAACTCCGCCCCGTCACCGACGACATCGCCGAGCGCGTTCACCGCCACCAGCGCCCCGACCGTGATCCCGCTCTCAAGCACCAGCGAGGCCGAGCCCAGCCCCCCTTTGAGGCTGCGCGTCGTGGCACCCGTGCCCGCACCTTCCGTGCCGAGCGCGAATTCCGTGCCCGCAGCATCCAGCGCCGCGCGCCCGAGACCCTTGTAGGGGTTTTCCGGCCAATCCTTGTCGCCGCCATTGAGCAGGTCGAACAGGATCGCGCCGGGCACGATAGGCACAGGCTGTCCGCCCACATCGAAGCCCCGCCCACGCGCGCGCAGCGCATCGGCCACGCCCGAAGCCGCATCCAGTCCGAAAGCCGACCCCCCCGAAAGCACGAGCGCATCGACCTGCTGCACCGTCTTGTCGGGCGCCAGCAGGTCCGTCTCCCGCGTCCCGGGCGCGCCGCCCATGACATGGACCGCCGCCGTGAAGGGCCGCTCGCCGAGCAGCACCGTCGTTCCGCTCTTCACGCCCGCATCCCTTGCATTGCCGACCAGCAGGCCGGGCACATCGGTGATCAGGTTCCGCTCGCCGGGGCGCATCGCGTCCTCCTCAGATACAGCGGCCGCCATCGACCCGCAGGATCGTGCCGGTCACCATGCTGGACTCGTCGGAGCAGAGATAGAGCGCGGCATTTCCCATGTCTTCCGGCGTCGAAAAGCGTCCAATCGGGATGGTGGAAAGGAATTTCGCCCGGATCTCCGGCGTGTCCTCGCCCATGAAACTCTTCAGCAGCGGCGTCTCGCCCGCAACAGGCGCCAGGGCGTTGACCCGGATGCCCGACGGCGCAAGCTCCACCGCCATCGCCTCGGTCGCGGTGATCATCCACCCTTTCGACGCATTGTACCAGTTGAGGCGCGGGCGCGGCGAAACACCGGCCGTCGAGGCGACATTGAGGATCGCGCCGCCAACGGCTTTCATATGCGGCACCAGATGCACCGCTGTCAGGTAGACCGACTTCGCGTTGACCGCGAGCACCCGGTCGAAATCGGCTTCCGAGACCTCTTCCAGAGGCGTCGGAAGGTGGGTCACGCCGGCATTGTTGACAAGGATATCGACCTGTCCGAAGGCGCTGATCGCGGCCTCCGCCATTGCCTTGACGCTCTCGCCGGAGGCGACATCCACCGCCTGCGCTACCCCGCCGATCTCTGCGGCCAGCGCCTCGGCCGCATCGGCGTTGATATCGGCCACCATGACCCGCGCGCCCTCGGCGGCGAATTTGCGCGCGATTCCGGCACCGAAACCGGAGCCGCCCCCGGTCACGATTGCGGATTTTCCTTCCAGTCGCATGCGACTCCTCCCATGCTGGCAAACAGTTTTCGGGAGGAGACACCTCATGACGCTGAATCTCAACAGCAATCCGCGGCTCGGCATGGGATGCTGGGCCATTGGCGGTCCGCTTTGGGCCGATGAAACGCCGCTTGGATGGGGCGAAGTGGACGATAGCGAGTCGATCCGGGCGATTCACGCCGCCCTCGACAGCGGTGCGCGATATTTCGACACGGCCAGCGTCTACGGCGCCGGCCATTCGGAAGTCGTTCTCGGCGCGGCGCTCAACGGGCGGGATGATGTGGTGATCTCGACCAAGATCGGCAATCTCTTCGACGCGAAATCCAAGCAGGTCACCGGCACGGTGGAGACCCGCGATGAGGCCGTGTCCGAGATCGAGGGCTGCCTGCGTCGACTGGGACGGGATCATATCGACATGATCTTCCTGCATCTCAACGAAATGTCGCCCGAGGCGGCTGCACCGATCTTCGACGCTCTGGAAGCTGCGCGGTCGGCGGGCAAGATCGGCGCGTTCGGCTGGTCCACCGATTTTCCGGACTCCGCGGCGGCCTATGCCGAGTGGCCGGGCTTCACGGCGGTTCAGCACACGATGAATCTTTGGGTTCCCGCCAGCCAGGTAATGTCCACGATCGAACATCACGGGTTGCTATCGGTGAACCGGATGCCGCTGGCGATGGGGGTATTTTCCGGCAAGTATTCCGCGGATTTCAAGCTGCAACCCTCCGATATCCGAACGAATTCTTTCGACTGGATGGAGTATTTCCAGGGCGGAAATGTCGTTCCGGAAGTACTCGAGATGCTCGACGCAATCAAAGAATTGCTGCAATCGGACGGACGGAGCGTTGCGCAGGGCGCGCTGGCATGGCTCTGGGCGAAAAGCCCCAACACCTGCCCAATCCCCGGCTTCCGGACTGTCGATCAGGCCGAGCAGAATGCCCGCGCGCTGGCGTTCGGCCCGCTGTCGGAGGAGGTGATGGCAGAGATCGAGGCACTGGTGGATCGGCCGCCGGAAGGGGAGCCGCGCGCACGGTAGAAAGCCGTGACTGTGCCTGCACGTGGGCTGGTGCCGCAACAGTCAAGGTCTGCACGCTATCTCAGCCGCGTTCGAGTTTGATCGGAGCGGCGCGGGCGGACACCAAGGCACCAGCCCGCCGAGACGGGCTGGCACGGCCTCTCGGCGATGCCTGCTATCGCCGTCCTGTCTGTGCTCAGTCCCTATCCGTGGAGACAGGCCACCGTTTTCAATTGCGAGAAGGCATAGAGCGCCTCGAAGCCCTTCTCCCGCCCGTGCCCGGACTTGCCGACACCGCCAAAGGGCAGTTCGACGCCGCCGCCCGCGCCATAGTTGTTGACGAAGACCTGCCCGGCCCGCAACCGTTTCACCATCCGCATCTGGCGCGCGCCGTTTTCCGTCCAGACCGAGGCGACGAGTCCAAGCCCGGTCCCGTTGGCAATGGCCACCGCCTCTTCCTCATCTTCGAAGGGCAGCAGGACCTGCGCCGGCCCGAAGATCTCTTCCTGCGCCAGCACGTGGCTCGGCGTCGCCCCCGAAAGCAGCCGCGGCGCAACGTAATGCCCGCCAGCCGGCGCATCCTCGACGATCCGCCCTTCGCCCAGCACCTCAAGATCCGAACCAAGTCGGAGGTAGCCCTCAACGATCTGCTTCTGCCGCGCCGAAATCAGCGGCCCGACCTCCAGATCCGACATGGCCGGCCCGACCCGCAGCGCGCCGTAGCGTTCCGCCATCCGGCCCGCGACCTCGTCGAACAACGCCCGTTGCACGAGGATGCGCGAGGAGGCCGAGCAGGTCTGCCCCGCATTCTGGATCCCGGCATTGACGAGGAAGGGCAGCGCGGCGTCGACATTCGCATCCTCGAACAGGATCTGGGGCGACTTGCCGCCAAGCTCCAGCGTCACCGGAACGACGTTCTCGCCCGCTGCTTTCTGCACCGCCTGACCGACGGAAAGGGAGCCGGTGAAGGAGACATGGTCGATGCCCGGATGGGCCGACAGCGCCGCACCGGCCTCTTCGCCCAGGCCCGGTACGACATTCAGCACTCCGGCCGGCAGCCCGGCTTCCTCGGCGAGCCGCGCGAAGGCAAGCGCCGTGAGGCAGGCCTCCTCCGCCGGTTTCAGCACCAGCGCATTGCCCATGCAAAGTGCCGCGCCGACCGAGCGGCCGATGATCTGCATCGGGTAGTTCCAGGGGATGATATGCGCCGTCACGCCAAGTGGCTCGCGCAGGGTGTAGACGGTATAGCCGTCGAGATAGGGGATCGTCTCGCCCATCAGCTTGTCCGCCGCGCCGCCATAGAACTCCATGTAGCGAGCCAGCGCGATGGCGTCGTTGCGTGCCTGGGTCAGAGGCTTGCCGACATCATGCGCCTCGAGCCGGGCCAGATCCTCGATCCGCTCCTGCACGAGCTGCCCGATCCGCACCAGAACACGCCCGCGTTCAACCGCCGTTGCCCGCCCCCACGGACCGTCCAGCGCCGCCCGTGCCGCCGCCACGGCCGCATCGATCTCGCCCGCGCCGCCCCGGGCGATGGTTCCGATCTCCTCGCCGGTCGATGGGTTCTCCAGCGGCAGGGTATCTGCCGCCTCAGACCAGTTTCCGCCAATGAAAAGCTCTCGGCTGTCGAACCAGCCTGATGTCGCATTACCCATATCCGAGTCTCCCGACCGGCCCCTGTTGGGCCGTCGGGCACAAGCAATCGCTTCGACCGGGAACTGTCAAGCGGCCGCCGCGCATGGCGCGACGGCACGGCCTGCGGCACGCTGTCAGATCGCGTCCAGCGCCTGTTTCACATCGGCAATCAGGTCGTCGCAATCCTCGATCCCAAGGCTCACCCGGACCAGCCCCGGCGTGATCCCGAGCGCGTCGCGGCTCTCTTCGGAGAGGCGCTGATGCGTCGTGGTCGCCGGATGGGTGACGATGGATTTCGCATCGCCGAGATTGTTGGAGATCGTCATGATCCGCAGCGCATTGAGGAAGCGGAAGGCCGCCGGTTGCCCGCCCTTGATGTCGAGCGAGAGCACGGTGCCGGGCTTTTCCAGCAAGTGGCCAGCCAGCACATGCTGCGGGTGCTGCTCGAGCCCGGGATAGATCACCCGCTCCAGCCGGCTGTCCCACTGCAACGCCTCTGCCATGGCCTGCGCCGTCGCCGCCTGTGCGCGCACCCGCAGGTCCAGTGTCTCCAGCCCCTTGAGCATGATCCAGGCGGTAAACGGGCTCATGGACCCGCCGGTATGCTTGAGATAGGGCTCGACCGTCTTGCGGATGAATTCCTTCGTGCTGAGGATCACACCACCAAGCGCCCGCCCTTGCCCATCGATATGCTTGGTCGCCGAGTAGACGACCACGTCGGCGCCCTGCTCCAGCGCTCGGGAGAAGACCGGGGTCGCGAAGACATTGTCAACGATCACCTTCGCATCCACACGGTGGGCGAGCTTGGCCACGGCCGGAATGTCCACCACTTCCAGAGTCGGATTGGACATGGTCTCGAAGAAGACGGCCTTGGTGTCCTTGTTGATCGCCTGTTTCCACTGGGCAAGATCTGTGCCGTCGACGAAGGTGACCTCGACGCCGAACCGGGTCAGCACGTCCTCGAGGATATAGAGACAGGAACCGAACAGCGCCCGGGCGGCAACGACATGGTCGCCCGCCTTGAGCATGGAGGTCAGCGCGCCATTGACGGCGGCCATGCCGGAGGCGGTCGCGAAGGCATCCTCCGCCCCTTCCAGCGCTGCGATGCGATCCTCGAACATCTTCACGGTCGGGTTGCCGTAACGGGCATAGATGAACTCGTCGGGACCGCTTTCGAGGAAACGCGCCTCGGCCTGTTCGGCGCTGTCATAGACGAAGCCCTGGGTCATGAAGATCCCTTCGGCCACCTCACCATATTGGCTGCGGCGAATGCCGGAATGGACCAGTTTCGTGCGTGTTTTCCAGTCTTCCATCGCGGAGACCTCCCAGCAAAAAGCCCCACCGCAGTCAGCGGCGGGGCGACCCGTCCTGACCTCTTTAGCGGAATGATTATCCTGGCCCGCAATCCGGTGAACAAATCGCCAGGGCGCCGAGTGCGCGCCGTCCAAGTAGCGCTGTCATGCCTGTCGCGTCAAGCAATCCGCTGAAGCTTTACCGTATCGTTACCCATGCGTCACGGCGCCGTAACCGGCGCGTCACCCTGTAGTAGCAGACTCGCTCTAGGCAACACACAAGATGTGGTGGAAGGATGACGATGCCCCTGGTTCGGGTAGATACCGACGGCGACAGGCTCTGCGCGCCTCATGAAGCGGAACAGGCCCTGTATCGCGCGCTGGACAGGGCCAGCGAGGCGGCGCCGGTCGTGGTCCTGATCCATGGCTACACGTTCTCGCCCGCACTCGATCAGACCAGTCCGCATCGACATATCCTGTCGCTCTCGCCCGAACGCGACTGCTGGAAAGCGCTGTCATGGCCACGCGCGTTGGGGCTCGGCTCCGGGGCCGCGGATGAGCCGCTCTGCATCGCGCTTGGTTGGGAGGCGCGCGGCTCGCTCTGGCAGGCGTATCGGAGCGCCGAGGCGACCGGGCGCGCGCTTGCCGGCCTGATCCGGCGCATTCGCCGGATCCGTCCCGGTCGGTCGGTTGATGTGCTGGCGCATTCGCTGGGTTGCCGGGTCGCGCTGTCCGCGCTGCCGCACCTTCCGGCCCGCGCCATGGGCCGCGCCGTGCTGATGGCGCCTGCAGAGATGCGCTCTGTGGCGCTGCGCTGCCTCGACACCGAGGCTGGGCGAGGGGTCGAGATTCTCAATATCACCAGCCGCGAGAACGGAGTCTACGACCGTCTGCTGGAATGGCTCGTGGCGCCTCTGCGCTTCGGCGACCAAGCGCTCGGCACCGGGCTCTCGGAGCGGGTCGGAAACTGGATCGACGTGAATATCGACTGGCCCGAAACCCGCGACGCGCTGGCCGCACAAGGCTTCCCGATCCCGGCTTCGGACAAGCGCATCTGCCACTGGTCGGTCTATCTGCGCTCCGGTCTCTTTCCCTTCTACCGCGCCGTGCTCCACCGCGAGGTCGCCTTGAGACCGCTGAAGCAGCCACCGAGACCGACCTCCTCCCTCTTCCGCATCGGCACCCGCCTCATTCGCCCCTTGCCCTTCGCCTCCTGACCGGCATTGTTGCGCCCTGTTCAGACAGGAGCGCGCGCATGACCCAGGACCCGATCGAGCTTTACTACTGGCCGACCCCGAATGGCTGGAAAGTCTCCATCGCCCTTGAGGAGATGGACCTGCCCTACGCATTGCATCTCGTCGATATCGGCAAGGGCGACCAGTTCGATCCGGACTTCCTCAAGATCGCGCCAAACAACCGGATGCCGGCGATCATCGATCCCGAGGGCCCGGGCGGCACGCCGATTTCGCTCTTCGAATCCGGTGCAATTCTGCAATATCTCGCCCGCAAGACCGGACGGTTCTACGGCGAGACCGAGCGCGACCGGATCACGGTCGACCAGTGGCTGATGTGGCAGATGGGCGGGCTCGGGCCGATGGCCGGTCAGGCGCATCACTTCCTCAAATACGCGCCGGCAATGGACCCGCCCAATGATCTGCCTTACGCGAAGGACCGCTATCGGGCCGAGACAGGGCGGCTTTATGGTGTGCTGGACCGGCAGCTGGCGAAACATGAATTCGTGGCCGGTGAGTTCTACTCCATCGCCGATATGTCGATCTGGGGCTGGGCTTCGCTCTGGGAGGGCCAGCAGCAGACGCTGGACGACAAGCCGCATATGGCGCGCTGGCTTGAGACGCTCACCGCACGCCCCGGCGTGCAGCGCGGTCGCGCGCTGGCAGCCGAAAAGCGCGGCGATTTTCGCAAGGATACGGCGAGCCAGTCGGTGCTTTTCAAGCGTTAGGCGTCTCTTGCGGCCCGCCAGGCACAAAAAACGGCTGCGTCAACAGATAGACATCCGACGTCCTCGTGGCACCGAAAGAAAACACGAACTCGTCGAGCGCGGGGCTCTCGACGTCCTGCAACCGGTCTTTTGGAGGCTCAGGCAGGACAGGTCGCGGCGCCGGCTCGCCAAACGGGCCGCTGGCATCTTTCGTCAGCGCTTTGAATTCCGCAGACACCCGTCCACGATTCTCCAGCAGGTAGCGGGCCGCCCCCTTGCGGAAAGCCGCGTGATCCGCAGGCGAAACCCGGTCGAGCTGCCGCGACAGGACATAAAGAGAGAAATCTTCTGCCGAAAAAGCGCGTCCCCGCGCGACAAGCACATGATAGGCGCGTTCGAGCAGAGCGTTGGCCTGCTCATCGGACGACAGATCCGGACCGTGCCACGCATAAAAAGAGAGCGCACGCAGCGCCTCACCGAACGCGACATCCTTTCGGGGCCCCTGTCCCTTGACGGGTCCACCGGCAGTTTGGGCGATATTTCGTTGAGACTTCCTGTTCAAGTTTGCATGTCAGAACAATCGCCGGTCCGGTCCCTGAGTTTTTCTTCGGCGCGCTTGGGCCTGTGCTGTCGCGGCCTCGATACATGTCGCCCTGCCCCCGGGCAAGCGGCGCTGAAGCTCCGATGCGTCTGACGGCGGCAAACCGCTTTGACGGGGCTCATTCCGCCGGTTCGTCCTCGAGTTCCATGTATTTCTGCAAGCTGAATATCTGCGCCATGAGGAAGACGAACAGGGCGAGCGGAAAGGCAAAAGTCTCGATCTTCACCCAGGCATCGGTGGACATGGTCCGCCAGACGAACTCGTTTGCCACGGCAAGCACCGCAAAGCCGACGGCCAGCCGTCGCGTGAGCTTCATCCAGCCTTCCTCGGCCATTGGCATGGCCTCGCCAAGCACCCAGGAGAGATAGCTCTGCCCGCGCAGCAGCCCGATCCCGAGCAGGATGGCGAAGAGACCGTAGACGATTGTTGTCTTCATCTTGAAGAAGGTCTCGTCGTTGAACCACACAGTCATCCCGCCGAAGATGATCACCATGAGCGCCGTCACCACCTGGATACGGGAGAGCTTGCCCGTAAGCTTCCAAAGGATCGCCATCGCCACCAGCAGGATCGGCACGAAAGCCCCGGCGGCGATGATAAAGCCGTCATACTCGATGCCGCCAATCGTGTAGGTCTGCTCTCGCATCCGCATATAGGCGACGAAGAAGGCGATGGTCGGTCCGAGTTCGAGGACCTGTTTGATCACCGGGTTGATCTTCTTCTCTTCCATCACGCGGACACTCCAGATTGGCTTCGCATGGATGCACCCGTTTTTCGCGCCGCTGTCAACTGCCAAGCTCCACGATCACCGCGCCGGCTGCGATAAGCGTCATCAACGCCAGCCGTCGCGGACCGACGCTTTCCTTGAGAACGAGCCAGCCGATCAGCGCCGCGAAGACGGTCGAAGTCTCGCGCAGCACCGCCGCTTCGCCGACCTTGTCGAGCCGTGTCGCCAGCATGACCGACCCGAAACTGCCCCACGCGATCACGGCGCCGAACAGGCCCATCCAGACGAGCGGGCGTGGATCGGGCCGATGCCGCAGGTTGCGCCAGCGCAGTGCCGCGATCACGGGCATGTCGATCCCCGTGAGGAAAAAGAACCAGGCGAGGAAGGTGAAAGGGTCCGGCGTCGCGCGGATGCCATAGGCGTCATAGGTGGTATAGAACGCGACCATGGCGCCGGTGCCCAGCGCCAGCCAGAGTGCGGGCACGAGGGTTTCGCGGTCGATCTCGATATGGATCAGGTTGTAGACCGCCAATCCGAAAATTCCGGCCACGAGCACGAACACACCCAGCCATTGAACAGGCGTGAAGGTCTCACCGAAGATGAGCCAGGCGCCGAAGACGGTGAAGAGCGGTCCGGAGCCGCGCACCACCGGGTAGACCACGGTGAACGCGCCGCGCGAAAAGGCCAGCGCCATGCCGATCTTGTAGACGAAATGGATCACCATCACACCCGCCATGATCAGCCATTCCCATCCCTGCGGCCAGGGAACAAGGAAGAGCGCGATGGGCGCGGAGAGGACAAAGAGCCAGGCGTCGATGACGCCGCGGCTGAGCCAGGGGTCGAACCGCCCCTTCTGCAACGCGCCGAAGACGGCGTGGAGGAAGGCCGCGCTCAGGGCGAGGATCATAGCCAGACGGGCCCCGGCCTCCGTGCCCTCCAATCCGACGATCCACTCGCTCATGCCGTGCGGCCCACGGAGCGATCCACGCCCAGAAACCGACCGCCCCGTCGCAGAGTGAGCGCGTGACGCGATTGTGCCAATCCGATCCGCGCCACCGCATCCGGTCGAACACCCAGCCCGCATGCCTCTCGCATCACGCAATGTTCCTCCGGCTCCGGCGCGCACACCTGCCAGACGGCTGTCACGCCTCCGCGCCTGTCAAGGCGGCGGCGAACTCCTCCGGGTCGAAGGGCTGCAAATCGTCGATCTGCTCGCCAACGCCGATGGCGTGGATCGGCAGGCCGAACTTGTCGGCCAGCGCCACGAGCACACCGCCCCGCGCCGTACCATCGAGCTTTGTCATCACGAGACCGGAGACATCGGAGAGCTTCTGGAAGGTCTCGACCTGGCTCAACGCATTCTGGCCCGTGGTCGCGTCCAGAACCAGCAGCGTGTTATGCGGCGCGTCCGGGTCCTTCTTGCGGATCACGCGGACGATCTTGGCCAGCTCTTCCATCAGGTCGGCGCGGTTCTGCAATCGGCCGGCCGTGTCGATCATAAGGAGATCCGCGCCGTCGCGCTGCGCCTGCTCCATCGCGTCATAGGCAAGGCTGGCGGGATCCGACCCCTCCGGCGCGGTCAGAACCGGCACACCGGCGCGTTCGCCCCAGACCTGAAGCTGCTCGACGGCGGCGGCGCGGAACGTGTCGCCCGCGGCGATCACAACGTTCTTGCCGGCTGCGCGAAACTGGCTGGCGAGCTTGCCGATGGTCGTGGTCTTGCCGGAACCGTTCACGCCGACCACCAGCACCACCTGCGGCTTCTTCGGATAGAGCGGCATCGGCCGGGCGACCGGTTCCATGATCCGCGCGACCTCGGAGGCCAGCAGCGCCTTGATCTCCGCCGAAGACAGCTTCTTGCCAAACCGCCCCTCGGCCATGTTGGCGGTGACACGCAACGCGGTGTCGACCCCCATATCGGAGGCGATGAGCAGCTCTTCGAGCTGTTCAAGCATATCGTCATCCAGCGCGCGGCGGACCACCGGTCCGGACTCGCTGCGCCCCATGAGCCGTCCGATCAGGCCCGGGCGCGACGGCGCGGCTTCCGGCACCGGATCTCGGACGGGCGTGGCGGCGGCCGCAGGGACCGAGACGGGGGCGGGCGTCGCATCCGGTTCCGGATCGCGGCTCGGTTCAGGACTCGGGACGTGGTCCGGTACTGGGCTCGGTACGGGCGCAGGAGCCGTCTCCGGCTGGGAGAGGGCTTCGGGCGCGGCCTCGACGCGCTCTTCCTCGCCACCATCCTGCACGATCGCCTCCAGCCCCTCATCGAGCTTCGAGGAGGATTTGAACAGCCGGTCCTTGAGTTTCTTGAAGAATGCCATGTGGTCTTTCCGCTAGGAGTTGCTCCCACCTAATCACAAGCTTGTGCATTTGGAAGACCGGGATTGCCGCATCGCGTGCGGATCAAGGAAGGAAGGCCACGAGAAACAGCGCCTGTGCCGACCAATAGAGCAGCCAGATGGCAAATGGCGTGGCGCGGCGGGCGGGATGCCCCTCCGGCAGGAGAAACAGCTCGGCGGCGAGGATGGCATCCGAGGCGATGAAACAGAACGCTGCAATCAGCGGCAGGGCCGAGGCGCCCGGCGGCAGGGCGAGAGCTCCGAGACCCATGGCAAGGATTATGGCGACATACCCCATGACCGGTCCACGCAGCGCGCCGGTGGCGGGCCAGAGCAGGCGCGCCATGGTCGCGCCGAAACCCAGCAAGAGGAGGATGGGCAAGGTCTGGCCCGACAGATTGGCCGCAGCGGCCTGCCCGTTGGTAACAAAGAGGCCGAGATAGGCGAGATGCGCGGCGGCGAAGGCGATCAGGCCGGCAAGAAAGGCGCGCTCTCCGTCGCGCGAGAGCATCAGGTCGCCAAGCGCGCCGAGCCCGAGGGCAAGCGTGAGCCAGACGGGCGCACCGGCGGCAAGGGCTGCGAGCGCAAGCAGGGCGGTCGAGGCTGTCTTGACGCGTGTTTTCATGCCACTGCTCGCCCGATGGCAAAAGCGGAGCAGGTAGGCGACCGAGGCAAGCGCCGCAAGGACGGCAAGGATCTGGGGCAGCGCAGACATGGCCCTCGCTAACAATTTACCGCCCGCCCTGTCACCCGTTCCGTCACGGCGCTGGAGCGTCGCGCCGGGATCTGGCATGGTCGCACCATGCAACGCCTCTTTGCTCTCGCCCTGCTCGCCCTCCCTGCCCAGGCCCTCGCCGATACCCCGCTTTCAGCGGAGGCATTCGACGCACTGACCCTCGGGCGCACACTGCATTTCTACTCCGAGGGCCGGCCTTATGGCGCCGAGCGCTACGAAGAGAACCGGGAGGTCACATGGACCTTCCTCGACGGCGAGTGCAAGAAAGGGCGCTGGTATCCGCAGGAAGAGCTTATCTGCTTCGTCTACGAGGGCGGGCACGGGCCTCAATGCTGGAGCTTCTTCGCACGCGGCGACGGGCTTCGGGCCCTGTTCGAGGATCGCGAGGGTGAGACGGAGCTCTACGATGCGGGCGAGACCGACGAGCCGCTCTCCTGTCTCGGCCCCAGGATTGGGGTTTGAGCGCAACTGCCCGCGCCAGCGATGCAGCAAGGCGTGCCTTTGTATTGAAAACCTAGTACTGGAAGATGTCGATTCACTGCCCGAAGCGATAGTTCAGGCCGACGGTGAAAGAGTGGTAGTCCGGCGTCGCCTTGGTGGCATAGCCGCTGCTGTCAGTCAGGTCTTCGCTGCCGTAGTTGGTGTATTGATACTCACCCCGCACCAACCAACGTTCACCGATCGCACGCTCAAGACCGATCCCGCCGAGATATCCGATACGGCTGAACTCTTCGGAGATGTCGCCGCCGGCGTCGCGGGCAACGTCATAGTCGAACTGGGCATAGGACGCCCCGGCGAAGCCGTAGACAAGGGTTTCGCGGGCAATTTCGGTTCCGGCGGAGGCACGCAGGGAGAGCGCGTAATCCACGCTTGTTTCGCCATTCCCGTCGGAATTGTCGAAATCGGCGGAGATGGTGCCGCCCGTCGCTGCGGCCTCGACCCCGAGCAACATCGACGCGAGATCCCAGCGATAGCCGAACTGGACGCCGAAGCTGGTGCCATCGGAATCGAAATCTCCAATCTTGTCCTTTCCAGAAATCGTCGGACCGGAAACGCCAACTTCGTCATTGCCGGAAGCGTATCCCAACGATATCCCGGCATAGGCCCCGGCAAACCCGACCGGTCCCGGCGTCGTCCCCTCCACGAACGGTTCTTCGGGGAACGTCTGGATGAGGCCGCCGGCAAGAGCGGGCCCGGAGAACGCGCATAGCACGAGCGCAAGCGCGCGAGGCGTCTTGATCATGTCACTGCCTGTATGTCTGCCTGGTCTTATTTGCAGCTTCGCATCCAAGGGACCGCGCCGCGGGGAAGGCATGTCTGCATGACACCTTCCCCTCAACAAAAAACTATTTATTTTAAACATATTAAGCTGAACTTTTGCAGGTATATGTATTCTAGTTTCATATTCGGGCGGCGGTTCCTCGCATGGCACCAGCCCCTCCACTCCGCAAAGGCGCAGGAAACGGGTCGCGATGGCGACGGCTCCGGCCTAGTCTGGACGCAACGCAGCTCGACAGGTCCCAGATGAACGCTCCCCAATCTTCCTATCACTTTCAGGTCATGCGCCGCGCGCTGGACGAGATCGATGCCGCGACAGAGGCTGGAGAACTGCTGTCGCTTGAAGGGCTGGCGGCGCGGATGAACATGAGCCCCGCACATTTCCAGCGTCTCTTCAGCCAATGGGTCGGGGTATCGCCCAAGCGCTACCAGCAATACCTCACATTGGAACAGGCGAAAGTGCTCCTCCGGGAGAATTTCACCACGTTGGAGGCCGCTGATGCCGTGGGCCTGTCCGGGTCGAGCCGACTGCATGACATGTTCCTCCGCTGGGAGGCGATGACCCCGGGCGATTATGCGCGCGAGGGGGCCGGGCTGGAGATCTTCTGGGGCTGGTTCGAGAGTCCCTTCGGGCCGGCGCTTTTCATGGCGACCGACAAGGGGATCTGCGGCATCGCCTTTGCCGCCGAGACCGGGGCGGAGGCGGCGATGGCCGATATGCTGGCCCGTTGGCCCAAGGCCCGTTTCACCGAGGATCCGATGGCGATGCGCCCCTGGGTGCAGGCAGCGCTTGGTGAAACCGATGGCGAGGCGCGGCTCTATCTCATCGGCGCCCCCTTCCAGATCAAGGTCTGGGAAGCGCTGCTACAGATCCCGACCGGACATGTCACGACCTATTCCGAGATCGCCAATGCCATCGGCAACCCGCGCGCGGTTCGGGCGGTCGGCACCGCCGTTGGACGCAACCCGGTCAGCTGGCTGATCCCCTGTCACCGCGCGATCCGCAAATCCGGCGGGCTTGGCGGCTATCACTGGGGCCTGCCGGTCAAACGCGCGCTGCTGGCCTGGGAATCGGCCCGAGTGGAGGCCGATTGAAGCGCGCACGCTTGGCAAAACCTCGCCAAACCGCATTTCGAGGGGTTCCTCGACGTAGAAAACGGCGTATTACAAAGCCAGAACAAGACCCTCCAAGAGGCACAGAGCATGACATTCCGATTTCCCCTGACCGCCCTGGCCGGCAGCGCGCTGCTGCTTGCCGCCTGCACCGACCCCGCCCAACTCAATCCAGACGCAAACTACACCCGCGACACCGCCTTTGTCGGCGCCGCGCTTGGCACTGTCGCCGGGCTTGGGGCAAGTGGCGGCACGGCCAAGGGTGCGCTGATCGGCGCGGCTGTCGGCGCCGGGACCGGTGCGCTGATCGGCAATCGGATGGACGCTCAGGCCGAAGCGCTGCGCGCCTCGATCTCCAACGACAATATCTCGATTACCCAGGACGGCGACCTGCTGCGGGTGACCATGCCGCAGGACATCCTGTTCGCCGTGGACAGCACGGATCTCAGCCCGACCCTGCAAGGCGATCTCGCCGCACTGGCCAATAACCTGAACCAGTTCCCGAACAGCCAGGCCGAAATCGTCGGCCATACCGACAATACCGGGGATGCCGACTACAACCGCGACCTCTCGGTCCGCCGCGCGCAGGCCGTCAGCGGCGTGTTGGTCAATAACGGCGTCGCCGCCACACGGCTTGCCGCCACCGGTCGGGGCGAGGACAGCCCCATTACCTCCAATCTGACCGAGGAAGGCCGGGCGCAGAACCGGCGTGTCGATATCCTCATCCGGTCGACCGAAGTCTGATCCCGTTCAGGCGCGCCTCTGGTCGAGGCGCGCCCGTCCCCCCCGCACTTGCGAAGTGGCGCGAAAAGTGGTCATCTGACCTGACCAATTCAGCCGGTTCCCAGATGCCCTTCACACCCATCCATTCCGAAAAGCTCAGCAGCGCCGTTGTCGATCAGATCGAGACGCTGATCCTGCGGGGCATTCTCCACCCCTCGGAGCGCCTGCCCTCCGAGCGCGACCTGTCCGAACGGCTGGGCGTATCGCGCCCCTCGCTGCGCGAAGCCTTGTCGGAACTCGAAGCGCGCGGGCTGATCCAGCGCAAGGCTGGCGCGGGCATCTTTGTCTCCGAGATCACGGCGGCCGCCTTTTCGCAGCCATTGATCGACCTGTTCTCGCGCCATGACGAAGCCGTCTTCGACTATCTCGCCTTTCGCCGCGACATGGAAGGATTGGCCGCCGAACGCGCGGCACGGCTGGGCTCGGAGACGGATCTCGCGGTGATATCCGAGATCATGGCGCAGATGGAGAAAGCGCATGAGAACCGCTCAGGCGCGGAAGAGGCGCGGCTCGATGCCGATTTTCACCTCGCCATCGTCGAGGCCAGCCATAACATCGTCATGCTGCACATGATGCGGGCCACCTACCAACTCCTGCGCGAAGGGGTCTTCTACAACCGTCAGGAAATGTTCCGCCAACGTGTCACGCGGTCCGACCTGCTGGGGCAACACCGCGCCATTCATGACGCCATCCGCGCCCGCGATCCCGAAGGCGCACGGATGGCGGTCGAGGCGCATCTCGACTATGTCGAGACAGCGATGCTCGATCTGCGCCGCGCCGAGCATAACGAGGCTATCGCGCGCCAGCGGCTGCAGCACACCAGGGACAGCTGACGCGCGATCCTGTCGGGGTCCCGGCCAGCGCATTCGGCGATTCATCCCATCCATGCTATCTTTTCCTTGGGTAAACCACCCAACCGCCAACGGGCGGATCATTTCAGGGAGGACAGACATGTTTGCCAGAGTGACACATTACAAGATGAAGCCCGGCTCGCGCGCAGCGGCCACCGAGATCATGCACGGCTTGCAAGCCGATATCCTGGCATTGCCGGGAATGGTGCGGTTCATCAACGTAATGAATGATGATGGCAGTGGGCATGTCGTCGCGCTGTCGACGGTCGAAACCATGGATGCCGAGACTGCGAACAAGGTCACCAAGCTCTGGGGCGCGTTTGCCGACCACCTTGAAGGACCGCCGGAACGCGGCTCCTACCACGTCATCGCCGATTGGGCGGTCTGAGGACGGCTGAAAGCGGGACCTGTAAAACGGACAAGGGCCGGCGCAATGCCGGCCCTTGTCCGTTTGTCTGATGTCCAGGATCAGTGGAGCTTGGCGTCCACGACCTTGATGCTGTCGTCGATCAGCGCCGCGGCATCGGCCTTCTTCAGGCCCTTGGCCACGACCTTTGCGGCGGCGGCAACGGCCACGTTGACTGCGGTGTCCCTGACTTCCTTGACCGCGCCCGCCTCGGCAGAGGCGATCTGGTCTTCGGCAGCCTGCAGACGACGCGCAATCGACTTCTCGAGGTCGATCTTGGCCTGTTTGGCAGCCTCTTCACCATCGGCCTTGGCCTGCTGCACGATCAGGTCTGCCTGCTCGGAGACTTCCCGCTGCTTGCGCTCGAAGGAGGCCAGAACCGTCTGGGCTTCCTCACGCAGGGCGCGGGCCTCGTCCAGATCCTTGCGGATCGTATCGGCCCGGTCATCCAGCATCTTGCCGAGCATGCCCGGCACCTTGAAGTAGACCAGAACACCGATGAAGACGATGAAGGCAATCAGGACCACGAAGTCCGTATTGCCGAGCGAGAAGAAGGGCCCCGAAGCGGCAAAGGCCGGTGCGGCAGCGCCCGACAGGGCGGCGGACAGGATGAGCTTGCGCATCATGCGTCTCCCTTGATCTGGGCTTCGACCGCGGCAGCCACGGCCCCCGCATCGACCGGACGGCCCAGCGCGGACACGATCTCGGACGCGGTTTCCTTGGCCACGGCATCGACCGCTATGATCGCGCTGTCGCGGATCTCGGCGATATGGGCTGCCGACTCGGCGGCCTTCGCCGCGATATCGGCATCCGCCTTCGCGGTCGCCACGTCCAGCTCGGCCTTGATCGCGGCACGGGTCTCGCCCGCGATCTTCTGCGCTTCGGCGCGCGCCTCGGCCAGGGCCTTCTCATAGGCCTTCTCAGCCTCGACCGCCTTGAGCTTGAGCTCTTCGGCCGCGGCAATATCGTTGGTGATCGTACCCTTCCGCTCGGCGAGAACGCCGGCGATGCGGGGCAGCGCGATCTTGGTCAGGATGTAGTAAATCGCCAAGATCGCGATGATCAGCCAGAAAATCTGGTTCGGAAAGGTCGCGAAGTCGAGCTGCGGCATACCGGCGCCCTCGGCTGCATGTGCAGCGTCAGCGGCCCCGTGCGCGGCATCGGTCGCGTGTTCCGTAGCTGTGGTTGCGTGGCTGTCGCCTGCCATGCTGTCCTCCTGGATCTGGAAGTTCACCAAGGGGGCCGAGCGGATCGGCCCGCCCCCCTGGCGGCAAGGATCTCAGAAGTTCTCTTAGACGGCGAACATCAGCAGAAGCGCGACCAGGAACGAGAAGATGCCCAGGGCTTCGGCGAATGCGATACCGATGAAGAGAGTTGCGGTCTGGCTGGCAGCCGCAGTGGGGTTGCGCAGAGCGCCGGCGAGGAAGTTGCCAGCAACGTGGCCAACACCGATAGCAGCAGCGCCAGAACCGATTGCAGCCAGGCCAGCGCCGATATGTGCGAGATCGCCTTCCATGATGATTTCTCCTTGCGATTGGAAGTTGATGTTTTTGGTATTCGGGACCTTTGCGCCGTCTTTAATGGGACGGGTGCAGCGCGTCCTTGAGATAGACGCAGGTCAGAATTGTGAAGACATAGGCCTGGATGAAGGCCACGAGGACCTCGAGGCCATAGACCGCCGTGATGGCGAGGATCGAGAAGGGCGCGATGGTGGCGACGGCGGCGAAGCCCGCGAACACCTTGATCACCGCGTGACCGGCCATGATGTTTCCGGCAAGACGAATGGAGTGGCTCACCGGGCGAACGAAATACGAGATGATCTCGATCACCGCGAGGATCGGGCGCAGCGCCATCGGCGCCGAGCTGACCCAGAACAGGCCGAGGAACTTGGTGCCATTGAGAACGAAGCCGAGCACGGTCACCGTCAGGAACACCGCCATGGCGAGGATCGCCGTAACAGCGATATGCGAGGTGGTGGCGAAGGACATCGGCAGCAGGCCGAGGAAGTTCGCGGTCACGATGAACATGAAGAGCGTCATGATATAGGGGAAGAAGCGAACGGCATCCTTGCCGGCCACATCCTCGACCATCTTGTAGACAAAGCCATAGGCCAGCTCGGCGACCGACTGGGCGCGGCTGGGGATGATGGCGCGGCCACGGGTGCCGACGACGAGCAGCAGGACAACAGCGCCGACCGCGAGTGCGAGCCAGAGCGTCACGTTCGTGGGCGTGAGCATGCCGATATGGTCGCCGCCGAAGAGCGGTTCGACCTTGAACTGGTCCATCGGGTGAATCTGGATACCGCCGCCGTGTGCTTCGTCTGCCAACGTCTCAGTCCCTCTTTTCATCGGCGGCTTTCGCCGCTTGCTTACCTTGCGCGGCGGCTTGGGCCACCTGCTTCTCCTGAACATCCGCGGCGGTTCGCATCATCACGCGCACACCGGCCACAAAGCCCAGCAATATGAACAGCACCAGCATGAAGGGCTTCGTTCCGAGCAGAACATCCAACCCAAGGCCGACGCCAAGACCGATTACGATACCGGCCACAAGCTCCGTCACCATCTGCCAGGCCACATTGGCCTGAGAGAGGTCTCCCGTTGCAGAGGTGTCCGTTTCCTCGCCCTTGGCGCGTGCGATCTTCTTTTCGAGCTGCCTGAGCTGCTCGCGCTCGCTTTTCTCCGCCACTGGGGGCCACCCTCCAACAGTTCGCTGCAAGCTAGTCCGGCGGGGCGCTCTGAGTCAATCAGCTATGCTGCAATTGCATTGCCAAACAACTCATTGATTTTGATATGTTTTTACAATTCTCCTGAAACGCTGCCAGCCCGTTAGCGCCCAACAAGCCCGCATCGGCAAATTCAACCATCCGGTTGACATTCCATTCGGGCCCAGTCGTTTGAACCGTCGCAACGCCCCCAGAAGTGCACTGACCGCCCCGCTCCACGCAGCCCGTCGGCGCGCCTGTTTCGGCATCAATCCACAAGTCGCCGCACCGGCACCGCCGCGCGGTCCGACAGGTCACCATACCACGTGGACAGATCACCCGGAGGCCTGCAGACTCTCCATGTTACAAAGGGAGTCTTGCCATGCCGACCCCGAAGACACTCCGTTCGATCGCCACCAAGGGCGCGTGCCTCTCCGTCCCCCTTCCAGCCCTGCTCTGCGCCACCGGCCTAGCTCTGGCCGGGCCCGCTCCGCCTCCACCTGACGGCGCATACATCCTCGCCTTTACCAACAGCGCCACCGCCGCCATGGAAAAGCGGATCCGCGAAGGCGCGCGGGTTTGCTCCGAACTGACCTGGGTCTACCGCCCGGATTGCCTTGCCCAGACCTTCCGTACCGCGTCCCGACTGAATGGCAGCAAGCCGGATTATCGTGACGCCAGGAAGATCCTCGGGCAGGCCGGCAAGAAGCTCGACGCGCTGGTGACCGCCAATCTCGACCCGGCAACGCCGCCGCTCAAGGTCGCCCGAAAGACCTATCGGCCGGTCACGTCAGGCAGCCGCGCGACGGTCTCGAAATCATCCCGCGCCATCGTCCGGGAGACAGAATCCCAACTCCTGCGGTCCGGCAATTCGTCCAAACGGCAGGCGCATTACACCCGCATCGCCGAGGCCGTTTCATCCACAGAGCTTTTGCTGCGCTCCGCATTGCAGCACCCGTTCCGGCGTCTCGCGGCGATGCGCCGTCTCTGGCCCGCGGCCTGATCCCACGCCTTGGCGAGCTTTCGGACGCTCTCCTGTGGTCGGCCTGCCGCGAAGGCGGGCAGGTCCGTCATAGGCCGCTGACACCCGCAGCAGATCACCGGCGCGGGGCAGGCACATCCTCCGGTGCAATTCCAAGCCAGTCATTAACCGCCTGTGCCGCCGGTCCGACGCCACTGCCGGTTACAGAGACCCCAGCCAAAGGGCGCGCCATGGGTCCGGTCGGCGAGTCGAAGACGAGGACCAACCGGCTTGAGGGCTCCCGCCCACGGCTTTGAGACAGCTCGACACGAGCGCCAAGCAGCGAGCGCAACGGTTGCACGTCTTCGTGGTAGCCACGCAATGTCCGGCGGCGCATCCGGACATTGCCGGACTGGCGGTTGAGGATGAGCTGCAGGCGTTCGACGAAGACAAGCATGCAGAGCAGCCCGATTCCGCCGCCGCCGAAAATGTAGACCAGCCCGAACGGATCGCCCCGCATCAGCATCGTGATCCCGGCCCCGGCGAAGAACAGGATGAACAGCGCAAGACCGATGGTCAGAGGCCAGGGCCTGTAATCAAGGACGAGTTGGCTATGTGTCTGGCGGGTGATCTTCATGGCCGGACCGGGCAGCGGGTGAAACGAGTCACAGACTAACCGGCGTTCCGCCAGGAGTCGCCCATCGATCACACGGATTTCGGAGAAAAAAGAGAATCCTGGCCAAGATTGAACGTCAGCCCCCTGAACGAGTCATTCGGTTGCATGCGGGCCTGTTACATGGGCCGTTCAGGGAAGGAAATCGGGGCGAAGGCGATCGGAAAGCAACGCCGTCGCCCCATGTCTCAAAGTGCCTCAGGCCGCCAGCGCCGCAACTTGTGCCCGGGCCGAGGCAACCGTGGCTTCGGCATCGAAGGCAAGGCGGTCGGCACGGACCAGTTCGACCTCCGTCATGCCCAGGAAGCCCAGGACGTGACGCAGATACGGCGTCGCATAATCAATGGGCGATCCGGCCTCCGTACCGCCCGACGCCATGGCGATGATGACCCGTTTGCCGCTCAGCGCACCTTTCGGGCCTTCTTCCGTGTAGTTGAAGGTGACGCCGGCCCGAGCGACGAGATCGACCCATGCCTTGAGAGCCGACGGTATTCCGAAATTGTAGACCGGCAGGCCAATGACGATGGTGTCGGCGGCCTTGAGTTCATCGATCAGCCTGTCGGACAGGGCCAGCATGTCCCGCTGACCCTGCGTGAGGTCATCGGACGTGGCTCCCTTCGTTACGGTCACGAAGCCGTCGTCGATTTGCGGCAGCGGATCGCGCGCCAGATCACGGGCGATCACCGTTGCGTTGGCGAATTTATGGACGATCTCGTCGACGAGTTCCCGGCTGATGGAGTTTTCGAGGCGGGCTGAGCTGTCAATACGAAGGAGTGTCTGGGCGGTCATGGGTGTGTTCCTTGGGTGCGATTTCTGTTGCAAGAAACTTGGACATGTTCCTTTCTGCAATCAACTGCTCAAAATAACCATCTAATGTGCAATTTTGCAAAAAGCCGCCAATGGTGATTTGACCTGGCGCGGTCATGACAGTCCGGTTTGCGGACGAAGCGGGTCTTTGCCGTGATTTTGAGGACATAGCCCGGAGGCCTATGCAGGCACCGCCTAAGGAAGATGGCGCAGCATCATCTGTGCCACACGTTCAGGACCGGCCAGGCCCAGGCAAGATGAGGTGGTACGCGTGGGTCGTACTGACCGTGTCAGAAAAAAAGGGCGCGCAGGTCAACCCTGCACGCCCGCTCCCGGGGGGAGCTCCACCGGCCTAGTTGTCGTCAGGCCCGTGAGTGGAGGTCGATAGCCGCGAAACCAGCGGCGCGCCTTGTGGATTCGCGAGAATGCGGGAAATCAGCTGCCGGTTTCCATCTTCACGCTGCAGGGAAACCAACTGCGTCAGCTGGGCATTCGAATAGAGACCGGGTTCGACACCGGCATTTCGCGCCAGTTGCTCCTGGCTTGCAAAGGCGGGCATCGCGATGACAGCGACGAGCCCGGCAAAAACTGCGGTTCTGGTCATGGTGGTGCCTTTCTTGGGCTGCGGCGCCGTCCCGAGGGAGGAGCGGTCCGGAGCCTCTTGGATGATTTTCAGATGGGAGCGGCGGCGCGAAAAAACAGCTTTCGAAAATTGCATCAATCTGTTCATCTACGCACAACACAATCGCGAGAAGCAGGTTCAAGTGTCATGACAGTGGATACCTGGGACGAAATTCGGACGTCCTTTCACGTCGCCAAGCTGGGGACCGTATCGGGGGCAGCAGAAGCTCTCGGGGTGCATCATGCGACGGTGATCCGGCATGTCGACGCGTTGGAAGCGCGGCTCGGCACCAAGCTTTTCCAACGCCATGCGCGTGGCTACACGCCCACGGAGGCCGGGATGGACCTCTTGCAGGTCGCGGCGGCAACAGAGGATCAGTTCACCCAGCTGGTCGGGCGGATCCGCGGGCGCGGCGCCGATGTATCCGGCGAATTGATTGTGACGTCGATCCCGGCCCTGTCGCAACGGCTGACGCCGCTCCTTGTCGAGTTCATGGAGGAACATCCCGAGATCCGGGTGCGTTTCCTGACCGACCAGCGCCTCTTCAAGCTCGAATATGGCGAGGCGCATGTCGCCATCCGGGCCGGCAGCAAGCCAGACCAGCCGGACAATATCGTCCAGACGCTGGCGCAGGAGCCGATCGGCCTCTACGCCACGCGCGATTACGTCGAACGCCACGGCCTGCTCACCGAAGGCGCGTGGGACGGACACCGCTTCGTCAATACCGACGACCTGAACACACGCGCGCCGTTCTACCGCTGGATGTTCGAGACTATTCCGGCCGAGCAGATCACCTATCGCGCCTCGCAGGCCCGCGCGGTGACCGACGGCATCCTCGCCGGCGCCGGGATCGGCTTCCTGCTGGTACAGGACGCGCAGCGACATCCCGATCTGGTTCAGGTGATGGAGCCAAAACCGGAATGGCGCAGCCACCTCTGGATCGTGACCCATATCGACCTGCACCGGACCGCGAAGGTGCAGACCATGGTTCAGTTCCTCAAGGAAAAGGCAAAGAGCTGGTCGGACGGATAAAACAACCGACCAAACCGTATCGGCTTGATCCGTATCAAGGTGACTTTACGGCAGGAGGCGCAGGCTGATCCCAGGAGGACGAACATGCCGGCAGCCACCTGCAAAACCGATCTCATCGCTGTCACCATGCGGGAATTTGAAAGGCTGACGCGACAGCTGGACGAGATCGATGCGGCCCAGGCTCTGGTTGCCGATGAGAGCGGGATCTCCATAAAGGATATTGTCGGACACAGGGCCCATTGGATCAGCTTGTTTCTGGGCTGGTACGTGGATGGGCAGTCGGGCCGCGAGGTGCATTTTCCAGCGCCCGGCTACAAGTGGAACCAGTTGCCGGCGTATTCCGCCGTGATCCGTTCGCGGCAGCGTGGGCTCGGCTGGCTGGAAGCGCGGGCGCTTCTGGCGGAATATCATGCACAGCTTCTGGCTTTTCTGCAGGTCCGCGACGAGGCGGAACTCTATGGCGGACCGATGAAGGGCGCACGCAATGACTGGACCACGGGCCGCTGGGCCGAAGCCGCCGGTGCCTCGCATTACCGCTCCGCCGCCAAGACCGCCCGGGCGATGCTCAAGGTGAACGCATAACCGCCATCGGCGCCGGCATATTCGTCCTGTATCTGTTGGTCATTGGCCAGGGGCCGGATGTGCGCCTGAACTCTCATGACCAACGCTCAGATCTTGGGAGGTCGCGATGGTCAAACGGGCAATTATCCTGGTTCCGGGGTATCGCAAGATGGAACAGAGAGCTGCACGGGATCAACTTGTCGGCGCGATACAGGATTACAGCGAGGGGTTTGAAGTCCGCCATGCCGGCGATGCGGCGGTGGCTGAGGAGTCCGAAGTGACCGTGTTGACGGCTCGGGACCTCGCGGACGCACGCGAAGTCGAACTGCATGTCATGGAGGCCTACTGGAACGATCTCGTGCCGGATTGGAGCAACGAGGCACCCCTGCGGCGGTTCTGGCGGGCGACATGGCTGCTGTTTTACTGGCTCTGGCCGGGCGGTCTGCTGCTGTCCATCCTGAAGGGAAAAGGCATCTCAAGGCTGTCGGCCTGCGCGCTCGCAGGCGCGGGTTTCCTGCTGTTCCTGTGGTATTTGAGTGTGTTGATCGTGCTGCTCGAGGCCTTCGCGAACAGCAACCTGACAAATTCGGCCGAAATCGACGCCGTCCTTGGATCACATGCCGAGGGATTCCGCGCGATGGCGGCGACAAGCCTGTCCTGCCTGAGCAGTTTCGCGCCCTATGTGATCCTTGTGATGCTGATCGGCCTGGGCAAGCTGAATGCCTTTGCCGACTTTGCAGCCTATACGCGGGCCTATCTGCGGGACGACCCCACGAAACTCGGGGATAGCGGCCTTCGGGCAAAGACCCGCAGCCGGGTGAAGGATGTCCTGAACGAGGTCTCGGATCCAGACGCCGGGTTTGACGAGATCTTCGTCGTCGCCCATTCACTTGGCGGTCCCGTCGCCATGGACGCGCTCGCCGAATACGGCTCGGCCCTGCGTCGGACCACCTTCTTCACATGGGGCACCGGGATCGGCGCGCTGTCGATCCAGGAACCGATCGTTCGCGCAGAGATCGCCAAGTTCTACACAAGCGAGACCCGCCTCAACAGTTGGATCGACATCGTGTTTCAGCATGACCTCGTCGCGAGTATCGTTCCCGTTCCCAAGGGGCAAAAGCGCGCCTTTCCGCCGCCGCTGCGGCTGTCCAGTCCGCGCGGCGCAATCTGGAACCCCGCCGACATGCATGAGCGCTATTACCGCAGCGAAGACGCGATCCGTCCGCTTCTCCTTCCCGCTCCGCCGCCGGCCTTTCCGCCGACGGAATAGCCGTCACTTCCGAAGGTCGATTATCGCGCGCGGCGTCAACCCTCGCCCGCCCCGGAGAGTTCCTGTTCGAGGAAGCGTTCGAAGGCGTCGAGATTGACCGCCTCGAACTGACCAAAGCACTGCATCCAGATCGATGCGTCGCGCAGAGCGTCCGGTTCCAGCTTGCACCATTTGACCCGCCCTCGCTTCTCCTGGCTTATGAGACCGGCGCGGGTCAGGATGGTCAGGTGCTTCGAGATCGCCGCAAGCGACATTTCAAAGGGCTCGGCCACGTCCGTGACCGCCATGTCATCCTCAAGCAGCATCGTCAGAATCTGCCGGCGTGTCGGATCGGAAAGGGCGGCGAAGACGATGTCGAGGGTGGGCTGCATGGCGGGAGCCTACGCTTTCGGCGCGAGGGAGGGAAGTGCGCGGCCATATCAATGCGGTCGCGTCCCGTTGCAGCACGCAAGCCGCCGATGGCTCTCAATCCGGTTGCGGCAAGGCGGTCAGTGTCGCCACTCGCTGCCGCAAGCCGGCGCCTGACCGGTCGTGGCATCGGCACGGAGACCATCCGGCTTGGCGGATCGGGGAAGCAGATCCGCGGCTTGGCCATGGTTTCCTTGACTCCACGCGCTGTTGGGCATAGTGACCGCCTCGATACCCGGGAGTGCATACTTCCGGTCCCTCTTTCTTGGGGGATCGCCACCAGTCAGCGCGTTGCGCCCACTGGTGCGTTTGTCGTTTCGGAACCGGCTACCTACATGGGAGCCACGTGCAGTAAAAATGGCCGAAGGAGGGCCGAGGCATGTTTGAAAATCTGTCAGAACGCCTCGGTGGAGTCTTCGACCGGCTGACCAAGCAGGGCGCGCTCTCCGAAGATGACGTCAAGACCGCGTTGCGCGAGGTCCGCGTTGCGCTTCTGGAGGCGGATGTCTCGCTGCCCGTGGCGCGGCAATTCATCAAGTCGATCCAGGGAAAGGCCACCGGCCAGTCCGTGACCAGGTCGGTCACACCGGGTCAGCAGGTGGTCAAGATCGTCCATGACGAGCTGGTCCACTTCCTGTCCGGCAACAATGAAGAACCCGGCGAGCTGAAGGTCGACAACCCGCCCGCGCCGATCCTGATGGTCGGCCTGCAGGGCTCGGGCAAGACCACCACCACCGCAAAGCTCGCCAAGCGCCTGACCGAGAAGAACGGCAAGCGCGTGCTGATGGCCTCGCTGGACGTCAACCGTCCCGCCGCCATGGAGCAACTTCAGATCCTCGGCAGGCAGGTCGGCGTCGATACGCTGCCGATCATCAAGGGCCAGACCCCGGTCGAGATCGCCACGCGCGCCAAGCAGCAGGCGACGCTCGGCGGCTATGACGTCTACATGCTCGACACCGCGGGCCGCCTTTCCATCGACGACCAGCTGATGGCCGAGGTCGAGGCCGTGCGCGACGTGACGACCCCGCGCGAGACGCTGCTGGTGGTGGACGGTCTGACCGGTCAGGATGCCGTGCACACGGCGGAGAATTTCGACGAGCGGATCGGCATCTCCGGCGTCGTGCTGACGCGAATGGATGGCGACGGGCGCGGCGGTGCCGCCCTTTCGATGCGCTACGTGACGGGCCAGCCGATCAAGTTCGTCGGTCTCGGCGAGAAGATGGACGCGCTCGAAGAGTTCCACCCCGAGCGGATCGCCGGCCGGATCCTCGGCATGGGCGACATCGTCTCCCTCGTCGAAAAGGCGCAGGAAACGCTGGAGATCGAACAGGCCGAGCGCATGATGAAGCGCTTCCAGAAGGGCCAGTTCAACATGAACGACCTGCGCTCCCAGCTCGAGCAGATGCTCAAGATGGGCGGCGTGGAAGGCGTGATGGGCATGATGCCCGGCATGGCCAAGATGAAGAACCAGGTCGCCGAGGCCGGCTTCGACGACAGCATCCTGCGCCGCCAGATCGCGCTGATCCATTCGATGACCAAGAAGGAGCGCGCCGCGCCGCAGATCCTGCAGGCCAGCCGCAAGAAGCGGATCGCGCGCGGTGCGGGTCTGGAGGTCAGCGAGCTGAACAAGCTGCTGAAACAGCACCGGCAGATGGCCGACATGATGAAGAAGATGGGCAAGAAGGGCCTGCTCAAACAAGCCATGGGCGGCCTGTTCGGAGGCAAGGGCGGCGAGGCGGATATGGCCAAGCAGCTCGAAGGCGTCTCCGAGGCCGATATGGCGAAGGCCGCCAAGGCGCTCGGCAAGATGCCCGGCGGCATGGGCGGCATGCCCGGGCTGGGCGGCGGCATGGGCCTGCCCCCCGGCCTCTCCGGCTTCGGCAAGAAGAAGTAATCCCATGCGCACCCCCGTCCTCGAAACAGAGCGCCTGTTCCTGCGTCGTCCGACCCGGTCGGATATCGGCGCGGTCTTCGCACGGCTGAAGGCGGGCGAAGCGCATATCGCGACGGCGCCGCTCTCGGGGGCGCGGGCCCTGGAACAGACGGTTGCCATCGTCTGCCACTGGGATCTCTGTGGCTTGGGCCTCTTTGCCGTCGTGCCGAAGGGCTGCGACGCGCCCATTGGGCTGGCGGGTCCGTGGAAGGCGACAGGCTGGGAACAACCGGAGCTTGGCTTCCTCTTTTTCGATACGGCGGATGCCGACACGCTGGCGCCCGAGGCGTTGCGGTGCGCGCGCCGGTTTTGTGCGAACGTGATCGGCTGGAACGAGATCGTCAGCCATGTGGCGCTGGACGATCGCCGCTCGGCCGCGCTGCTGCGGGCGACCGGGGCAATTGCCGACCCCTTCACGGAGACGGACGCGATGAGCTTCTGTCATCCGGTGCGCAGCTCCAACTGGAGACGCGCAGCATGATCCGGTTAAAACAGCCGGGCGTAAGGAGCGCGCTATGACCGATGCGCCTCTGCTCGTGACAGAACGACTGATGCTCCGCGCCCAGCGCCCCGAGGATTTCGAGCCTTTCGCCGAGATGCTCGCCTCCGAGCGCTCCGTCTATATGGGCGGACCCACCACACGGAAGACCGCCTGGCTCTGGTTCGCGGCTGATAGTGGCGCCTGGCCGCTGATGAATCTCGGCGGCTGGACCATCGAGCGGCGCACCGATGGCGCCGTGCTCGGGCAGGTTGCCGTGAACAAGCCGGATTTCTACCCCGAGATCGAGATCGGCTGGATGCTCTATACGGCGCATCTGCGCGAGGGCTATGCGTTCGAGGCCGCTGCCGCGGCGCGTGACTGGGCTTTCGGCCCGCGCGGGCTGACGACGCTGGTCAGCTATGTCGACCCGCCCAATGCGCGCTCCATTGCCCTTGCCGAACGGCTCGGCGCGACGCGTGACGATGAGGCGCCGCGACCCGATCCGGGCGATCTCGTCTATCGCCACCCGCATCCGGGGAGGGCGGCATGATCGAACGCCTGACCACCGACCGGCTGACACTGCGCCGTCCGACGCCCGAGGACGCCGCCGCCTATATCGCCTATTACGCCTCCGACTGGCGGGCCACGCATGGCCCGGTCATGCAGGCCCCCGGTGCGCGACAGCGCTTCCAGCGGATCCTTGGCCATTGGGAAAAGGCTGGCTATGGCCGCTTCGTTGTCGAGCAACAGGGCGAGCCCGGCGCGCTTGGCCTCGTCGGCCCGCACTGGCCCGACAGCTACCCCGAACCGGAACTGACCGGCCAGCTATGGTCCCGGGACGCGGTGGGAAATGGCTACGGGTATGAAGCCGTTAGCGCGGCCCGCACCCATGCCTATGGCACCCTCGGCTGGACAACCGCCGTCACCTATATTCATTCCGAGAACACCTATGCCGTGCGTATGGCGCGTGCGCTCGGGGCCCGGGTCGACCCCAATGTCCACGCCCCTGCGTCGCTGGACGGGCATGACGCGTGGCGTCACCCCTCCCCCGAGGAGCTCAACGGCGACGGCGTTCACGCCCCCGTGCGCCGCAAGATCGCCCGCCCGCGCAAGCCGGCCGCGCCGACGCTGCACACCCCGCGCCTGACCCTGCGCCCGCCGCGGATCGAGGATTTCGAACCCTATGCCGCCTATCGCAGCTCCGACCGGGTGCGGCAACTGCACGGGCCGATCTCGCGCGAGAAGGCCTGGGCCTGGTTCACCAATGACATCGCTCAATGGTCGCTCTTCGGCTATGGCGGGCTGATGATCGAGCGGCGCGGCCGCACGGTTGGACAGGTCGCCATAACTTCCGGGCTGCACTTGCCGGAGCCGGAACTGAACTGGTTCCTCTATGATGGCAACCAGGGTCAGGGCTACGCGACCGAAGCGGCAGAGGCCTTGCGTCAGTTCGCCTATGAGAGCGCCGGCATGGAAACGCTCGTGAGCTACTGTGCGCCGGACAATGATCTCTATATCGCCGTAGCCGAACGGCTTGGCGCGGTGCGCGACGACACGGCCCCGCGCCCCTTCGAACACAGCCTTGTCTTCCGCCACCCCTCGCCCGATGGCGACGGGTCTCCGGAGGCTTATGCATGAGTAGTTTCACCATCCCCACGGTCGAGACAGACCGGCTGCGCCTGCGCGCACCCGAGATGCGGGATTTCGATGCCTATGCCGACTTCTACGCCTCCGAGCGATCGGCGGCGATCGGAGGGCCATCGGACCGGCCAAGCTCGTTCCGCAGCTTCCTGGCCATTGGCGGACATTGGCAGATCCGCGGCTTCGGACGTTGGATCGTGGCGGACCGGACGGCGGATGACGCGCTGGGCATCGTCGGGCTATACCACCCCGATGACTGGCCCGAACCGGAGATCGCCTGGACCGTCTTTGCCGCTGCCGAGGGGCGCGGTGTTGCGCTTGAAGCCGCGACGGCCGCGCGCGCCTATGCTTATGAAACGCTCGGCTGGACCACGGTGATCAGCATGGTTGCGCCGGAGAACACCCGGTCTCTCGCGCTCGCGCAACGGATCGGCGCGCGCCATGACGGCGATTTCGACCATCCGATCTTTGGCCTGATGCAGGTCTGGCGCCACCTCTCGCCCGGCGAGGTGCCCGCATGACAACGCTCACCTTGCCGCGCTTCGAGACCGACCGTCTTATCCTGCGGTCGCAGACATTGGAGGATTTCCAGCCGCTCTGCGATTTCCTCGCCTCGCCGCGTGCCAATTTCATCGGTGGCCCGATCACCGACGCCAAGGATCTTTCCCGCGTCTTCGGCCATTCCGCCGGCCAATGGGTGCTGCGCGGTTTCGGCATGCTCTTCATGGAGCGCAAATCCGATGGCGTGACCATCGGCCATTGCGGCCCGTGGATGCCGATGCACTGGCCGGAGCCGGAGCTGGCCTGGTCGATCTGGCGCGACGAAGACGAGGCCAAGGGCTATATCACCGAGGCCATGACCCGCATCCACGCCTGGGTCTTTGGCGAGCTCGGCTGGGAGACCGCCGTCTCCTATATCGACCCCGACAATCACCGCTCCGCCGCCGTGGCCCGCCGCCTCGGCGCCGTGATCGACCCCGCCGCCGCTGTGCCGCCGGGCGACGATCCGGATGAGATTCACGTCTATCGTCACGCGAAGGGAGGCGCCTGATGGGACATAGAGATATTCCGGTGCTCACAAGTGAGCGCCTCATCCTGCGGGGCCCCGAGCCCGGGGATTACCCCAATTTCCGCTCGACCTTCTCGTCCTACCGGTCGCGTTTCATGGGCGGTCCGCTCAATGCCTACGAGATCTGGATGCTCTACGCTGCAGAGATCGGCCATTGGGAGATCCGCGGCTTCGGCATGTGGATGATCCACCTGCGCGAGACCGACGAGACGCTTGGCATGGCCGGCGGCTGGTTCCCACCGAAATGGCCCGAGCGCGAAATCGCCTGGTTCATCTGGCCAGAAGCGTCCGGCCATGGCTACGCGCTGGAAGCCGCGCATCTGGCGCGCAAGTATTTCTACGAGCAGGACGGCTGGGACACGGCCGTGTCCTATCTCGACCCCAAGGATCTGGACTCCATCCGCCTCGCCGAACGGCTTGGCGCGGTGAAGGACAAGGAAGCGGCGTCGGTCGATGGCCATGATGTCGTCTATCGCCACCCGACCCCGGAGCGGCTGCGCGACGGCCAACTCAAGGACGGGATCGACCTGGAGATCCGCTCCTATTACGACCCGCTCTTCAAGCCGAAAGGATACGCAATTGACTGATGCGGTTGCAAAGGCTGCGGCGCTCCTCAAGGGGCATCGCGACAGCATCGACCGGCTCGATGCGATCCTCGTCTACACGCTGGCCGAGCGCTTCGCCCACACCCAAGCCGTGGGGCGGGTCAAGGCCGAACACAACCTTCCACCGTCCGATCCCACGCGCGAAGCCGCGCAGATCGAACGGCTCGAAGATCTGGCGAAACGGGCCGACCTGGACCCCGATTTTGCCAAGGCTTTCCTGAACTTCACCATTCAGGAAGTCATCCGACACCACAAGAAACACCAGGAATGACGGCCGGAACACCGGCCCAATCACAGCCATTCAAAGGAGAACACAACAATGGCCATGAAAATCCGTCTCGCCCGTGGCGGCTCCAAGAAGCGCCCCTTTTACTCGATCGTCGCCGCCGACAGCCGCATGCCGCGCGATGGCCGCTTCATCGAAAAGCTGGGCACCTATAACCCGCTCCTACCCAAGGACAGCGAAGACCGCGTCAAGATGAACATGGAACGCGTGCAGTACTGGCTCGACCAGGGTGCCCAGCCGACCGACCGCATCGTGCGCATGCTCGAAGCCGCCGGTATCCGCGAGAAGACCGAGCGCAACAACCCCAACAAAGCAAAGCCGGGCAAAAAGGCCGTCGAACGCACCGAGGAAAAGGCCGCCAAGGCCGCCGAGGCTGCTGAAGCCGCCGCTGCCGAGGCTGCTGCCCCGGCTGAAGAAGAGGCCGCTGCCGAGTAATCGGCGGCAGGCAATCGGGCATGATCCGGCTGATCATCTGGGCCACCTTGTTTGGTCTGGGCGTGTATGTCGGGATTGAGGCGCATCGCCTCGTTCTCGAAGAGCGTTGCCGGGACAATGGCGGCCGGATCGGTGCCCGTGGGCTCTGCCTGGGAGTGATGGAAAATGGATGATCGGGTCTGTGTCGGCGCCATCGCCGGTGCGTTCGGCGTCAAGGGAGAGGTTCGGCTGAAGAGCTTCTGCGCCATCCCTGAGGATATCGCTTCCTACGGGGACCTTTTCAGCGAGGACGGCAGTCGCGCCTTCGCGGTGAAGATCACCCGCCCGGTGACGAACGGCCTCGCCGTCCGGCTCACCGGGATTTCGACAAAGGAACAGGCGGACGCGCTCAAGGGTGTCCGCCTGATGGCCGAGCGCGCGCGGATGCCGGAGCTCCCGGAAGACGAGTTCTACCATGCCGACCTGATCGGGCTGGAAGTGCGCGACACCGGCGGCACGCTGCTGGGCTCTGTCCGCGCGGTGCAGGAGTTCGGCGCTGGCGACATGCTGGAGATCCACGGGCCAGGGCTTAAGACAACCGTGCTTCTGCCCTTCACCCGCGAGGCAGTCCCAACGGTGGATATCGCCTCGGGCCGCATTGTGGCGGACCCGCCCGAGGGGCTCTTCGAATGAAATTCGGCGGCCTCGCGATTGCCGGGGCGCTGTTCTACGCCGCCCCGATCGGCGCGGGGCTGACCGGGGCGCCTTATATCGCGGCGCTCGCCTTCGCGGGGCTGTTCTTTCTCTGGGTCATGGTGATGAAGTCAGAGCCGTTCCGCGACGGACCGGCCATGATCCTGCCGACGCTGATGATCCATTTCGCACTTGCATCGGCCTGTCTCGGCCTCGGGCACCTGCTGCGCGCCCTGCTCGGCATCGAGGCCACCGCGCCGCTGGCCGGCTGGCTCGGGCTCGGGCTTGGCGGGATCGCACTCGGGCGCATCCTCTGGGTGCCGAAGAAAGAGGCCGAGATCGAAGCTATTGCCGAGACAGCCCTGAAAAAGCTCAATGACTTCGCCGAGGAGGCGGAAGTCTTCCTCGAGGAGACGCCAGACCTGCCGCTGCTTCACCCGACCGAAGCGGAGGCGGCGGCGCTGGCGCAGGCCTTTGGCGCGCTCGACGCGCTGCCCGCCGAAGTCGCCTCGGAGGATGACATCCGCCGCATCCTGACGCCGCTGGAAGCCGAGCTGCGCCCGCATATCCTGCTTGATGCCCTGCTCGACCGGGCCGCACGGACACGCACCCGACGAGATCGCCGCGCGGGTTTGCTGCTGGCCAGCGAAACCGGGTTCGCCCGGGCAGAACGTGGAACGAAGCGGATGGCGGCTGTCTTCGAGCAGATCGTGGAAGCCGCGGATGTGATCACGCTGGCGCAGTACCTGTTGGCGGCCAGAGACCTTCTGAGGGACGACCCGTCGCGCGAGACGGAATTGCCTGCGCTTCAACGACTTCTCGACATCTCCGAACAAATCGAGGGAGAGCAGCCGGACCTGGCCGAGGAGCTGGTCGCGCTGGCGCAGCAGATCGAGGATATCAGACAGGAAGATGAGCATGAGTGAAGGTCCGAAATCCCACGGCAGGCTCTCTATCCGTGCCAGCCTCGTTCCGCGCGACCTGATGGGCGAGAGCCCGACGCTGGCGCAGGCCTGGAAAGCGCGGATCGTGACTTTGTTCCCCGGCGCATTTCCGGGCGTACTGGGCGAAAGCCTGACCGGGAAGGCGTTGCAAGAGGGGCTGTGGTCGCTGGAGACCATCGACCTGCGGACTTTCGGCGCGGGCCGGCACCGCAATGTCGACGACACGCCGACGGGCGGCGGTGCCGGGATGGTGCTGCGCCCCGACGTTGTCTCGAGGGCGCTGGACGAAGGGTTGCGCGACACACCGCGCGATCGGAAACGCTGGCCGCTGGTCTATCTCTCGCCGCGCGGGAAGCGGTTTGATCAGGCGACGGCACGCAGCTGGGCCGCCGCAGACGGGATAACGCTGCTCTGCGGCCGTTTCGAAGGGGTCGATCAACGGGTGCTTGATGCCTATGAGATTGAAGAGGTGTCACTGGGCGATTTCGTCCTGACCGGTGGCGAGATTGCCGCCCAGGCGATGATCGACGCGACGGTGCGGCTGCTGCCCGGCGTTCTGGGAAATCAGGCGTCAACCGAGGAAGAAAGCTTCTCGGACGGGCTATTGGAACATCCCCAGTTCACCCGGCCGAATGCGTGGCGCGGGCGGGCGGTGCCGGAAGTGCTCCTGTCCGGTCACCACGCGAAGATCGCCGAATGGCGGCGCGCACAGGCCGAAGCCCTGACGCAGGAACGCCGTCCGGATCTCTGGCGCGACTGGCTGGCGCGCAAGGGCGAGGCGTGACGCCGGGCTTTCGCCCATGAGATCGCCCACCAACCTGTTGCGGGGCCGCCTCGAACCGGGCCTTCATGTGCAAGCCACCCCATTTCTGCGCCAGTCACCCCGCTGAACCGGGCAATTTCCGGCACCGAATGCGCGAGGCAGCACCCTCCGGCGGGCCAAATCCCGCATCCGTAATAATGTTTCGCATCGAGCAACTTGAATGTTGCCGCTCCCATCCTATCCCCCTAGGGTGTGCCGAGGACGCGCAGGCATGCTCTTTGGGAGAGGTATGCCGCAATAAACAGGACAAATACCGGAGGAAATGCATGGCCGATGCTGCCATTCATGGGCATGACCATGATGACGAGCGGGGATTTTTCACCCGCTGGTTCATGTCCACCAACCATAAAGACATCGGGATTCTTTACCTGATCGTCTCGGCCGCCGTCGGCTTCATTGCCGTCTTCTTTACCGTGCTGATGCGTATCGAGCTGATGACGCCGGGCGTGCAACACATGTGCATGGAAGGCTTTCGGCTCTTTGCCAGCTCGACGGAAGGCTGTACGCCAAACGGTCATATCTGGAACGTGCTGATCACCGCCCACGGGATCCTGATGATGTTCTTCGTCGTCATTCCCGCGCTTTTCGGCGGGTTTGGCAACTATTTCATGCCGTTGCAGATCGGCGCGCCGGACATGGCCTTCCCGCGGCTCAACAACCTGAGCTTCTGGCTGTATTTCGCAGGCTGCTGCCTCGCCGTCTGCTCGGTGCTCAGCCCCGGTGGCAACGGCCAGCTCGGTTCCGGCGTCGGATGGGTGCTTTACCCGCCGCTTTCGGTGCGTGAAGGCGGCTTCTCGATGGATCTGGCGATCTTCGCTGTCCACGTCTCGGGCGCGAGTTCGATTCTTGGTGCGATCAACATGATCACCACCTTCCTGAACATGCGCGCCCCGGGCATGACGCTGCACAAGGTGCCGCTCTTCGCCTGGTCGATCTTCGTCACCGCCTGGCTGATTCTTCTGAGCTTGCCCGTTCTGGCCGGCGCCATCACCATGCTGCTGACAGACCGCAATTTCGGCACAACCTTCTTCGATCCCGCCGGTGGCGGCGACCCGATTCTCTACCAGCACATCCTGTGGTTCTTCGGACACCCCGAAGTCTACATCGTGATCGTGCCGGGCTTCGGCATCGCCAGCCACGTCATCGCGACCTTCTCGCGCAAGCCCATCTTCGGCTACCTGCCGATGGTCTACGCGATGGTGGCGATTGGTGTTCTGGGCTTCGTCGTCTGGGCGCACCACATGTACACGGTCGGCATGTCGCTCAGCCAACAGAGCTACTTCATGCTCGCCACAATGGTGATCGCGGTGCCAACAGGCATCAAGATATTCAGTTGGATCGCGACGATGTGGGGCGGCTCGCTCGAGTTCAAGACGCCCATGCTCTTCGCCATCGGGTTCCTGCTGCTCTTCACCATCGGTGGTGTGACGGGCGTCGTGCTCTCTCAGGCCGGCATCGACCGCGCCTATCACGACACCTACTACGTGGTCGCTCACTTCCACTACACCATGTCGATGGGCGCGGCGTTCACCATCTTTGCCGGGGTCTATTTTTACATCGGCAAGATGTCGGGGCGTCAGTATCCCGAGTTCCTCGGCAAGGTCCATTTCTGGCTGTTCTTCATCAGCGTGAACCTGACCTTCTTCCCGCAGCACTTCCTCGGCCGTCAGGGCATGCCGCGCCGCTATATCGACTATCCGGAGGCCTTCGCCACCTGGAACTACCTGTCGTCGATCGGTGCGCTGCTGGGCTTCGCCTCCTTCCTGCTCTTCTTCTACATCGTCTATGTCACGCTGCGGAAAGGCGAGAAGATCACCGAGGCGAACTATTGGAACGAGCATGCGGACACGCTGGAATGGACCCTGCCCTGCCCGCCGCCGGAGCATACGTTCGAGACGCTTCCGAAGCAGGAAGAATGGGACAAGGGTGCTGCGCATTGACGCTGGCCCACTGATCCCGCTCGGATGAGATCGAGGGCCCTGGCGGAAACGCCGGGGCCCTTTTCCTTTCCAATTGCCCGAAGCTCGCCAGTTCAGGCGCATAGCAGTCATCCGAATGACTTGAGCGATCAGCGGAGGTCCCCTTGCCCTACGAATGGATCCCACCCGACCCCACCACCCCGGCAGCGCCGGAGCGCGAACTCCACCTGTGGCCACACCGCTCGCTGCCCAAGCGCGGCTTCGTCGGATTTATCGCTGGCACCTTCCTGCTGCTGCTTCTCCCGCTCTATCCTGCCATCGGTTCGCCCGTGCTCTGGGGCCTGCTCCCCTTTCTGATGGGCACGCTGGGCTTGCTCTACTGGGCGATCCAGAAGAGTTATCGCGATGGCGAGATTCTCGAGGAGCTTCGCATCTGGGAGGACCGCGTCCGGCTCGAACGCCATTCCCGCCACAGCCCGACGCAGGACTGGGAGGCCAACCCGCATTGGGTCGAAATCAAGCTCCATGAAAAGGGCGGCCCCATCGCGAATTACGTGACGCTGCGGGGCGCTGGCCGGGAGGTCGAGATCGGCGCCTTCCTCAGCGACGATGAGCGCGTTGACCTTTACCACGAACTGGCGCGATACCTGCCTTCCAGGGGGTAATCTCGACATGGCACAAGTTCCCGCCACACCGAAACCGCGCCGGCTGCTCAACCGGCTCGCGGCGGTGACGCTCGGTCCGCGCTGGACCTATGAGAAACTGGCAACCCAGTGGTCCGAGGAGGCCGCACTGGAGCGCCGCGCCCATGCCCGCCCGGGCCCTGTTCAGGACCCTTCCGTGGTCTTTCTCACCCCGCTGGTCGGCCGTCATCATGTCGGCAACTGGAACGATGTCGAGGCCCGGCTGGCCGATACTGTCGCAAGCTGGCGCGCACAGAGCTCTGGTCGCTGGCACGCCGTGATCTGCGGTCAGGACCGGCCCGACAGCATCGAGTTCGACGACCAGATCCGTTTCCTTCCCTTCACCAAGCCCTTCGAAGGAAATGACAAATGGGCCAAGCTGGATCAGCTGTGCCGGGCTCTGCCCGCACTCGCCCTGGGCTCCGGCTACGCCATGCCCTTCGACGCCGATGACATGCTCGCCCCCGGCGCCGTGGCCGAGATGATCCATCGCAAGGCGCGCGGCGGCTATCTGGTCACGCGTGGCTGGGTGATGGACGCACAAAGCCGTGAGGTCGGCCTCTGCGCGCCGCAAACCCTGCTGGCGCCGGGCCGAAAGGCGTTCTGGAAGATGTGCGGCTCCTGCGCCGCCTTCCGCTTTGACTTCAGCCACGACCAGCAGGACGGCGAATATCTTGCCGCGATCACCAGCCACGAACACCGCATGTTCCCCTATCTCGCATCGCTTGCGGGCCGGCCACTGACCCCCCTGAATCAGGAGGCGGTTCTTTACGTGGTCAATCACGGTGAAAATTTCGGCACGCGTCGCGGCCGCGTCGGGTTCAAGACCCGCTACGTGAAACGATTCCCGGTCACGGATGCCGGCATCCTGTCCCAGATCGAGGCGGAGTTTCCGATGGCCTGACCGCCAGGTCCCGGAAAGCGCCCCCCGTAAAGCACCGTGCAAGGCGGGCGCGAGAACGCCCTACCCGCGAACATATTGCACAAGCTGGTCGATGTTGAACTGATGCTCGTCGATCATGCTCTTCATCAGGTCTCCGATGGAAACCAGGCCAACCAGCCGGCCGTCATCAACGACCGGAAGATGGCGGATTCGTTTCTCTGTCATCAGCGCCATGCAGGCTTTCACCGTCTGATCCGAAGCCACACAGATGACATTCGGCTCCATGACATCCCCGACAGGCGTGGTCGGCGACGCTCTCCCAACAAGGAATACCTTCCTGGCATATTGGCGCTCGGTGAAGATTCCTTCGATCGCCTCTCCGGACATCACCATCACCGCGCCGATATCCGCCTCGTCCATGAGCCGTAAGGCATCCAGCACCATATCTTCGGGGCCCACGGATTCCACCGCATACCCCTTTTGTTCAAGAATCTGCTTGATCGTCGTCATGTCGGGCCTCCTTTCGGATTACGTGGACGCCCTGTCCCTCCCGCGATCTGTGCATTGGCTGAGTTCACAGGGGACGATGAACTCGGAGTTGGGTCAATGACATGTATCAAAACTCCGGGCGCCTCACCGGGCTTTGCTCGGCGCCCTAGCCCCCGGTATGGCTCATGTGGCGCGGCATCTGTCCGCCGATTTCCTGCCGGGAATAGTCGAAATCATGCCCCTTGGGCTTGCGCGCAATGGCGGCGCGGATAGCGTCCTCCAACGGCGGCGCCGTGGGTTCCCGCAAGGAAGGGCGCAGATCGGCGCGGTCTTCCTGGCCGAGGCACATGTAGAGCTCGCCGGTGCAGGTCAGCCGCACGCGGTTGCAGCTTTCACAGAAATTGTGGGTCAGCGGGGTGATGAACCCGACCTTCTGCCCGGTCTCGTCCAGCCGGACATAGCGCGCCGGCCCCCCTGTGCTTTCGGCGAGATCGATCAGGCTGTAGCGCTCGGCAAGCCGCGCCCGCAGCTCCTTGAGCGGCCAGTATTGCGACAGCCGATCCTCTTCGCCCATATCGCCCATCGGCATGACCTCGATGAAGGTCAGGTCCATGTCGCGGGACGCGCACCATTCGACCATGTCGAACAGCTCATCCTCGTTGAACCCCTTGAGCGCCACAGCGTTGATCTTGACCCGCAGCCCGGCCGCCTGCGCCGCATCGATCCCGCGGATCACATTCGGCAAACGGCCCCAACGGGTGATTTCGGCGAACTTCGTCTCGTTGAGCGTGTCGAGCGAGATATTGACTCGACGCATGCCGAGCGCGGCCAGATCAGGTGCGAACCGGTGCAGCTGCGAGCCATTTGTCGTCAGGGTCAGTTCCTGCAACGCGCCGCTCTCAAGATGCCGGGCCATGGCCTCGAAATAGGTCATGATCCCGCGCCGAACCAGCGGCTCCCCCCCGGTCACGCGCAGCTTGCGCACACCGAGGCCTATGAAGGCGGAGGAGACTGTGTCCAGTTCCTCCAGAGTCAGAAGCTGTCGTTTCGGAAGAAACGTCATGTCTTCGGACATGCAATAACTGCAGCGAAAATCGCAGCGGTCGGTTACCGAAACCCGGAGATAGTTCACGGGGCGTTGAAACGGGTCGATCAGGGGCGCTTCCATGGCGAAGAGGCTACGCTGCGGCGGGATGTGGCGCAAGTGGCCGAAAGGCGGTTGCATGGGCGGCGTGTGGGCGGCAGGCTGATGGCGTAAAAAAGGGAAGCGGGAGAGGCGGTCATGACGCCACGGATCTTGATCGTGCTGCTCGTGCTGGCGGTTGCCGGATGCAGCGAGATGACGCGAACGCAGTCGGGCAATGGCCCGCTCTCGGCCACGGCGCCGACCGAGACAGGCGCGGGAACGGTGGTTCCGGCAACGAATGCCACGACGGTCGAGCAATTCGACACGACCAGTTCGGCCGAACGCAGGGCCGCGGCCAGCGCACCGGCGGATATCGCCGAGGTGCGACTGGGCACCACTGTCGCCTCGCTGGGCGACCCCGCGGATCCGGGATTCTGGGCAGAGACCGGGCTGGTCGACCAGGTCACGACAGGGCGGCTGGAATTCCCCGGGGCAGGCACCTCGGTCAAGGTCGAGCTGCGTCCGTCGGGCGGCTCGCCGGGCTCGGGCACACGGGTCAGCCTGCCGGCAATGCGGGTGCTTGAAGCACCGCTGACGGCGCTGCCGGAACTGGTGGTCTATTCGAGCTAGGCCGTTCAGCCATCGCCTGACGGGCTTTGCGGCGTCTCGCTGCCAAGGCCAAGGGGGCGCTGCATATAGACGGTGTCCACCCATTGCCCGTGCTTGAAACCGACAGCCTTGAGCGTGCCGATTTCCTCGAAGCCAAGCCTGCGATGCAGTTCAACCGAGCCGCGATTGGCCGAATTGCCGATCACCGCGACCATCTGGCGACGCCAGCCGGTCTCACATCGGGCAATCAACGCCTCAAGAAGCGCCCGTCCGATGCCGCGCCCGCGCGCCGCTTCGGACACATAGACCGAATCTTCGATTGTATTGCGATAGGCCGGGCGGGTCCGATAGATGCCCGCATAAGCATAGCCGAGAACCTGCCCGTCCAGCTCGGCGACGAGATAGGGCAAGCCGATGTCGAGAATCGCCTGCCGACGCGCACCCAGTTCGGCCGCGTCGGGCGGCACTTCCTCAAAGGTCGCCAGCCCGTGCAGTACCTCGTATTCGTAGATGGCCTGGATCGCCGGCAGATCCCGGGTTTCGCTGTCCCGAACACGGATATCGGCCGACCCCATCAGCCCAGACGGGCCTTGACCTGCGGCCCGACGGCTCCAAAATCCATCTGCCCGGTATATTTCGACTTCAGCGCGCCCATGACTTTTCCCATGTCGCGAATACTCTCGGCACCGGCCTCTTCGATGGCGGTGGCAATCGCTGCCTCGACTTCCGCCTCGCCCAACTGCCTCGGCAGGAATTCCTCGAGCACGAGAATCTCCGCGCGCTCTTTTTCGGCGAGCTCCAGCCGCCCGCCTTCCTCGTAGGCGCGCGCACTTTCCTGGCGCTGCTTGACCATCTTGCCAAGAATTTGAAGCACCTCTGCATCGCTTGCGCCCTCGGTCACGCCCTCGGCGCGGGTAGCGATGTCACGGTCCTTGATCGCAGCCGTGATCAGCCGCAGGGTCGACAACCTGGCCGCCTGCTTGTTGCGCATCGCGTCTTTCAGACCGGCGCTCACCCGGTTTCTCAACTGAGTCATGTCGGATACTCTCCCGCTGTCACGCTCTCGGACGGGGGTGATAGCGATTTCACCCCAACGTCGCAAGCGCAGCCGCCGAAACTTGCAGAAATCCCGTCAAGGCGAAACTGGCGGGTGCCCATTCTCTTGACGGCCCTGCGCCCGCCCCATAGGTTGCCGCCGATTTGCCCGCAGGAGTTGACCGATGCCACTGTCCAAGCCCACCGCTTGCCTCGCCCTTGCCGACGGAACGCTGTTTTACGGCCATGGGTTCGGAGCCGAGGGGCAGACCGAGGCGGAACTCTGCTTCAACACCGCGATGACCGGTTACCAGGAGATCATGACCGACCCCTCCTATGCGGGCCAGATCGTGACCTTCACCTTCCCCCATGTCGGCAATGTCGGCGTCAATGCCGATGACGATGAGACCGCGGATCCGGTCGCAGCCGGCATGGTCGTCAAATGGGACCCGACGGAGCCCTCCAACTGGCGTGCGGCGGAAAATCTCAAGCCCTGGCTGGCGCGCCGTGGCCGGATCGGTATCGGCGGCATCGACACGCGGCGTCTGACCCGTGCAATCCGCCAGCAAGGCGCGCCGCATGTTGCGTTGGCGCATGACCCGGAAGGCAATTTCGACATCGAGGCCCTGGTCGAGGCCGCGCGCGGCTTCCCCGGGCTGGTCGGGCTGGACCTCGCCAAGGACGTGACCTGCGCGCAGAGCTATCGCTGGGATGAGAAGCGGTGGGCCTGGCCCGAGGGCTACACACGACAGGAAAATCCGAGGTTCAAAGTCGTGGCACTGGATTTTGGCGCCAAGCGGAACATCCTGCGCTGCCTTGCCTCGGTCGGCTGCGACGTGACTGTGCTGCCGGCAACGGCCACGGCGGAAGAGGTGCTCGCGCATTCGCCCGACGGCGTCTTCCTGTCCAACGGTCCGGGCGACCCGGCCGCGACCGGTAGCTATGCCGTGCCGATGATCAAGGAAGTTCTCGCGACGACGGAGCTTCCGGTCTTCGGGATTTGCCTTGGCCACCAGATGCTGGCGCTGGCCCTTGGCGCAAACACGATCAAGATGAATCACGGCCACCACGGCGCCAACCACCCGGTCAAGGATCTCGAGACTGGCAAGGTCGAAATCACCTCGATGAATCACGGTTTCACCGTCGATGGCCAGACTTTGCCCGAAGGCGTTCTGGAGACGCATGTCTCGCTCTTCGACGGCTCCAATTGCGGGATTCGCATGGCTGATCGGCCGGTCTTCTCGGTTCAGTATCACCCCGAGGCAAGCCCGGGTCCGCAGGACAGTTTCTACCTGTTCGAACGGTTTGCCGCCGCAATGCAGGCGCGAACTGCCACAGCCTGACAATAGGTAAGCCCACCGACCCGTGTGGTTAATGCTCCGTTAACTACGGAACACGCAGAGTCACCGCAGTTCCTTTGGTTCAGCGACTCGCAGGATGACCGCACCGACACGCATATCCCAACTGGCCCGACCGGTTCCGCTTTCCGAGCATCCGCGCTTTCGCACAGTGCGGACCGACACGCGTGTGGTCGAGGGCGGTGCACCGGCGAAAAACCTCGTCGGGCAGCGGCTGATTCATAGCGGCGCTGTTGCGCCGGGCGACCTCGTCAAGGCACTGGCACTCCAGGCGCGACAGGACGCACGGCTGGGCGACATCCTGCTGTCCAACGGCATGGTCTCCGAGACGGCGCTCCTGAAGGTGCTCTGCGATCAGTGGCGCACGGAGGTGGTGGATTTCGCGCAGACGCCCCCTGATGTCGCCCTTGTCGATGCCTATGGCGCGACCCGTTGCCTGAAGGACGGGCTGATCCCGTGGAGACGACGCGGCTCGACAACCGTTGTGGCGACGACGCGGCCGGAACGGTTCGCCATTTATCGCGACACGCTGGAAGAGCTCTTCGGCAATGTGAGCATGGCGCTGACAACAGAGGCCGAGTTGCACAAGACCATCACGCAGCTGCGCAATCCACTCCTGGCCGACCGCGCCGAGCAACGGGTGCCCTACCGGCTGTCCTGTCGCGGCTGGAATGGCCTGCTGGCGGCAAGGATCGTTGCGGTGATGGCGTTGGTTTGCCTGACAGCGGCAATACTGGCACCTGTCACAACCTTCTCGCTGCTGGCGATCTGGGCGATCGTGACACTGGCGGTCACATTGGCGTTGAAGGCCGCAGCGTTGGCCTATTCCGCCCGAGACTACTACGCGACCCGGCGAGAGATGTTCCACACCATGCGCCAGACCGGACCGACGATAGCCCGGCTGCCAACCGTGTCGGTCATGGTCCCGCTTTTCAAGGAGGAGCATGTCGCCGACAAGCTGATCAAGCGGCTGGAACGGCTCGCTTATCCGAAGGAACTGCTCGACATCCTGCTTGTTGTCGAGGAGACGGATTCGCAGACACAGGAGGTGCTCGAACGCACCGAACTCCCGCGCTGGATGCGGGTTGTTGTCGTGCCGGCCGGCGGCGTGCAGACCAAGCCCCGCGCGCTCAACTACTCGCTCGATTTCTGCAAGGGGCAGTATATCGGCGTCTGGGATGCCGAAGACGCCCCCGATGCCGACCAGATCCACAAGGTGGTACGCCGCTTTCACGAACGCGGACCAGAGGTGGCCTGCCTTCAGGGCAAGCTCGATTACTACAACGCCAGGACGAACTGGCTTAGCCGTTGCTTCACCATCGAATATGCAAGCTGGTTCGGGGTGATCCTACCCGGCCTACAGAAGATGAAACTGGCGCTGCCGCTGGGTGGCACAACGCTCTATTTCCGTCGCGCGGCGCTGGAACGGCTCGGGGGTTGGGACGCGCATAATGTGACCGAGGATGCTGATCTTGGCATGCGCCTCGTGCGGTTGGGTTACCGCACCGAGATGGTGGACACGACGACGCGCGAAGAGGCCAATTGTCGGGTCATCCCATGGATCAAGCAGCGCTCGCGTTGGCTCAAGGGGTACGCGATGACCTGGGGCGTCCATATGCGCAACCCGATGCAGCTCTGGCGCGACCTCGGCGCCTGGCAATTCGCCGGCTTCCAGGTCTTGTTCCTCGGAACGTTGTCACAATTCCTGTTGGCGCCGGTCCTGTGGTCTTTCTGGTTGCTAGCCGTCGGACTGCCGCATCCCTTGACCGGCGTGATCCCGCCTCAGCTCTATTGGCCGCTGATGGGGCTCTTCATCTCTTCGGAGGCGATCAGCATCACCATAGGTCTCTTCGCCGTTCGCGACCAGCAGCGGCGTTTCCTGATGCCCTGGGTTCCGACGCTGCACGCCTATTTCCCGTTGGCCGCCATCGCCTCCTACAAGGCGTTCCACGAGATCATGATGAAGCCTTTCTACTGGGACAAGACGACCCACGGACTGCATGATGAAACCGAGCTCGACATCGAAGCCGGTTTTCAACCCGAAGACATCTGACCCTTCCCTATTCGAAAGAGAAAACGGCCCGGTACATGTGCACCGGGCCGCGTTCGCCATGGGGATGCCCTGCGTGGAGCGTCTTGCTCGTTGCAGGGAAACCGGTCTCAGCTTTCGTGCGCGTGGACCAGATCGGCACGGCTGTTGCTCATGGCGTCCAGACCGACGGATTTGCCGAGCTGGATCCGGTATTCCGGGGTGTCGCCGCTATTGGCGGCCGCCTGCGAGGTGATCGCGTTGATCCGGGTCGCGTCATCTTCATCCATCGCCCCCTTCAGCGCCACCAGTTCGGCGCGGCTGTAGTCGGAGGCGTCGACGCCGAGGCTCTTGGCCAGCTGGTCGGAGCTTGCGGAGGCGCCCTTGGTCGAGACGGTCGCAGCAGCGCCACCGCTTTCGAGCAGGAAGTTGATGCGGGCGGCGTCACCATCGTCATAGGCGGCCTTGAGTTGGGTCAGCTCGGAGGTCGAGAAGCCCTGGCCTTCAACGCCGAGCGTGTTGGCCAGCTGGTCACTGGCAAGCGCGGGAGCGGCGATGGCGAGGGTCAGGAGGGCGGAGGTGGCGAGAGCAAAGTGGTTCATGATGCGGTCCTTTCGAAGTGCTCGTTTAATCTCTGTCGGCGGGCTGTCCCGCCTTGGATGAGAGAGATGTGGGGTGTGTTCGAGTGCTTCAAAGACTGCAGGAATCGCCGGGTGATGTGTGATTATGCACAGGGTTTCGCCGACGGAATTCCGTCGGCGCTCCGTAAGGCGCGCGGATCGGGCAAAGCCAGCCCCGCGCTCAGCAAAGTATCTCCGCCGCCCTATCGCCTTTGAAAAACGGACAAAATGATGCGTTCTGGGCGAAGATGCTGCGATTTTGGTGAAAGGGATTGTGATTTTGCGGCGCCGTGGTGCATGTCTGGGTGGTCTCGGCAGGCAATGCCCCGCTCCGCGACAGCTGGATTCGGCCTCAAGACCCGTCGGATGGAAAAGAAAGATGAGCGCTATGGACATCAGGCGATGGGATCACCTGCGCACGGCACTCGCCGTCTTTAAGACCGGCTCGTACCGGGCTGCGGCGGAAGAAACCGGGCTTTCCAGCATGACGGTCGGGCGGCATATCGAGGCGCTTGAAACCGAGCTCGGCGCACCGGTCTTCGTCCTGCGGGAGAACCGCTGGGAGGCCACCGATCTCGGTCGCCAGATCGCCCGCCTCGCCGCCGGCTTCGGGGCCGATCTCGAGATCGCGCTCAAGACCAATACAGGTCCAGCCCTCACCTTCGAACCGCTCGAGATCAGTACGATCTCCTATATCAACATGTTTTTCCTCGCATCGCATATCCGCCGCTGGCATGAGGTCCATCCAGACAGCCCGCTCACCATCGACGCCAGCGAACAGGATGTCGCCGTCGAACGTGGCAGGCTCGATGCCGCCCTGCGTCTCGGCAAACCGGAGCAGATCGGGCTCATTCGACAGAAGATCGCGACCAGCCCGGTGAGTCTGTTCGCCCCGCACGGTCACAGTCCCGATCACTGGATCGGACTGCCGGGAGAGCTGGACGATTTGCCGGAGATGCGGATGGCGACAACCCATTTCGGTCACCCCCCGCACTATCGGCTTGACAGCTATCCCGCCGTCGCTGCGGCTTCTGCCGAAAGCGGGCTGGCCTGCATCCTGCCGACCTGCATCGCGGACCACTTTCCCACCCTGACACCGCTGGAAGGAGAACGCGACATACCTGTCGTGCTTCGCGAGCTCTGGTTCCTGTTTCATGAGCGGCGCAAGTCGGATCCGGCCATTCGGGCGCTCAAATCCTGGATCACGCAGATCTTTCCCGATACCAACCGGTGCCTTTGCGGTCGTTGCGGGCGACCGGCTGAGCCTGCCAACAGCTAGCGTTTCCCACCCTCGATCACTTTGAGCGCGCCGCCGGACGCCGGCGGTCCCAGATCGCCGGAGAGGGCCTTGAAGCGTCGGTCGATCTCGTCAGCCAAGCGAAAGAACTCCCGAGCCTCCTCCGCGTTGCGCTGCTGGACCGCATTCACCGCGACAAATTCCATGAGCATCCCGGAGATCGCGCGCACGGCCTCTCGCTTCTCGGACGCATCGAGATCGCATAGCTCATCACAAATCCGCGCACCCAGCGCCTCGGCTTCAAACATTGTTCACTCCACGCCGGTTGTTCGCAAACCGCCCTGGCATCCCCCCTGAGAAACTTCGATTGCCACCGGGGTCGTTCCCAATTCACCGAAATCCCCCTGACGGTTTTCGGAAACGACCCGGGGCAGGTCGAGACTGCGATAAGTCACAGAGATGGCATAGAAACAATTTTGCACAGCGTCGGAACATTTTTGTCTCTCACCAAGCCCCGCCCGAGACCCGGTTCGGTCAAATCGCGAGGTTTCGTCCGATTGACCCGGTCGGATCAAGAGAGCTAGTGGGGTGACGAGACGGTCGGTTGCAAGGCGACCGCAAGGGATGCGCACGTGGAGAAAAGTCCGAAAAAACTGTTCGGGAGCGGGCCTTTCAGACCCCCGCGAGGTCGAAACGGCTGTCGCGTCGCATACCTTCCTCGGACACCGAGCCCCCACGTCCCGCCTTCACGCAGAACGCTCGCGCGACCATCGCCCCCCACGCGTGCCCCATCACGGGCCGCACAACCCCTTGAGGCCAAACATGAAGATCACGGCAATTGAAACCATCCGCATCGCCGAACGTCCCAACCTGCTCTGGCTGCAGGTGGAGACAGACGAGGGGCTGGTGGGGCTGGGCGAGACTTTCTTCTCAGCCACAGCCGTCGAAGCCTATCTGCATGACGACCTGGCGCCGAAGGTGATCGGGCGCGATCCGCTGGAAATCGACCTGCTGGCCTCGGAACTCGTGGGCTATCTTGGCTTCCGCTCCTCCGGCGTCGAGATGCGTGGCAACTCCGCCTTCGACATCGCCCTCTGGGACATTTTCGGCAAGGCAACCGGACAGCCCATCGCCCAGCTTCTCGGCGGCTTCTCCCGCCGCGAGATCCGGACCTACAATACCTGCGCCGGGGTCGAATACATCAAGAAGGCCGGGGGCCAGACCTCCGGGAATTACGGGCTCGGCGCGGCAGGTGAATATGACGATCTGAACGGCTTTCTCCATCGCGCCGACGAGCTGGCGCTCTCCTTGATGGAGGAGGGCATCACCGCGATGAAGATCTGGCCCTTCGACATGGCGGCAGAGGCGTCGCGCGGGCAATATATCTCCGCCGCCGACATGGCGCGGGCGCTGGAGCCCTTCGAGAAGATCCGCAGTTCGGTGGGCGACGCGATGGACATCATGGTGGAGTTCCACTCCATGTGGCAGCTCCTTCCGGCGCAGCAGATCGCGCGCGAACTGTCGCAATTCAACACCTTCTGGCACGAAGACCCGATCCGCATGGACAGCCTCGGCAGCCTGAAACGCTATGCCGAGGTCAGCCGGGCGCCGATCTGTGCCAGCGAGACGCTTGGCAGCCGTTGGGCCTACCGCGACCTGCTGGAAACCGGCGCGGCGGGTGTTGTCATGGTCGATCTGGCCTGGTGCGGCGGCCTCAGCGAGGGGCGCAAGATCGCAGCGATGGCAGAGACCTGGCATCTGCCGGTGACGCCGCATGACTGCACCGGTCCGGTCGTGCTTTGCGCCGGCACACATCTGTCGCTCAACGCCCCGAACGCACTTCTCCAGGAGAGCGTGCGCGCCTTCTACAAGACCTGGTATCGCGACCTCGTCACCGCCCTGCCCCCGGTCTCGAACGGAAAGATCACCGTTCCGCCCGGCCCCGGCCTTGGCATGGAACTGAACCCCGAACTTGACCGCGCCTACACCACGGCGCGACGCCGGAGCGGCGCGGCAGATATCTGAGCCGCGTCCCTCCGGTCAGCCCGATATGTAGAGCGGCTCTTCCGGGACCGGACCAGCGCGGAAATCGGCAAACTCGACTTGCAGCCCCTCGCCAAGGGGCGAACAGGCCATCGGTCCGACCCGCGCGCCCCGGGAGACGAAATTTGCGACCCGAAGGATCTGCCAATTGCCCAGACCGCGCGCATGCACGATCACCGCGGCATCGGTGGCCGTCATCCGGATTGTCCAGTCGCTCACGGCCCCATCGGCCGGCGCCATCGACCAGTCCGACCGGCCATCGGTCACCACAACCGCGAGATTGGCCCGCCCATCCGCATTCTCGATTCCTGCCTTGATCCAGCGGGTCTCGCTTTCCCAAAGCAGCAGCCCGGCCTGTTCGTATTTCGACGTGAACCGCCCCGTGAACGTGACCTCGGCCGCAAACCGCTCCGGCATGTCGAACAGACACGCGTGGCCGTTCGAATGGGTGAATCCGTAATGGGTCTCGCGCCAGAAGTCGGTCTGAGCTTGTGTCTCGATCATCAACCGGTCCGGCGCGATCTGGCTCCGTGCCGGCGGGTTCAGCCAGCCGCCCCGGTCAAAGGGTATGGTTTCCAGCATGTCCAATCCTCCTCGAAACCGAGGAATGCGCCTTTCCCGTAAGTATGACAAGACGGCACGGATCGGCCTCGGGATGCGCGTCCCGCGCCGCGATCAGAACGACCGAATGAACAAGTAAATTCTACCAGCTTTTCGGACATGGACCAACGTAGTGAGCGAGGGCTTTTCGGGTTCAGGCGGGATCGTACTCGCCGGGAACAGGCAACAGGCTCCGGGAGACCCGGGCCTGTTGCTGCGGAAGAAGTCCGGTTCCGCTGCGCGACATGCCCTAGCCGTGGAAGAGCTGGTAGGACGCCTTCAGGATCGCGTCGGTCTGGGGCACGGCGCGCTTGTAGACCTTCTCGTTGATCTCGCCGTAGAGGGCCACGTTTTCGGGAATGGGCGCGAACATGTCCCTCGGCCGGACCATGGCTTCGATGGCCTCGACCGGGTCCTTGTAGAAGCCCAGCGCAAGGGCCGTGCAGATGGCCGCGCCCATGCTGGCCGAACCGTTCACCTCGTTGCGATGGGCCGGCACGCCGAAGACATCGGCGAAGATCTGCATGAACAGCTCGCCATTGGAGCCACCGCCACTGACGACGATCTTGCTCGGCTCGATCTCGCGTTCGTCGCACATCGCCTGCACATGGTTCCTCATGGTCATGGCGATGCCTTCGAGCGTCGATCGGAACATGTGGATGCCGGTATGGACGCCGTTGAAGCCGATCATCATGCCGCGTTCATGCGGGCTGTTGGGACTGGCCAGCCAGTTCAGGATGGTGATCAACCCGTCGCAACCGGGAGCGACCTCCTTTGCCGCGCGCTGGTTCAGCCAGGCTTCGCGCGACAGGCCGCGCTCTTCCGCTTGCGCGACAACATCGCCGCCCATCAGGTCCATGACCCAGGTCACGGTGGACATGCCGCGCCGGATGCCGCCACTCTCATAGAGGAACTGACCGGGCACGGCGCCGGGATTGCTGAAGTAGGACTGCGTGTCGAAGCTGTTCTCCTCCCCGACCATCATCGAGGCGATATAGGTCCCCAGAGACACCAGCACGGCGCCGTCATTGAGAATTCCCGCGCCCAGCCCCTCGACGGCCTTGTCATTCGCTGTCGAGACAACGGGAACCCCCTCGGGAATGCCCGTCGCCGCACTGGCGGAGGCCGTGACCTGCCCCAGGATCGTGCAGGGATCGACGAGATCGAAGAGCATCTCCCGCGGGGTGGTAAAGGAGGCGAATGTCTCCGCATCCTCGTGCCAGTCCAGCGTGACCGGATCGATGGGCCAGGGGCCGACATAATTGGCCCGCGTGTCCCTTGTCTGTCCGGTCAGCCGATGGGTGAGATAGCCGGTCGTGGTGGTCACCCAGCGGACGGTATCATCCTCGTGCTCATAGGGGCGCGAGAGGCGGAGATCCATCCAGTTCTGCACCGGCGCGGCGAGGGTCCCGTCTTCCCGGATCAGGGTGCGGCAACAGCGGATCGAGCCCAGCCCGACCCCGACGATATCCGCCCGGTCGCCCTCGAACTCCCCGAGTGCTGTCTGGCAGGCCAGCTGCAGGCTGTCCCAGAGATCGTCATCGGGATGCTCGGCCCGGTTGTCGCCATAGAGATCCATCGGGCGCAGCTTGACCGTGTGCGAACAGATCTGATGCCCTTCGAGATCGAACAGGGCGACCTTGGTGCTCTGCGTGCCGCCATCGATCGCGAGGATGTATTTTCGTTCCGTACTCATTTTGCTGCCTCTCTCCTCCCGATCAGCGCATCAAGTAACCGCCATCGACCGTCAGGACCGTGCCATTCACGTAATCCGACGCCGGGCTGGCCAGGAACACCGTCGCCCCCATGAGATCCGCCGTATCGCCCCAGCGATTGGCCGGAATATGCGACAGGATCTCCGCGTTGCGCTTCTCGTCCTTGCGGGTCATCTCGGTCAGCGGGGTCGCGTAATAGCCCGGCGCGATGGCGTTCACCTGGATGTTGAACTGCGCAAGCTCGTCACACATCGCCTTGGTCAGGCCGACAATCCCGTGCTTGGTCGAGGCATAAGCCGGCGACCACTGCCCACCGAGGAAGGAATAGAGCGAGCCGATATTGATGATCTTGCCGCTCTTCTGCTCGATCATATGCGGACAGACCTCGTGGATCATCTCGAAGGCAGCGGTCAGGTTCACCGAGATCATCTTGTCCCACTGCGCGCGGCAGTATTTCCTGACGTCCTTCTCGTTGATCGAGATGCCGGCGCAGTTGATCAGGATGTCCACACTGCCCCAGGTCGACAGGCATTCATCGACAACCTGCTTGCAGACGCCCTCTTCGGTGATATCGGCCTCTACGAACTTGTAGGCCGCGCCGCAGGACTCGACCATCTGGCGCGTCGTGCCGTCATCATCCAAGAGGCTCGGCACCAGGACATTGGCCCCCGCCTTGGCAAGCCCTGTCGAGAAAGCCTGCCCAAGGCCACCATTCCCGCCAGTGACGATCGCGTTCTTCCCCTTCAGCGAGAAGAAGTCCAAACTGAAGTCAGTCGGTTGCATTTTCCTGCTCCTCCTTGATCTTACGAAGCAAATCCTGGGCAAATGCGACAGCGTCTCCCACCACAACCATATCTGCAAGGCTGCAGAGGGGGGCTTTCGCATTCGTGTTGACACAGATGATGGTTTCGGCGCCCGCGAGGGCGGCGACATGCTGGCTGGCGCCATGGATGCCCATGGCCATGTAGAGGCGCGGCGCGACCGTCTTGCCGGATTGCCCGACCTGAATCCGGCGCGGCGCGATCCCCTGGTTGACGAGCGAACGGCTGGCAGAGACCTGCCCGCCAAGCGCATCGGCGAGGGGCTTCAATTCGTCGATCCTGCGACCAACACCAGCCCCGGCGGAGACCAGGACGTCGGCGTCGCGAATATCCTGCTCGGTGTTTTCGGTTTTCCGGAGAAGGCGGATGCCGGAGTTACCGGCGCCCTGCCCTTCACGGTCGAGGAAGCGGGTTGTCCTGTCGGGTTTTCCGGAAGAGCTGAAAACGCGCGGCTGGAGTGTCACCACGGCCGGGGCGCCCTCGACGGTCTCGATAACGGCCAGATCTCCGTTTCGCGAGACACGCCGCAGGAACCGGACGCTCTGCTCGGAGCGCGTGATCTCCCGCACCTCGGGAATGAGTGCGGCCTCAATCCGTGCCGCCAGCCGGGGGGCGAGCATGCTGCCCCACTGGCTACCCGGCATTAGGATGCAGGCGAAGCCAAATTCCCGATGCAGCGCCGCAACGCTCCGCACAAGGGCCGGGATCGCCTCAACGCCCGTGCCCGGCGCCGGGACCGAAACGACCGTATCGAGCCAGCCGGACAGAGCCGCGGCGTCTCCGCTAGCGACCAGCGCGAAGCTTTCGCAGGGTGCGTCACCGGCGAAGCAGCGCGCCGCTTCCAGCAGGTCCGGGGTCACCCGGGCCTCTGCCTGTTCCGCAATGACGAGAACCCGGCGCATCTCAGAGAATCCCTCTTTGCTTCAAAAAGCCATGGACCCGCTCGACGCCCATCGCATCGGCATCGACGATCTCGGGCGCGCGATCTTGCCTGTTTGCCGCATGAAGCGTCACGGTCCGGCTCGACGCCGCTGCGGCCCCGACCTCCTCCGGCGCGAATTTCAGGTCCCGGTTGTCCAGTGCGACGATCCTCTCCGAGACATCCCGCCTTTGTTCCTTCAGGCGCGGATAAGGCAGACGGTAGCCGCTGCGCTCCGAGAGGCCGAGAATGGCCGGAAAATCGACCGCGTAGCGGCGCACGAACGCCCCGTCCTCGGTCTCGACGACAGCACCGGTGGCGGAGAAGGCCGCCTCCTCGACGCTGCGGATGAAGGGCAGGTGATTGATCTCCAGCAATTCGGCGAGCTGCGGCGGCAGACAGGCTGCGCCGCCCTCAACGGTCTGGCTGCCCGCGAGGATGCAGTCATACGCGCGGGCTTCAAGCGCCCTGGCTATGATCCTTGCTTCGGTCAAACTGTCGCTTCCTTGATAGAGTGTGTTTTTGATGAGGATGACGCGGTTCGCGCCAACCCGTGCAATATCTTCCGCCAGCGCGGTCGCCGGCTTTTCCGTCAGGATGAGCACATCGACCTGTGTCTCCGGGCGGTGTCTCTTGATCTCGAGAGCGAAGCCGATGGCGCTGGCATCGTCGGGATGCAACCGCGCCGCCGGTGTGTCCCGGATGGGGACTTGGGGCTCCTGATCGGAGCTGACACCATCCGGGACGGGTTTAGTGATGCAGACCAGCTTCATCAGCCTATTCCGCGATCACCTGTGCGGCAGCTGCGGATTGCGCCTTCTCGGCACTGTGCAGCCAGTTGAACACCAGTGCGAGGATCGCACCGACAACACCGAGCATGGCGCTGACCAGGAAATAGGCCGTGTAGCCGCCAGTATCGCCATAGGTGGTCCACAGGTAGGAGTTGAGCTGCGGCAGGATGATATCCGGCAGGTAACCGACCAGGGAGATCAAGCCGATGGCCGATCCCATCATCACGGCGTCGATGCCCGCCGAGCCCAGCAGCGACCAGTAGGTGCCGCGGATGGCGTAGAGAAAGCCGCCAAGGACGATGATCAAGACAGAGAACAACATCGGCGACATGGTGATGGGCAGGATCGCGATCAACACCAGGAAGGCAGCCGCCCCCAGCGTGGCGCCACAGATCGTGTAGGGCCGCCCATAGCGGTCCGCCAGGAAGCCGCCGATGAAGCCGCCCACCGGGCGCATCCACAGCACGATGGCCGTAACCGTGCCGACCGTGACCGCATCCATGCCGATATTGGTCTGCAGGAAGCCGCCGAGATAGTAGACGGTCCAGAACACGGCGTAGCCCATGAAGATGATGCTGCCCATCAGGTAGACATACTTGTTCTTCAGGAGCTTGCCGAGATCGGAGAAGCGGAACTTGGTTGCCTCATCCGCCTGGGTGCCTTCCTCGGCATGTTCGGCCAGCTGCTTGTCGTTCTCGACGAAGAGTATGATCAGGATCGCGGCGGCGCCGACGATGGCGGAATAGAGGTTGATGACGGCAACCAGCGCATCGTGCTTGTCGGCGATTTCGACGCTCGAGCCAAGGATCGAAGCGAAGATCGCAAGACCGATCGTGCCCATCAGCGCTTCAACCACGCCGCGTCCACCGTCGAGAATGCCGAAGAAGCGTCCCTCCTCGGAGGCCCGCGAGAGCATCTTCACCAGCTTCAGATGCGAACTCCAGAAGGTGAAGACAGAGAAGAAACCCCACAGGAAGAAGATCGTCCGGACCGAGGATTCCCCAGGCACCGTGCCGAACCAGAAGCCGCAGAGCGACACGCCCAGAAGCGAGATGCCGATCAGCCATTTGGCGGGGAGCTTGTCGCTGAGCAAGCCGCTGGGCAGGTAGCCGATGATATAGGCCAGGCCCAGGACGGAATAGAAATTGTTCAGGCTGGTCAACTCAAGGTTGAACACTTCCAGGATCGTCTCCTGGTAGTTCGTCCTCAGATAGATCACCGGGTAAATTGCCCCGGCGGCGATCACCACAAGGAAGAACTGAAAGTAACGCCGATAGTTCCCTTTAGACATAGGTCTCCTCCTGACTCGTATGCATGCATGGACCAGCCGGCAAACCGGGTTCCCGACATTGTCTGCCGGACCATTTGGTGGGGGGGTATCAAGGGCGTCCGAAGCTTTTCCTCCATCGCTTCGGGCACCCGGATGGGCAGGGAGCGTCTCCGGTCGGGCCGTCGTTTCGGACCGACCGGAGCGTCCGGGACGCCTAGTCTTCCTGGTAGATGTATTTGCGGATCTCATCCGCCGGGAAGATGGTTCCGTGGTTCATGATGCCGTTCGGATCGAAGGCGTCCTTGAGCTTTTCGAGCATGTAGAAGGCGGTGCCGTGCTCATCTTTCGTCCACTCGCTGCGGAACTTGCCGATACCGTGGTGATGGCACATGGAGCCGCCATGTTTCAGCGTCTCTTCGACGATGATCTTCTGGATCGGGTGGTGATAGACGAGCAGCTCGTCTTCCGGCGCGCAGTGGATCTTGTAGTTGTAGACGAAGTACATATTGGTGCCGTTGAGATAGCTGTGGGACGAGTGCCCCCCCAACATGGTCAGGTCCTCGGCCCGCTCGAACTCGGCCTTCACCCGCGCCATGACGGCATCATAGATCTTCGGGATGGTCTCCCAGTCGGCCGAGATCTCTGTCGTGTAGCCGGCATGGGAATCGCTGGTCCGCATCTCTTCGAACTCGTCGTCGATGTCCTGCTGCGACCAGTTGAGATTGTCGAACCAGTCGCTGATGAACTGGCTGTCGACCTGGCTCAGGATTCCGTCCTGATGCGTCTTGACGGCCTCTTCGATCGCCTCCCCGGTGGCATCCGCAATGCCCTTTGGCCCCTCGGCCATGAAGAGCAACACGCATTTGCCGTCATGGAAGTGATAGAAATGCTGGGCCGCATCCTCCTCGGAATAGACCCGCGCGACGGAGGGCCGGAAGCCATTGACCATGACCTCGCGCAGCACCTTCAACCCGCTTTCCACGTCCTTCACGAGATAGCCGTAGAACTTGTTGTTTTCCGGGAAGTATTTGAAGATCTTCACGGTTACTTCGGTGATGTAGCAGAGCGCGCCCTCATTGCCGATCACGATGTGGCGGATATCCGGGCCACCGGCTCGGCGCGAGACGTTCTTCACCCGCGAGATGTGGCCATCGGGGAAAACACATTCCAGCCCGACCACCATGTCCTCGATGCCGCCATAGAGCGTCGAGAACTGGCCGATGCTGCGCGTCGCGACGAGGCCGCCAAACTTGGCAACCGGCTTGGATTGCGGCGAGTGGCCTGTCGTGTAGCCGATCTTGCGCAGCTCGTCTTCGAGCACCTGCAAAGGCACGCCGGCCTCGACCGTTGCCTGGCTGTTATAGGGGTCGATCTTGATAATCTTGTCGAGTTTGAGCGTGTCGACAACGAGCGTGATGTCTTTCCAGTTCTCAAGCCCGCCTTCCGTCGCCGTCATGCCCGCACGGGGGATAACATTGATCCCGTTCTCATTGCAGAACTGCAGGATCGCGCTGACCTCTTCCGCGTTGGCGGGATAGACGATCCCGATCGGCGCCGGGACATCCAGCGCCTTGCGGGTCTTGGCGAATTTCTTGTAGCGGTCGGCAGACGCCTCGTAGAGATCTGCCTCGTTGGTGTTGATCTGATCTGGAGAGACGATCTCCCCCAGCTGTTCCAAGACTGCGTGCGCGTCCAAGATAAATCCTCCGGCAAGATATGGAAAACTTTCCATTCTTTCGGGAAAACATATGCCGTAAATCGATGATTCTGTCAAGATTTGAGCGATTACTTTCCATTTATTGGCATCACTTTCCGCATTTTCGGAAATTTTTGAACATTTGACTTGGAAAGATTTCCATTTCATTTGCATTTCTCGACACAAGACCACAATATCTGGATCGACCCCGGGAGGAGGAGCCTGCAGATGATCCGGATAGATTTCGACGCCCTGAATCCTCTGGAGCGAAAGATCCACGCAACTCTCAAAGCGGAAAGCGAAGGCGTCGAGGCGATCCCTATCGCCGAAGCGGCGCGGCTCTGCAGCTGTTCGCCCTCCAAGATCTCCAAGTTCAGCAAGAAACTCGGCTTCAATTCCTATCGCCAGTATCTCGATTTTCTCTATGACCGGGTGGCGCCCGAGGTGGTGCAGACATCCGAGCTGGCGCGGCTTGCCCATTTCATCGAGGGTTTCGACAACAGCAAGGTCGACGCATTGGTCGAGCTGATCGGCACGCACGACAAGCTGATGTTGCTCGGCTATGGCCCGTCCTTCCATTGCGCCGAGTATTTCGAATACAGGCTCAAGACCTGCACCGGGAAGATGGTCGTGGCCGTGGCCGACGAGTTGCTGGCCACGTCCATGACCGACGAGAACACCCTGCTGCTTGTCCTGACCGTTACGGGCAGTTTCAAACCCTTCGACGACGTCTATCACGACACCGTGGAAAAGGGCGGCGAGATGGCCCTCATCGTCGAGGAATACAATCCCGACCTGATCGAGAGATACGGCAAGGTCTTCTGCCTGACCGACCAGGTTCAATGCTCCGAGTTGCAACCCTTCGAGAAGAACAGGACCGTGCTCTTCATCTTCCTCGAAGAGGTCGTCCGGAAACTGATGCGCCCGCCACGTTGAGCGGGTCGCAACGGCTGGTGCCGAACACCCGCCCGGCTCAGTCGATGCGCACGCCCTGCGCCGTCAGGGTCGCCTGCAGGGAGGCGATGTCGAGCGCGTCAAAGCCCACATCGGCCTTTGCCGCCAGCGCAGCCGCCGTCCCCGCCCCCTGCCCCGTCACCGCGCAACACATCATGTTGCGCATCGTCGTATGCGCGATCACGTCGGCCGAGATGCAGCGCCCGGCGACGATGAGATTCTCGACCCGCTGCGGCAGCTGGCAGCCATAGGGGATCTGGTAGTAGCGCCCGGTGGTCGGCAGGATCAGGTAGCCGCTGCCGTCAATGAATTCGGGAAAGATACCGATGGAATCGGCGCAACGGCCCTGGTTGAGGACGTGTTCCTTCGAGACCCGGACCTTGCCCTGGATCAGGCGGGACTCGCGCGTACCAAGCGTCATCCCGAAGGTCCGCAGGCGCGCGTTTTCGAAACCGGGCACATAATGGCGCAGCGCGTCGATGGCCCAGATCGCCTGCTGGCGCCCCTCGATCTCCGCGCGCGTGATGTCGCGCACATTCGTACTGTCAAAGCCGAAGGCATAGACCATGTTGAGCTGGAGCGCCTCGCCGGCATCCGTGAAGCTCGACCAAGTGCCGGCGATGGATTGTGCATTGCCCGGAATGATGCCGTCCGCATGGGCGCGGGTGAAGACCTCCTCCATGTAGGGGCTGAACATGTCATCTTCCTTCTCGTCGGTGATGACATCCCAGTTCTTGCCCCAATCGGCATAGGTTGGCTTGAGTTCGGTCTCCACGAAGCGGTTGAACCGCGCCACGTCGATCCCGGCGCAGGTGAACATGACCGTCACGCCCATCAGGTCCTTCTTCTCGCGCTTGGTATAGGGGGCGCCCGCCTTGTGGACGACATCGGCATCGCCGGTACAATCGACAATGCGACGGGCAAGTACGGCGCGCCGGCCGGATTTGCCCTCGACAATCACGCCCCTGAGGGCATCGCCCTCCTTGATCACGTCCACGACGAGGGAATGCAGCAGCGGCGTGACGCCAGCCTCAACGATCATTCGGTCGGCGACGTATTTGAACCCCTCGGTATCGATCACCTCGGATCTGGATTGCGGCTCGGGCCGGGTAAAGCCCAGCGCCTTGGCGCGACGCTCGTATTCCCGGCCGATCCCCTCGCAATCCACCGTGCCCTCGTGCCGATACCAGGCGAAGCTTTCCACGCCGACCTGCGTCAGCACACCACCGAAACAGCCGTATCTTTCGAGCAGGACTGTCCTTGCCCCTGTCCGTGCGGAGGCAATTGCAGCGGTCAGGCCGGCTGGACCGCTGCCCACGACAAGAACCTCTGTCTCCAACAGGACCGGCGTCTCACGTCCTGGTTCAGTGATGGCGTTCGTCATCTGACCTATCTTTTCGCGCAGGCCGAGCCAGCACCTGCGTGTGCTGCCGGCAGTGTTTTGACGTCTTTGGCGATCACGGCGCTAGACTGTACGCACTCCGCGACCGGACATGGCCCCATTCTATAGCGTCATCGGAGGATAACGGACCAGAAAACCGGGGCCATCTCTCGCGGGAGCGTACTGACTCCCCCTCACATCCCGAAATGCAGAAAACAGCACGGCGGCTTGGCATCATGTGCCTCCAGCTTGCGTGAAAACACGGAATTGCTGTCGCGCTGGGGTGTTGTTGCGCAAATCTGAAACCGACCGAGGATCTTCATACAATGCATTTTCGCTTCAACACGACTTCGTCGGGGATACTCACTCCAACGCCTCCAGAGCGCTCTGCCGAGATACGCCGAGCCTCGCAGCGCTTCATTTCTGGCCCTGGCTCCAGCGGTTGTTGACTTCCTCGGCTTGGCGTTTCGGCGGGGTGAAATGATTGCTGCGGCATCACGGTCGGGCCTCCTCATGCATGCAAACATGCACCGCCGGGCAGTGGATGACATTGTGAAATCGGCACATCCACTGCCTGGAAGTGGCTTGCCTTGCAAACCATGAGAGGGCCAACGTTGCTGGTGGTGACTTCATCGGCCCGGACTTCCAGAGTTTCCTCGTCAATTCCAACGTGGACCTTACGCCAAACACGCAGCTAACGGCCTCCATGCTTGCGCGTGCACCACCCTCCTTCGCCTTCCACCTTGATCCCTGTGCTCTCAATCAAGAGGTGTAGCGCCCCCTGAGCCCCCCCCGATAGGGAGTGTTCACAGCAAGGATTTTCTGACGGCGACTCAGCGTGCTGAAATCAGGAACGGACCAGTCAAGCCCTGCGCGTTTCAACAGGCGCGCAGTGACCCCGGTCGTTTGTCGCGGCGCCATGCCAAACAGGACTTTGATCACGAGGCACGCCTGGATGGAAGCAGCGCTGTCAGTCTGCTGGCGACGACGTTTGCCGGAGGGCGCAGCCTCCCACACCATCGCCGGATCGAACCAGATGGTCCAAGATCTCCGCTGCCTCAGCGCTCGATTGTAGCCATGCCAGGTCGTCGTATTGCAGATCGTCTTGTCGAGTAAGCTTATACCCGCCGGCTATCATATTGGATTCCCGCCGCGAATCCTACACGACCTTTGTGCAACAACACCCCTGGCAATACCGAAATTACTGTAGCGACTTCCGTGGGAGCTTCAGTTTTTCTCGCGCAACCCGTAGCTTTCAATCTTTCTCAGCACCTCTTCGACCTTGATATTGGGCAGGACCGGCGGCGTGTCGGTGATCTGCAATAGGGTCGCATACATCTTCGCCAAGGCCTCCACCTCGACGGCAAGCCACATTGCCTGCGCCAGGGTCGTGCCAGTGGTGATCATGCCATGGTGCTGGAGCAGGATTGCCTTGCGGTCTTTCAGGCCAGCTTCGACGTAGTCTGACAATTCCTGCGTCCCGTAGGTAGCGTAGGGCACTACCGGAATATCGGTGCCGCCGGCGGTGGCGATCATGTAGTGAACGGCCGGAATGGACTTGTTCAGGATCGAGACGATGGCCGAATACATCGCGTGGTTGTGCACCACGGCACCAGCTTCGGGCCGCGCGCGGAGGCTGGCGAGGTGGAAGCGCCACTCGCTCGAGGGCACTGCATCGCTCGCATATTCGCCTTCGTCACTGACGAAGACCAGATCCTCGGGCTGCATCTGATCATAGGCAACCCCGGATGGGGTGATCAGCATGCCGCCAGGCTGACGCACGCTGATATTTCCCGAGGTGCCCTGGTTCAGACCATGCGCGTTCATGTCGTTGCAGGCCTGGATCACGCTTTGGCGCAATGCGGTGTCGCTCATTGTCTGTCTCCATGTTCAGGAATCTATGGGCACATACGGCAACGGCTAGAAGCGCCGGGTCTATCATGCCCGTTTATGCCCGATATAGATCAAGGACACTGCTGTGGCAAGACAGGCGACGGGTGGATTCCTCTGAGGTGGCAATTTGCCCGATCTTGCCAAACATTAGGAAATGATACAGCCTCCCTACGAAAGACCGTCACGTGAGAGCGAAAATGAGTTCTAGCGCGATCCATCGATGCGCCCGGAACCATCAAGAAATGACCGTATATGACCGAAAAAGTGAAAAATAGACCGAATGAGTCAGGGAGCGCGCAGGTGCTCGTCGGACGCATGCGCGATATCGTCAACAGGGTCGATCATGTTGGCGAACTGTCTGTAGCCGACCTTTCCGAGCAATTCGGCGTCGCCGTAGAGACGATCCGTCGCGACCTGCGCACGCTTGAGGAGGACGGCTACTTGCGACGCACGCATGGCGGCGCTGCCTCCATCATCGAGAACAATCACGGGTCGCTTTCCTTCGGTCGCCGCAAGCTCGAAGAGACAGACTCCAAGCGCGCCATCGCCCGTCAGGCGGTCGCCATGATCCGCCCGGACACCGTGCTGATGCTCGACCACTCTTCGTCGGCCTGGTACCTCGCGGAGGCGCTCCCCGATATCCCCCTCACGGTAATCACCAACTCGGTGCGCATCGTCTTTGACCTGGTGAGGAAACCGAACATTCGGGTGATTGGCGTCGGTGGCGAGTATTACGAGAAATACGGCGCGTTCCTCGGCGTGTTGACCCAGAACCAGGTGCAGGAGTTCCACGCCGATATCTGCTTTTGCTCCTGCGCCGCTTACAGTGAAGACGGCGGGGCCTGGGACAACAGCGAACTGAATGCCGGCGTGAAAATCGCGATGGCGCGATCCGCGAAGTCGAACGTTTTGCTGTGCGACACCAGCAAGTTCGACCGCACCGCCTTTGCGCTGACCCACCCCCCCCGGCGGATCGACTGCGTCATCACCGAGACCGGAAAGACAGGCAAGTTGCGCGACGATGTCGCCGGCAAGGGAGGGAAGCAGGACGGCCGGAAATGATGTGACTCCGAAGCGGGACGCGGGGATCTGGCGGTGGTGCTCGATTGCGGCAGCACCAACCAGCGGGCGATCGCGGTCAACTCAAAGCGCGTGGTCGTTGCGCGGGCCGGCCCATCTATCCGGTGATCTCGCGGAAATGCACGCGCACCCTCGAGTCGATGGCCCATATGGGGCGCTTCATCGACCCCGACAGGGTGGTTCAGATCAGCGGCGTGGGGCATTTTTCCTTCAATTCGCTGAACAAGTTCATCTGGTTTCGTGAGAACCACCCGGAACTGATCGACAGAGCCCGGCGCTTCGTGTTTGTCTCTTCGCTGATCGCCCACCGCCTGACCGGGCACTTTGCGCTGGATGCGACATTGGTGGGGACACCCAGTTTGCGGTTTTTGGCGCAGGCGCCACCGAGGCCGGGCCGGTTCTGTCGTCCGGCACCTGGGAGATTCTGATGGCGCAGACCAACGGGATCACGCTGCCCGACACCGCAAATCTCGCAGACGCCTTTACCTGCGAATGGAGCATCCACCGAGGCAAGTTCAACCCGGGCTACCAGTAAATCGCTTCAGAGGTGATCGAATGGGTCGGGCGCGTGATGTTTTCCGAACTCAAGGGAGCGGCGCGCTACGAAGCGATGATCGCAGAGGCAGAGGCGGCGCCGGAGGATTGCCACGGTCTCTTTCTTGATCCGGATTTGCTGATCAAGAAGGGAGCGATGAACGGCCTGTCGCTGGACGTGGATCGCGGCACGATCTATCGCGCCGCACTCACAGGTTTGGTGCGCAGGCTGAAAACCGGGCTGGCGACGCTCGAAACGGCCGGCAACTTTCATGCCGAGGAACTGACCCTGGTTGGCGGCGGGACACGCAACCAGTTCTGGACTCAATTGAAAGCCAATGCGTTGGGCATCCCGGTGCGGACCCTTGACGAACCCGAAGTCACAGTGTTGGGCGCTGCCATGGTGGCATTTTGGGGAGTGGGTCTGTTTGGCTCCCCTGAAGAAGCGCGCCAGCACTTTAACCTGCCAAGCCAGGTCACCTTCCCGGCGGGGTAGTCGCGCCTCGCGGGCGGGCTGGTTAACAGGCCTGAAGGCTCGCGTTCGCGGGAAATCGGCCGCCCGAAACTGGAGATTGCTCTGTGGGCGACAGGATCAAAAAGGGTGTGATTGCTTCATTTGCTCGCTGAGACAAACGGAAGGAGCCCTTGGCGATGGCCGGCCGGCTTCGCGCCCCACAAGAATTTCGGCCGATACAGCGCAAGGTTCCGGCACGGGCTACCCCAGATCGCCGGTCACATTGTGAAGGATTTCGCGCGGGCGCAGCAACTCGGTTTTGATCTTGATGACCTGCGGATCCATCTTCTTTTTGTCAATTAAACCAAAATCTTCCGCGATCATTCCCTGTGTGTTCTGTCGAACCATGTGCATCGGAAATTTCAGGGCTGCCGCAAGTGGGTGATAATCCCAACACCCAATGACGCTATTCGCGAATGCGGCATCGGGAAACTGGACCAAATGCTCCATGATGCCCACGAGGATCGTTTGCGAATTGATGAAAATCAGGGAGGGGACCCCCCCGGCCCCCTTCAGCACTGTCTGTATGGCCCGGTAACCTACGTCCGGCGTATAGCCACAGGCAATGATCTGATCCGGCTTGCAAGGATGCCCGGACAATGTCAACGCATGGCGAAAGGCGCCGATACGCTTTGTTGTCGCGTCGTGGAACATGTCGCCGCCGATAAAGTAGGCGCGTTCACGCGGCGTGGGACCGTCAACATTTGCCCCCCCCTGCAAGAAGAGCGCTCATCAACTCAAGAGCGCCGCCGAAGTTATCGGAAGCGACAGATGGCGCTTTTTGCCCTGGCAAGTCGAGAAAGATATGCGGCACGTCAACGGCGTTGCAGATATCCGAAATCGGCTCGGCTTCACGCACGCCCGCCACAAACGGGAATTCTATTGCATATGCGATCAATGAACGCGCAATGCGTTGCTCTTCTTCAGGGTCACGCAAGCCGCTGGGGAGCCTGATCAGACTGGTCCGGTCAGCGCCAATTCACGGCTGATCCAGATCCTGCGGGCCTGACCCGTTCTCGGGTCAGGCAAAAGGAGAACCGCCCTCCCGGTCACACCGCATCAGCTCAGTTTGCCGCCCCGATGCGCCATCTGCATATGCGCCGAATAGGACTGCACAGAGCGGTTTCCGGGCTGGTTTGCGTCGAGCACGAGGGATTTGAGATCGCCCGTCTCGACCTCGACGGAGACCGTCTGCTGGTGCTTCGACATGTGCCACACATAGAGCTTTCCGATCATGTCGCCCGCCGCACCCGAGGACCCAACCTCCTGATAAGGCTTGCCTTCGCCCTTGACGATCATGATCCGTGGCTTGGTCAGGCGATAGCTATGACCCTCGTATCCGTAGGCATAGATCAGGGCGACGGTCGGACAGTTCGCTTCGGGCTTCTCGCCGGATGCAAACTGGGTTTCGTCGCGTAGGGCGACCAGCCTGAGCTTTTGCAGGAGATCCGAATGCAACTGCATCTCGCCAACCATGAGCGCCTCGAGGTAGGTCTTCATCTTGCTCATGGCATCGGGACTGGAATCCGCGCTCAGGTCCGGCTTTTCCTCCGGAGCCGGCGTCAGATGCGACCCGATGAGAATGACTTCCGATGGATCATAGAGACCGTCCGGAATGAGCGGCAAAAATTCATTAACGTCCATGTGCGTTTCCCTTTCGCTTAGAACCAGATGGCCGCGCGTGACCGGTCGCGGCCGAGCGCGTGAATATCGTAGGACGTCAGGATCTCGCGCCAGGCGAGACTCTCAAGCAACGTATCGGCAATGCCGCCCTCGCCCGCCTCCTGAAGCGCCTCGCAGAGCGCGTAGGCGGCGTTCGCATATGTCAGGCTCTCATTGTCGAGCCGTGCCCAGGATCGGGCCATCGCCCGCGCCACGTGATCGCGCGCCTCGGCGAGCGCCGCCTTGAGCTGGAAATGCTTGTGTTCGTAATCGGCGCGGAAGGCGCGGGCGTAACGCTCTTCGAGATCGGCCCCCATGCCGCGGGCATCCGGGATAGACCCGGGCGGAAGATCCACGAGCCCCTCGCTGACGGCAATGTCGTGATAGGTCTGCACGATGGTGTCAAAGATACCGCCGGTGAAGGGGCGGGACCTGTCATGCACCTCCTGTCCAACGTCGGACATCTTGCGGGCATTGCCGGCGATCCGGATCTGGCGCTCATCGGCCAGTTCGGCCACCCGGTTGAGCTCGTTCATCGCCAGCAGGTTGCCGGAGCCGCGCCGGAGAAGCCGGTCCATCGCGGTGTCGAAATGCAGCATCCCCGTGAGCGAGCAGAAATCGGCGACCACTTCGTGATAGGCATGAAGGTCCGGGCCGGGCGGAATGTCGGTCGGCGGCAGGCCGATCTCGAAAAACAGGATCGAATGGCCGATCTCATGCGCGATGACGTCGAAATTGAGCGCATAGGGGTGGCGGCTGCCATCGGGGTTTCGCTCGAAACCGAATTCCAGCATGCCATATCCGGATTGCGCATTGTCCCAGTCGATCAGCGGGATGATCTCCAGCCGCTCGTAGGTGTCGGTGAAATGCCAGGACAGCCTGTGCCCGAGATAGCTTTCCCAGATATCGAGAACCCGCGCCACGCAGCCAAAGACATGAACGCCCGGAAAGGCGGGATCCGATGGATCGACATGATCGAAATGCCCGTCAGGCGACGGGTCTACCCGGGGCGCGGCCGGCCCCGAATAGGGCGGCAGATAGGGGTATTGGTAAGGAGCCTTGGGGGCGTTGGGGGCGACCACATACATCCGGTCATTGGCGGGGCCGGCCAGAATCGAACCTTGCGGATCGGAAATCCACACCAGTTCCGGCTTGTCATAACCCGGCGTATGGGGCGCTTGCGGATAAAGCAGAAAGCGCGTGCCACCGGATGGTTCGCTGGTCTCCACCATGTTTCCCCCCGAGGCCAGGTAAAGTTACCTTTCGTCAATGACATCAACCATATCGACAAGAACGCTTCTGTGAAGGTGTTAACACTCTGCAGGCGGAAATTGTTTTACGGCCCGTCGGGCAACCTCAGGTTGCTATCCTGAAGGTCGTCGAGCCAGGCATGCACGAGCGGTGGGGGCTCGCATGCGACCCGGGGCCACGCATCGCTGGCCTGGTGACGCGCCAGAAGCTGCAGGAGCGCGCGCGCATCCCTGGATTTCTGATCCACCCGCGAGGCGACGAAGTCTTCTGGCAACTTGCGTTGCGGGAAGGGTTGGCGGGCGATCCGAAGCGTCTCGGCCATGGCGGTCTCCCCGCTGCACAGGCCGCGTCTCGCTGCGGTGGACAGACTTCGGCGGATATCGACAAGGGCATCGGAAAGCGGCTTGGATCCGAGCGCCGCCGGCGCGTGGGTCACCGCCACGGCATCATCGGCCAGCAAGGGGAAGCGCCGATACCACCGATAGATGAGTCCGACGCCGATCATCCCCTGCGGAGCGAGTTCCGCGGCCCGCAGCGCCCCCATGCTCGCCGCTCCGAAGACCGGAATGCCCCGCGACATCGCCCAGAGGATCTCGCGGTGGCGAACGGTGGGGGCGTCGCGGAATATCCCGTCGATCAGACCGATCGCCGGGGGGCGCGCAGAACAGGCGCGGAAAATGTCGCCCTGACCGGCCGGGGGACGAAAATCGGCCCGCAGGATCTGACCGGCATCCGCGCGCGACAGGCTCGGCCCGAGAAAGACGACGGGACATGCAGGGCTCAAACTCATGCCACGGCGCCCCGGAGGGGATCGGCAAGGAGATCCGGCGCGATGACACGCACGATGGCCAGTGGAATCCCCGCGTCCCAACGCAGCGGCACGGCGAGAACCGGACCACGCCCCGCTGCCAGGCTGCGCAGTGTCGGATTGGGCGCTTTGGGAGATGCGGCGGCAAGCGCGGGTCCCGGCGCGTGGCGCGCCCATTCCGCATCGAGCAATTCGGCCGGCACGTTGTGGCGATAGGCGCGTTGCGTGATGTCCTCCCGTGCGCCAGAGATCACCGCAAGCCGCGCCTGCACGGCCTCCGACAGCGCCGCGTCCATGGCGGCGGACACGGACGGGCGGCAGCCATACCCTGCAGCAGGCAACGGAAGGGCGCTAGCGCCTGGCGGCTCCATGACCGACGCAGCGACCGAAACAACATCGTCCCTGCGCGACATGTCGTGAAACAGGACGCGCATCCCGCGCTCTTCCAACCGGGTCAGCAGCGCGCCAAACCGGGCATCACCGCGATCCGGCGCGACCCGCCTCCACCTGCCTCCCGCCTCCGCCCGGACGCGGGCATCCGCTTCGATACATTCGAGAAGCCCGTGCATCATGGCCGCAGCGAAGTTCGTTCCGGCGCCAAGGCCAATGGACTGGCGCAGGATCGGTGCGGCCTCGGCTTCCGCCCCTCGGGAAAAGTCGGTCGACAGGAGATCCTGCGGAACGGCGCCCGGCGCATCCCGTCCTATATCCCAGGCCGCGACGAAAGCACTCCCTGCGTCTGGCCAGTATCCGGTAGGCGCGAGCACGGACCAGTCGATGCGATCGCACGGACCTGCCACAGGAAGGCGCGCCACATCTTCCCCCGCCGCCATTTCAAGGCATTCCAGAACCGCGCCGACCGCGGCTCCCTCAAGGCTCGACGCCTTTCCCTGCGTCACCGCATTCGAGCGGGCCTCGGGACGCACGGCCTGCGCGACCGGAAAGCCGACATGGTCGAGACCGGTGATATCCGCGACACGGCTGATGCCGAAATCCCGGAGCCGGGGCCGCAATCGCTGCCAGAACGCGCCAGCATCGAGAGAGCGCTCGGGCGCCGCATCAATCGCCGCGGACAGGAACTCCGCCGGTGGCGGCTCAGCGCTCCAGCGCATTGCGCACCTTTTTCAGCAAGGCATGTTGGGTGGCCTGCTCCATTTCCTCGACGACCCTGCGCGCGGTCTCGGGCGGCACGGCCAGGCCGAGGTCAATGCGGGTGGACAGATTGCGCAGGCAGAGCATGCGGGCATCCTGCTGTTGCGCGATCTCGCCCCCCTCATCCAGTACCGCTTGCGCAGCGGCACCGCCGATGAGCAACGCCTTGCGGCGCAGCATCTCCGGCAGCCAATAGGTCAACCCGGTGCTGCGGGCGGTCTGAATCTCCTCCTCCAGCCGCCCGAGCGCTGCCGCGGTCTGGCCGCTGGCCGCAGCCACTTCCGCTGCGATATCGGCGTAAAAGGGCGTGTCCTCCAGCACCCCGAACTCCCGCAGGGCACCAAGCGCGTCCGTGACCGGCCCGACCTGGTGCCTGTCCCCTGCCCGAGCGGCCATCCAGCCGCCAAAAATCCGTCGCTTGGCAGTAATCACCGGTGCGGCCTCGGCCCCCGAGATCAGGGCGATGCGTCCCAGGATTCGCTCGATCGCAGCGAGGTCCTTGTTGAAAAAGGCGACCTGCGTGGCGATGTCGAGCGCGTGCAACTGGCTCGAGAGATGCGCTGTCTCCTCCGCCCAGGTCTCGCAGGCCCGAATGGCCTCGGCGCTCTCCTCCAACCGTCCGGTCATCCAGCAGCACAGCGCGCGTTCGCCCAGACCGCAGACACGGGCGTCATGGCCATAGAGATGCCGGGACCGCACCGCTTCCTGCGGATCGTAGAGATCGAGCCCGTCCGAGATTGCCGACAGGCATCGGGAATGGGCGCCACCGTCAAACAGCGTTGCCCAGGCACAATGCAGGGCCTGCAGGCGCGATTCAGCATCCGCCTCGGGCGTGACATCGCGGATCAGAATTTCCGAGCGCCGTGTTTGCTCGGCAAGATCATCGGCCGTGAACCACCAGCCCCAGAGCACCGGGAAGAACGGGGCGCGATCGGCCTCCGGCAAGGCGAAATAGAGCGTCTGCCCCTGTTCGTAGAGCGGCACCGCGGCCCGGTGCCCCTCGAGGAGCGTGATCAGCGGACCGAGCAAGGCATAGGCGCGAAGCTGCAAGCGGTCCCGTGCAGGTCCGGCGTCGAGACTCTCCGACAGTTTCAGCACACGTTCGAGCAGCGCACGCGGGCCGCGCAGCGCCGATCTGCGGATGGCGTCCTCCGCCACATCCAGCAACAGCGACAACCCGCGCTCAATCCGATCGGCGGCAAGGCAATGCTCCGCCAGCAGCACATCGGGGACGTCTTCGGACAGGCTCGGATCCGCGTCCACGATATCGACGATCTGCCCGTGCAGCGCACGTCGGACGGAGCGAAGTTGGCTGTCATAGGCGACATCCCGGATCAGAGCGTGACGGAAACTGAAGCCGTTTCCGTAGCCCGTCGGCGTCTTCAAACCCTGATCAACCAGCTGTTGAAGGTCGGCATCGAGATCTCGTCCGGCCTGCGGCGGCGCGAGCCGGGCGAGCAGGTGATAGGGGTATTCCCGGCCCAGAACGCTTGCGATCTGAGCCGTGCGCTTGGCCTGGCCCACCCGCTCCAGACGCGTTGCGAGCAGGTCCCGCAAGCTGCCGATATCAGCGCCGCTGAACGCTCCGGCCGCCCCTTCCCCGCCGTGATCGCAGGCATGGGCGGTCAGTTCCACGATGAAAAGCGGATTTCCATCCGCCTTCTCGACGATCCAGTCCTGCGTGGCCTGAGACAGCGTTTGCGTGGCGGTGGAGTCAATCAGCCCGCGCGCTTCCGAGGGGACCATGGGGCTGAGCGGCAAGGGCCTGAACTGACCACGGATGTCGTCCAGCATCCCGTCCGAGCGCGACGTGCCGACAATCAGGACAGCGTGCTTGCCGGCCTGCACCGCAATCCGTTCGAGCACGGCCAGGGTGACCTCATCGGCCCAGTGCAGGTCTTCGGCCAGCAGCAGCAACCCCGCGCCACCTGCCAGCCCCAGAAAGCTGTCCGCAACAGCGGAGACGATTGCATTGCGCCGCGCGTCGGGCGAGAGCGTCAGATCATCCTCCAGCGCGCCCAGCGTCTCGGCCGCGGCGATCGCCGCTTGCGACAGTTCCCTGTCCTGCCCATCGTCGAAGGCACGGTCATACATCTGGATGATCGCGAAAAGCGCCTCGTTTCGAGTTCGCGGCTGGCATTGCAGCAGGATCACCCGGCCATCATCAACATTGGCGACAACCTCGGAAAGGACCCGCGACTTGCCGATCCCGGGTTCTCCTTCGATCAGGAAAGCCGCCCCGACGCCCTGCTGCGCGCGCTCCCAGGCGACCTGCAACTCTGTCGTCTCCGCGGAGCGCCCGGAGAGGCGGGTTTCGGCATGACGATCCCGCCGGAACCGCGACTCTGCCGGGCGTTGCGCCACGGCCCGCCAGGCACGGCGGATCTCCGGGAACCCCTTGAGGGCCAGCCCGTCCACCGGCTCGTAGTCGATGCCGCGCCCGGTCAGCGCATGGGTTGCCGGCGAAACAAGAATTTCGTTCGGCTCGGCGGCCGCCTCAAGCCGGGCCGCAAGGTTCGGCGCCGTTCCGACAGCACCGATACGCCCTGCCTCCGTCCTCTCGGACAACACAACGATGCTTGTCGCTATACCAACCCGAATCCCCGGCGCATCGGGAATCGAGTGCCTTGCATCGAGCAGCGCCAGCCCCGCCTGAACGGCCGAGAGCGCCGCATCCTCATGGACAATGGGAAATCCGAAATAGGCCATGCCGCCATCGCCCATGACCTGTTCCAGCGATCCGCCATGATCGGGCAAGACAGCACGGACCATCTCGTGGACCCGTTCGAGCTTTGCCCGCAGCGCCTCGGGGTCCTCGGCTTCGGCGAGCAATGTCGATCCGACGATGTCATAGAACAGCACTGTGAGCTGGCGGCGTTCTCCGCTTGGCGCCTGTTCGGGACGCGGTCCTGAAATCTGTTTTCGGAAGAGCGACACGCGGGATCCTCGGCTTTTGCGCCAAGCTTGCAATCTGGCAGTGCAAAACGAAAGTTTTTCCTTTTGGGAACGGTGCGCTGTCTCATAGCCTCCCGGCATGACGGAATCGCATTACGACGTGGATCTGGGTGAGACGGACACGCTCCTCTCACTCCTGGCGGAAAATCTTGAAGAGCTGCGGCTATCAGCCGGCGAGACATTGTTCGAACAGGACGATTTCGACGACAGGCTTTTCGTGCTCGACACGGGTGAGTTGGAGGTCAGCGTTCTGGCTGCTTCGGGACGGAAGCTCTCCCTGAATCGCCTGCAACCGGGAAGCGTTTTCGGCGAGATCGCGTTCTTCGATCCCGGCCGCCGAACAGCGCGCATCAAGGCACTGGTGTCGAGCCGCCTCCGCTTCGCCCGGCAGGCCGCTCTGCTGGAAGGGATGACCCGAAATCCGAAGCTCGCCAGCGCCTTGCTTCAACTGGCCGGACGGCGCATGCGATGGATGAGCCGGCAACTCGAGGACCAGGTCTTCCTGCCGCCGGAATCCCGGCTTGCCGCCAAGACCCTTCACCTTTCCCGAAGCGATAGCGAGATCGCCATGTCACAGGCACAACTGGCCGACTATGTCGGGGTGACGCGCGAACTCGTTTCCCGGATCCTGAGCGACTGGCGCCGCGCCGGATTGGTGGAACTGTCGCGCGGGCGCATTCGCGTCCTCGACCGTTCCGGCCTCATGGAAACGAGGGATTCCGAAGAAGTTTAGTCTTTCTTTACGCTCTGTGATCCTCTTCACAGAATACCTTGGCGGACCATGGCAATCTCGTTGCATGGCCGGTGCTGGCCGGTCATGCAACAGAAGGAAACGCCGAGATGATGCGCAAGAGTATTCCCGCCCATACCGTCGGAGTGCCGACGTTTGAAGCGACCCTTCGTGCAGTGTTTTCTGCGCTTCCCAATCCGGCGACCTATCTGCGTGCCTATCAGGACATGCGCCGTTTCAAATCGATGGACGTCGCCGTGATGCGTGACACCGGATTGTGCCAGGCCGACATCGACACGACCACCTTTGGCGATTTCCTGAAACAGCCCCGGCGGTGACAGTCTCCTCTCCTCCCCGGACACTCCGCGCCACCGCGGGCTGTGGATGGAACCAACGAATTTGCCCCCTTTATTTCAGCAGTTACGAATAGACAAAGGCTCTTCTTTGGGGGCGGCGCTGCGTGTCATGATTGACACGCAGCGCCTTTTCATTTCCCAGATATCCATGAAACAGGGCGTGTGCGGTGCTGTCCGACGCATTCGAGTTCGTCACTACATCCGTCACAGCAGGGCTGAGGTATTCGGCCTGCGGCAGGGCTCGCGAAGGCGAAATACCTGGATCGTCAAGCCTCTCTCGGAACAGGGAGGAGTGGGCCGCAGAAGCGAGAGGCAAACCATTGCAACCGCCTTGTGCATCAGAGCCGTTCCCGATGGCCAGTCCGCACGGAAACTCCGTAGGCATGGTTGCAATCTCTGGAACGATACGGTTCATCCACACGGCAATTCGGGCCGATCCTGTTCGGTAGCGTCGCAACCCCTCGTCGATGGCCTGTCGAAGCCGGGCCAGTAGCGACCTGCTCTGCAAGTCAGTTGGTCTTTCCAGCCTTCAGGATCCGTTCGATGAGATCGAGTGTGGCCTCCGGATCGGCCCGATACGCATCCCTGAGCAAATCGATGCCATCGAAGGTCCGCGTGCTCCTTGTTCTCGGGCCGCAGGGAAAACGCTCGCTTTCTTCGAGTTCCGCGAGTTCCTCCGCCTCGGCGACGAAGAGGCAGGCCTGCTCCTTGTCTTCCAACCCGAAGATGTCGGGGCCAAGGGCATAGGCCGGGGCGTGCAGAAGGCAGAAAGCCAAGGATATTGGGAGAATGAACTTCATTGTGAAATCTCGCTTCTGTTTGGGGCCGTTTTTCCAATCTCGGACAGGTAATGCACCACGGCATCCTCAAGAACACCATCCGTCTTGATGAGCTTCCGGTTGGTTCCGGAGAGCGGGTCGGAATCCTCTTCGATGAGCAGACCGGCCCGAATGAGCAGGTCCAAAGTTTTCACGGCGCTGTCGCGGCTCATGTGATCGAACAGGAGGGCTGCGACCTCCGTCTTTGCAAAGACGGCGCGGCCCTTTTCCTTGACCGTCTTGACGCAGACATATTGCTGGGCGTCCTTGAAAACGGATTTCTCCAGCTCCCTGCGGGTCCGAACCCGAAAATCCTCGTTCTCGATCAGGCTCCTGACCTTTCGATTATGCGCTTCTATCAGTGCCTCGATGGTTTCCGGGGTCGAGCAATCCAGCGCCTTCAGAAGAAAGAAGAACCGCGCGACATGGGCGACATTCTCATGATTGAGTTCCCGCTGGATCGCTTCGACATCTTCCCGGATCCTGCATTTCTCAGCGGTTCTCTCGCGCAGACAGGACAGGAACCGCGCCTCGGCGAGCAAAACGGCCTGGAGCGTGTTCACCAACTGTGGCGAGGGCAGTTGATCGGTCTTTTCAAGCTCTTCGGCCAAGGAAGACCTCCTGACAGTCTTCAGCTGAACATCCGGACGCTGCGTCCCGAGGAAGGTTAGAGGCGCAGGGTTGGATATTGCAAGCCTTGGGCGAGATTTTGCGGGCATGGGCAGGCTCTGACTCCTCCGGTGACAGTCGGGAGGAGAATACGCCAACGGCCCGCGGCGCGGGCTGGCGATCTGCAAATCAGATCGGGCCGCCTGACCGGCAGACCATCACACATGTTCGAGGTCGTCCGCGGCAGGATGGAAGGGCGAAATCATTCCCCGGCGGAAGCCACAGCCCCCAAAGGAAAGATCCTGAAACGAAAGGACTTCCGGGCGCTCCCGCCACCAACTTTCGCTTTGAAAAGGCCTCACCGGAAGGAGACCCCGAGATGATTGATCCGAAAACTCAAACGGCAACGCCGTCGCCCGAGTTCACAGTTTTGGGCGAAGCTTTGGCGCTCATGGCGCAGTCCGACCTTTATGGCGGGCGCAGCCTGGAAGCCTTCAGCCAGCTGATCCTGCCACCCCTGGCGCTCGGTCAGTTGCGGATCTGGCGCTCCGGCGGATTGCCCGTCGGCATGGCCACCTGGGCCTACCTGGATGCCGAAACCGAGCAGGCCGTCGTGGATGGAGATCAGCCGCTGTCGCCGGAGGCCTGGAATTGCGGGCGGCTCCCCGTGGTCATGGATTTCGTCGCCCCCTTTGGCAACGGCTTCAAGATGGCGCGCGATCTTACCCGCACGATCTTCCCCGGCGTGGCGTTTCGAGCCGCTCGCCGCAGCAGCGATGGCCGGCTGACAAAGATCGTCCAGTTTCCCGGGCAAGACGCGCACGGCAACTGGGCCTCCAGCTCGGCGACCGCAGCCTGATCTACAACTCCCCAAATTTGATCTGAAAGGAATTCTCTCATGGGCAGCACCTCTTACACATCCCCGCACAAAACCTACAAACTCTATGGAATCAGCGTCTACAAGGATGCCGGCAGCGGCAATGACAAGATGTACGGCTATGCCGCCAAGAACCACCTGAAGGGCGGCTCCGGCAACGATCTCGTCTATGGTTATGGCGGCTGGAACAAGCTCGAAGGCGGTTCCGGCAGCGACATCGTCAAAGGCTGGGGTGGCAGCAACTACCTTTACGGCGGCTCCGGCAGCGACAAGCTCTATGGCTACGGTGTCTACAACTATCTCAGCGGCGGCTCGGGCAATGACAGCATCTACGGCTCAGGCGCAACCAACAAGCTCTATGGCGGCAGCGGACATGATTACCTGAAGGGCACCGGCGCCTATAACTATCTTCATGGCGGTGACCATAACGACCGGCTCTACGGCTACGGCGCCAAGAACGACATGCATGGCGGCAATAACGAAGACAAGCTCTACGGCTACGGCGCGGTCAACAACATGTATGGCGGCTCCGGCTATGACAAGCTCTACGGTTATGGCGGCTATAACAAGATGGACGGCGGTTCCTACAACGACGCGCTCTATGGCTACGGCGCGAAGAACCTCATGTATGGCGGCTCGGGCAACGACCACATGGAAGGGCGCGGGCTCTGGAACAAGATGCATGGCGGCACCGGCAACGACACGATGAAGGGCATCGGCGCCTATAACGAGATGTATGGCGACAGCGGCGACGACAGCATCGAAGCGATCGGCGCGGTCAACAAGGCCCATGGCGGCACCGGCAATGACACGATCACCGGGATCGGCGGCGTGAATGTGCTGCATGGCGATGACGGCAACGACATCATGAAGGCCGTGGGCGGGGTCAATACCGTCTTCGGCGATGCCGGCGACGACACGATGATCAGCGCAGGCGGCGTCAACGTCATGTTCGGCGGCACCGGCAACGACAAGATGGTCGCCTCGGCCGTCGTCGCCACGACGCAGAGCGGACAGGACGGGAACGACACGATGGTCGCCGTCAGCAACGCCAACTGGCAGTCCGGCGGCAACGGCAATGATGCCATGGTCGGTGTCGGCAATCTCAATCTTCAATTCGGCGATGCCGGCGATGACATGCTGCTGGCGGCGGGGAACACCAACATCCAGGTCGGTGGCGCGGGAGAAGACAAGCTCTTTGCCCTTGGCAGCACCAATGTGCAGTTCGGTGGCGACGGCGACGACCTCGCGGTTGGCGCGGGCGGCGCGAATATACAGTACGGAGGCAATGGCGCGGACATCCTGGTCGGAGGCGGCGTCGCCAATATCCAGATCGGCGGCACCGGCAGCGACTGGCTGATCGGCGCCGGCAAGGGCAACCTGCAATTCGGCGGCGAGATCTGGTCCACCCTTCCGAAAGATGTGAGCCTAGGCGAGTTCGATCTGGACGCCGCGGCGGACAAGCTGGCCGAATATGCGAATTCGAGCGGACCCGACGGTCTCAACGTGATGCTGGCGGGCGGCGAAGCCAATATCCAGATCGGCGGCTCTGAAACCGACATCATCGTCGGGGCCGGCAAAGGCAACCTGCAGGTTGGCGGTGACGGCGCGGATCTGATGCTTGGCGGCGGCACGGCAACCGTACAGTTCGGCGGCGAAGGCACCGACCTGATGGTGGGTCTCGGGCGCATCAACGTGCAGGAGGGCGGCGGCGACACCGATGTCATGGTTGCGCTGGAGCGCGGCGAGGATGCCGGCATCCAGGTCCAGATCGGCAATGACGGCAGCGACTTCATGCTCAGCCGCGGCGGTGACGGCGAAGCCAACCCGCTGGGCGCTCTCTGGGACCATCTGAAAGAGAAATTCGAGGACTCGCAGAAGGACGACACCGAAGAGACGACAGAGACCGAGGAAACCTCCGCGGTGGAGACCAGCTCCGACGCGGAAACGGATGCCGAGAGCAAGAAGCAATCCCTGACGGAAAAGCTCCTGGACAACGCCCCCTCGCTCAACCTCCAATTCGGCGGCGACGGAGCAGATGTCTTCTCCACCGGCGGCGACCTTGGCTTCCAGATGGGTGGCGCGGATAGCGACATCTTCATCGGCGGCGGCTCCTACAACTTCGCCTTTGGCGGCACCGGCGGCGACCTGATGCTGACCACCGGCGACAAGGCCAATTTCTCCTTCGGGCAGGACGGCGTGGACTGGCTGATGGATAGCGGAACCTTCGTGGATCTCGCATGGTCGATGCTTGCGCCGGACCTCGGGACGGATGCAGGGACCGTCGAAAACCCCTTCGACACCGGTCTCGGCACTGCGCTGAACGGCATCACGAGCAAAGTCGAGAGCCTGAAGGAGACGCTCGACGCCTTGAACCCGCTGCAAAAGATCACCGACGCGATTGGCGATCTGGTCGATGACGCCAAGGACGCCGTCGCGGATGTCCATGCCACCATCAGTTCTCTGCTCGACTATGACAGCACCCAGTTCTTCGGCGGCACCGGCGATGATTTCCTGTCGGTCTCCGATGCAGGCGGCGACGTGGTCGGCGGTCAGGGCAATGACACCTACCTCTTCACCTTCGGCTCGACGGGCGCGATGGATGTGGACGAGGCAGGTCTCGACGCCGCCCGCGAACTTGGCGACTTCCTGGAATTCGCCAGCGACAAGCTCGACGCGATTTCCGGCGGTGGCGGCGGCGAGAACGACGTCCTGGAACTGCGCGAGGCCGGCGCGCTCGACGGCAGCGACCTGCGCTTCTTCGTCGAAGGCGGCAAGGACCTCGTGATCGAAGGCGATGGCGGCGAAGTCCGGATCAAGAACATGCAAGACGACGACACACGGGTCGAAACCCTGCGCATTGTCGGCGAAGATGGCGTCCAGGAAATCGACCTTGGCCAGGCCTTCGAAGACGGTCTCTTCACGGCCACCTGGGCGGATCGTGCCGGGCAGACGGGTCTCGACGCCGTCGACAGCTTCGAGTTCAAGACCGACGATCCGGACAGCGGCAAGGTCGACTTCGGAGCCTATCTCGGCGATACAGCCCTGGAAAGCGACACCGATATCGCCTTCGCGGCAGCCTTCCAGGATTGGATGCTCAACCTCAAGGATGCCGGATCGAGCCTGCCCGGAGTGGGCGGTCTCGTTGACGGTGCAGCCGAGATCGTGGCGGACATCCTCGACTTCGAAGCGCCCGAACTGCCGGAGACCATCGATTTCGTGTGATCTCGACGGTTGATGCAACACGAACGCCCCCCTTCGCATACCGATGCGAGGGGGGGCGTTCCGTCGGGCAGGTGTATTTGACAACCTGCATTTCCGGACCTGACGCATTCCGGTGCATGCCGCAGACGGATCCCGAATAGGTTCGAACAAGACACTTCCACCCGCCCGCGTCAGGCACTCGGAATGCGAACCCCAGTTCCCGAAACTCTAATCAGAAATGTCCCATAGAAATGGGGATGGACAATTGGGATGCCGGCTACTGGTTTCAGCGCGTGGGCAAATCACGGCATCGGGGGCAATCGAGGAAGAGCGGCAGGCCATTCGTGCAGCGATAGCCGGCTCAACTGCTCATTGCGGTCTGACTTCTTAGACTGCGCCAAACCGGAGCCGAGTTCCGGGGTGTTCTGGAGACGTGAGGGGGGACGAATAGGAGAGTGGCAGAAATCACAAAGAGAAACTCTGCTCTATTTCAGCTGGATAATTCTATGAAGTGGCGCGCTGGGGAGGATTCGAACCCCCGACCCCTTGATTCGTAGTCAAGTACTCTATCCAACTGAGCTACCAGCGCGTGGAGCGTCCTGATAAACGCGGGTCGCGAGGGGTGCAAGAGGAAAAAGCCAAAAAACTTCGAAAGAGCAGGCAATTCCTGTCCCGGCGCGCAGGCAGAAAAATCACTCCGGTTCGGCACCACCATCGGCGACACTCCGGGGTAGGAAGATCGCGAAGGCCGTGCCTTCAGGCCCGGTCCGCAGAAGCTCCAGGCTGCCGCCATGGCCGCGCACGAGATCGGCTGAAATCGCAAGGCCGAGCCCCGAACCGCCTTTGCGCGTCCCGCCCTGAAACGGCTGGAACAGATATTCCTGCGCCTTTGGCGGCAGGCCCGGGCCGGTATCGGTGACGGTAACGGTCCAGCCGGCATCGCCCTCATCGGCGGCCACGCAGATCTCGCCCGACTTGCCGGATGCCAGGATGGCCTGGCGAGCGTTGCGCACGAGGTTGGAGATGACCCGGTAAAGCTGTTCGGGATCGGCGCGCAGGATCATGCCCGCAGGCACATCCTCGGCAAAACTGATCTCCGCATCGCCCACCGCCAGCCGCTCGCTCTCGATCACGTCGGTTACAACGCAGGCGGGGTGGATCAGCTCCAGCCGAGGTGCGGGTTCCTCCGCCTTGCCGAAGGCGAGCGTGGATTCGCACAGGTTGACCGCGCGGGAGATCGAGTTGACCAGTTTCGGCGCCGCGCGCTGCACGGCCGGGTCCTGGCTTGTCTCCATCCGGTCGGCGAAGAGCTGGGCCGTCGTCAGGATATTGCGCAGGTCATGGCTGATCTTGGCTACCGCGCCGCCAAGCTGGGCCAGCCGCTCCTTCTGCCGAAGCGCACCGGTGAGGTCCGTCTGCATTGATTGCAGCGCCTCCTCGGCCTCCCGCAGTTCCAGCACGCTGGCCTCCGGCGCGATGATGCGGCGCGCATCCTCAGGCGCGGCGGCGTAGCTTTTCATCACCGCGACCAGATGCTTGATCGGCGCGACAAGGAAGCTGCGCACACTCAGGAAGAGCAGCAGCGCCGTCACCACCGAGATCACCGCAGACAGCAGCAGGATGCGCAGCCCGTAATCCATCATTTCCATGCGCAGCTTGCCGGAGGTCATCGTGACCTCGATCAACAGCCCCGCCTCGCGAACCGGATTGCCGATGACCCGGATCACCTGCGGCTCAGGGTCCACCAGACAGGCCAGCGCGTCCTTTATCAGCTCCCAGGCAGAGGCGTCGCGCAGATCGAACGTTGCGTCGATCGGCGCCGGTATCGGCGAGGAAAGGATGAGTTGGCGCATCTCGTCACGCCGCAGCACGACGTTGAGCACACCGGCGTTTTCCAGCAATTCCGCCTCAAGCTCGTCATCGAGCATATCCTCGGCCGCAAGAAGCGCCAGTGAGGCGATCTGCGCCCGCTCCAGCCGCGAGAGCAGGAAATCCTCCCGGAACCGGGCGATGGACGGCACGAAAATCATGATCTCCGCCAACATGACGAAGGCCACCGTCAACAGCAGGAACCGGCCGGAAAGAGAGTTGCGGAACATGGCGGATCAAAGCCTTACGGAATGCGGCGCTGGACGAAGCGAACCAGTCTCTTGACTGTTTCACTACCAAAGAGCTGCGGCGAGAAATAGGCCCCAGCCGCGCGTTTGCCGATTTCCGCCAATGTCGGATAGGGCAGGACAGTGTTCGCCATGGCCTTCATCTTCAGCCCATTGGCGATCATCAACGCCCAGGGCGCGATCATCTCGCCGGCCTGGGCGCCCGCGATCGAGACCCCGACGGGGCGGCCGCGATGGATCATCACCTTGATCAGGCCCTCGGTCGCGCCTTCGGCAATGGCGCGGTCGCTCTCGGCATAGGCAAAGCGGACGACCTCCAGCCGTGCCCCGTACCGCGCCTGCGCCTGCGCTTCGGTCAGGCCGACCTGCGCCAGTTCCGGATCCGTATAGATCGCGCGCGGAATATGCGCGTCCTGAGCCTTGGCCGGCAGACCGAAGAGCAGGGAGCGCGCCAGAACGCCGGCATGATAGCCCGCGACATGGGTGAAATTCATCTGCCCCGCCGCCGCGTCGCCAATGGCATAGATCCGGCGGTTCGAACTGCGTAGCGCGTCATCGACGGTGACGCCCCTACGGGTGTACTCCACCCCGGCACTCTCCAGGTCCAGACGCTCCAGGTTCGGGCTGCGCCCGGTCGCCACGAGCAGATGTGAGCCCGAGATCCGGCCCGAGGCAGTCTCCAGCACGATCCCGCCGTCAACAGCCTGCACGGCCTCGGCGGCGCAATTCTCGCGGATCTCGATCCCTTCCTCGCGCAGCCGCGCCAGAACGACGGCCGCCATCTCCGGATCTTCCGTCCCGAGCGCGCTCATCGCCTCGAGGACCGTCACCTCGCAGCCAAGCCGGTGATGCGCCTGCGCCATTTCCAGCCCGATCGGCCCGGCTCCGAGGATCAACAGATGGTCCGGGCGGGTGCGTTGCTCGAACAGGGTCTCGTTGGTCAGGAAGGGCACCTCGTCGAGCCCCGCGATGGGGGGCACGAAGGGACGCGAGCCAGTGGCAACCACGAAACGCCGCGCCCGGATGCGGGTATCGCCGGCGACAACCTCGTCCGGTCCGGTGAAACGCGCCCAGTCGCGAATGACGTGAACGCCAAGCCCTTCGAAACGCTCCTGGCTGTCATGCGGCGCGATGGTCTCGATAGCGCTGCGTACATGGTCTATCGCAGCCTCGAAGTCGACTTGCGGGTCAACCGGCGCGACACCAAACCTGTGGCCGCTGCGCATTGCCTGCGCCCGCTTTCCAGCCGAAATAAGCGCCTTGGAGGGAACGCAGCCATAGTTCAGGCAGTCTCCCCCCATCTCGCCGCCCTCGATCAGCACGACGCGCGCGCCCATCTGCACCGCGCCGGCGGCCAGCGATAGCCCGCCGGAACCGGCACCGATTATGCAGAGATCCGTCTCGATCCGATCCATCGCTCAGCCCTCCTTGCGACCGCGGATCGCCCGCAGCAGCATTGGCAACGCGGCCAGCGCGGCGAGCCCCAGCAGCGGCCACAATATATGCGGCTCGAAAATCACGCCGAGATCCGGGCTCTCCCCACGCGCCAGCACCTCGCCCAGCCCCGCACCGACAGAGGTGTAGACCAGAGCGCCGGGAATGATGCCGAGAAAGGTAGAAATCGCGAAACGGGTGAGCGGTACGCCGACCAGCGCGGGGACGAGGTTGGCGACGAAGAAGGGGACGACAGGCACGAGGCGGATCAGGAAGAGCATCTCCCATTGATTGGCATCGATCCCCTGCTTGATGCGGCGAACCTGCCCGTCCGAGGCATCCATCCGCGCGGCGAGGCGCTCGCCGAGGCCCCATCGGGCCGCGAGGAAGATGACGATGGCGCCAAGCGTGGCGGCCGTGACATTGAAGACAACGCCCGGGAAGGTGCCAAAGAGGAAGCCCCCCGTCAGCGTGGCGACGGTCGCACCGGGCAGGCTGAAGGCGACGATGGCAATATAGGCGGCCAGGAACGCCAACAGCGTGACAAGGTAGTGGCTGTCACGGAAGGCAAGCAATGCTTCACGATTCGCCGCGAGCGATTCGAAACTCAGCACGTCGCGCAGCAGCACCGCTCCGGCCAGCGCCGCGACACCGATCACGGCAAGCGGGAGCAGCCGGGCCTTGCCGGGAGAGGAGGGAGAGGGGCGGGTCATGTCACTCATCATTATCGGGCCTTGTCATCACGGGTCGAGACCAAGATGCGGGGTCTGGGCGCGAAACGACAGGTGCCTCACGGGCGCTTGAAGGCAGACTGGCCTTTTCGTGATCGGATCGCCCTTATATGACGGTGTCTGAAACAATTCGGCAGGGCAAAGCCTGCGATGTTGCAGGAATCGGCCTCGGGCGAATTGACTTGCCCGGAATTCTCCCTTAAGCGGCGAGCTTCGAGATATCAGAGCCTTCGAATCCGTTGCCGGATTTGGGCTGCAAAACAACAAATACGGAGACGGAGCGATGAAACGCACCTATCAGCCTTCCAATCTGGTCCGCAAGCGTCGCCACGGCTTCCGTGCGCGCATGGCGACCAAAGCCGGCCGCAAGATCCTGAACGCCCGCCGCTCCCGCGGTCGGAAGTCGCTCAGCGCATAAGGCAGCCGGGGTGCAGCCGATTCTGGCCACCCTGACCAAGCGGTCCGATTTCCTGGCCGCCGCTCGTGCGGGGCGGGCCGGGACGCCGGGATTTCTGCTTCAGGCGCGCGAGCGCCGCGAGATTGAGGCCGATCCGACGCTCGTTCGGGTCGGCTTTACCTGTTCAAAAAAGGTCGGAAACGCGGTTGCCCGCAACCGGGCCAAGCGCCGCTTGCGCGAAATTGCCCGAACCGTGCTGCCCGAGGCAGGGCGGCCGGGCTGGGACTACGTTCTGATCGGCAGAGCCGAAGTGACCGCCTCCCGCCCGTTCGAACAACTCAAGAGGGAGCTGTTCGACGCAGTCGAGCGTGCCCACGCGCCAAGGCAGACACGCTCATGAAGCCCGGCGCGCTCCTGCTGTCCCTGCCCATCCGTCTCTATCGTCTCGTCTTCAGCCCCTGGGTCGGCTTCAATTGCCGCTACCAGCCGACCTGTTCCGCCTACGCCCTTGAAGCTCTGGCAGAGCATGGCGCCATTCGTGGTGGCTGGATGGCGTTGAAGCGGATCGGACGTTGCAATCCCTGGGGATCATGTGGGTATGATCCGGTTCCCGGAACCGATCCGGAACATGAGCGGCCCCGATGATCCGCAAAACGCTCGACGGCTCCTCGTTCTAACGGACAATGCGCTCGCACGCTGTGTCCGCAACGGCGGCCGTGTCAGAGCCTGACCGTGGGCTGGCGCGGCGGCTTCGCCCTGCTTCCGTGCCCTTCAATCCAGATGAATCGGTCATCGCCCCGCCACGGCCTCGAATCTCGCGCGCCCCCGCTCCGAAGCCTTGCCACAGCCAAGCAATCTGCCATAGGAGCACCCATGCTCGATGATTCCGACGATATCCACCCGCTCTTCCATGGCGCGCCCTCCACTACGGAGTTCAAGAAGCTGCGCAAACGCATTGTCCGCAATGTTCGCGAGGCGGTTGAGCAATACGGCATGGTAGAACGCGGCGCCCGCTGGCTGGTCTGCCTCTCCGGCGGCAAGGACAGCTACACGCTCCTCGCCGCGCTCCACGAGTTGCAATGGCGCGGCCTGCTGCCTGTTGAGATCCTGGCCTGCAATCTCGACCAGGGCCAGCCCGGCTTCCCGGCAACCGTCCTGCCGGAATTCCTCGAACAGATGGGCGTACCGCATCGGATCGAGTACCAGGACACCTACTCCATCGTGATGGACAAGGTCCCCCAGGGCCGCACTTTCTGCTCCCTCTGCTCGCGGCTCAGACGGGGCAATCTGTACCGGATCGCCCGGGAGGAGGGCTGCTCCGCCGTCGTTCTCGGCCATCACCGTGACGACATCCTCGAAACCTTCTTCATGAACCTCTTTCATGGCAGTCGCCTATCGACCATGCCACCGAAACTGGTCAACGAAGATGGTGATCTCTTCCTCTTTCGTCCCCTCGCCCATGTCGCCGAGGCCGATTGCGCACGCTTCGCCGCGGCGATGGGATACCCGATCATCCCCTGCGACCTCTGCGGAAGCCAGGACGGGCTGCAACGCCAGCAGGTCAAGAAGATCCTCGATGGCTGGGAGGCCAATCACCCGGGCCGCCGCAACAAGATGTTCCGGGCCCTGATGAACGCGCGCCCCTCGCATCTTCTCGATCCCGAGCTCTTCGATTTCACGGGCCTGGCACTGGGCACGAAGGGAAATGATGAAAATTGAGCGCAATTTGCTTCTGCCGCGTTAAGAACCTGCTGAGGCCGATCCCGTAGCGTTTCCCCGAATGGCGCCCTGCGCTCTATCGAGGATTCCAGTCATGGCCCGGCCTGCCACCCGATTTCGCCAGTTCAAGCGCCGCCTGAGCCACGCGTTCATCCGTCCGCAGACGCTTGCGTTCCTGCCCGCGCTGATGCTCGGGGGATATTGGTTCGGCGGTGAGGGCCTGCTGATGATCACGGCCGTGACGTTCCCGGTGGTGCTCTTGCTCGGCGGGTTGCTGGAAGGGGACCGCAACAAGGAACGGATGGACAGCCTCACCGGCCTCGCCAATCGCGAACACCTGATGGAAACGCTCACAGGCTTTCTCGATCACTACGAGGGCAAGGGCCAGTCAACCATTTCGCTGGTTATCCAGCTCGATGATTTTTCCGAAGTTGCAGAAGCACTTGGAAGCTCCGGCACCGAAGATATCCTGCGCCTGACGGCGGATCGGATTCTCGGCGCAATCCGTCCCGGAGACCACGCGGCTCGGCTGGTGGAGCACCGCTATGCCGTGGTGCTCGGCCCGATCCGCCAGGCCAATATGGAAGTCGGCCTGCGCGTATCCGAGCGGTTGCAGGCGGCGATCTCGGAGCCGATCAGCCTCAATGCCGGTACCGTTTATGTCACGGCGTCGATCGGTTTCTGCCTCGCTCGACGCGCACCGCGACGGGATGCCGAGGCGATGCTCGAGGCCGCCGAGATCGCCATGGACGAAGCCCGCCGTTCCGGCCGGGGGGCTGTGCGCTCCTTTTCAGCCGAAATGGGGGACGCGATCGAAACGCGACAGAACTTGTCGGACGAAATCAAGGAAGCGTTCGACGAGGGTCAGATTCGTCCCTGGTTCCAGCCACAGATCTCGACAGATACCGGTCTCGTCTCCGGTTTCGAAGCGCTTGTCCGCTGGGATCATCCCGACCGGGGCGTGCTGCCACCCTGCGACTTCATGGAAGCGGTCGAGAATGCCGGAATGCTGGAGAGGCTCGGCGAGGTGATGCTGTTCCACAGTCTCTCGGCGCTCCGTCTCTGGGACAAGTCCGGATATCGTGTGCCGCGAATCGGCTTGAACTTCTCGGCGGCGGAACTGCGAAACCCACGGCTTGTCGACAAGGTTCGCTGGGAACTGGACCGCTTCGATTTGACCCCGGACCGCCTGACCGTCGAAGTTCTGGAAACTGTTGTCGCCGATTCAAGCAATGACACGGTCACCGCCAATATCAGCGCCCTCGCCAGCCTTGGATGCGATGTTGACCTCGACGATTTCGGAACCGGCCATGCTTCGATCACGAATATCCGCCGCTTCGGGGTCAACCGGATCAAGATCGACCAGTCCTACGTCTCGCGAGTGGATCTGGACAGGGACCAACAACAGATGGTTGCGGCGATCCTGGCAATGGCCGAGCAACTGGATCTGCAGACCCTCGCCGAAGGTATCGAAACCCATGGTGAACACGCCATGTTGGCACAGCTTGGCTGCGGCAGCGTGCAAGGCTTCGGAATTGCGCCCCCCCTGCCTTTCGAGGAAACCATGGCCTGGATGGACAAGCACACCAGCCGGGTCGGCAACCCGCCGCAGATCGGCAGACCGACACTTTAAACATGAGGTCATTGGCCGAATTGTTGCCACTGCAGGGCCGACAATCGCCTGTCAGCCGGAATTCTGCTTGACGTTTTTGTTCGTGGCGGCTTGAACCTGCGCGAACCCTGATGACAGGAAGGACGTCGGTGATCCCCTGATGGACGACCAGAACAAGAACCTCATTCTCGCCACGGCACTCAGCTTTCTCGTAATCCTCGTTTGGTTTTTGCTGTTTCCCCCTGAGGAAACCGTGGCACCGGTCCCGGAAGCTACGATTAGCACTGAGGCTACGGACTCTGCGGGCAATACGATCGCAGCCGTTCCGCAAACTGCCGATGTGGCTGCTCAAACAACCACGACTGCATCCGAGCCAGCCGAGGCCGCCGACGCCCCGCGTCTGAACATCGAAACTCCTCGCCTTTCCGGCAGCGTTTCGCTCGCGGGTGGTCGCATCGACGACCTGCTGCTGACCGATTACCGCGAGACGCTGGACGATAGCTCGCCCAACGTGCGCCTCCTGGAGCAGGTCGGGAACCCGATGTCCTACTACGCGCTCTTTGGCTGGGCCCCCGGTGGCGGGCTTGAAGTCGGCGACGTTCCTGGAACGGACACGCTCTGGGCCATCGAGTCCGGCGAGACGCTGACCCCTGAAACGCCGGTCACTCTGCGTTGGGACAGCCCCTCCGGACTGATCTTCCGTCGCACCATGTCGGTCGATACCGAATACATGTTCTCGATCTCGCAATCGGTCGAGAACCCGACAGAGGTATCGCTCCGCGCCGCGCCCTATGGAATTATCGCTCGTCACGGCCTGCCGGAGTTGACCCGCTTCTTCATCCTTCACGAAGGTGTTGTCGCCATGGCAGACAACTCCCTGACCGAGAAGGAATACAAGGAGTTTGATGATCTTGAGGTTGACCCCACCCTCGGCGTGCAAGCCGAGACCGTGGAGGGTATCCAGAATGGCTGGGTCGGCTTCACCGACAAATACTGGATGACGACGTTGATCCCGGAGCCGGGCCAGACCCACAAGCAGGTCATGCTCTATCAGGCGGGATCGCAGATTTACCAGACGCAGACCATCTTCCCGACGGTCGACATCGCGCCAGGCCAGACAATCACGCAGACGTCCCAACTCTTCGCCGGCGCGAAGGAATGGGAAGCGATCCGCGCTTATCAAAACGAAGGCGGAATCGAGGGTTTCCTCGATTCCATCGACTGGGGTTGGTTCTTCTTTCTCACCAAGCCGATCTTCGCGGTACTGCATTGGCTCCACGGCGTAATCGGCAATATGGGCTGGTCGATCATCGGCCTGACGCTGCTGATCAAGGCGCTGCTCTTCCCGCTGGCCTACAAGTCCTATTCGTCGATGGCGAAGATGAAGGAACTTCAGCCGGAAATGGAAAAGCTCAAGGAGCGGGCCGGCGATGACCGCCAGAAGCTCCAGAAGGACATGATGGAGCTCTACAAAAAGGAAAAGGTGAACCCCGCTTCGGGCTGTTTGCCGATCCTTATGCAGATTCCGATCTTCTTCTCGCTCTACAAGGTGATCTTCGTCACCATCGAGCTGCGTCACGCGCCCTGGTTCGGCTATATTCAGGACCTCTCCGCGCCTGACCCGTCCTCGATCTTCAACTTCTTCGGCCTGCTGCCCTACGCGGTTCCGGATCTCGGCTTCCTGCAGATCCTCTCGCTGGGCATCATGCCGATCCTGCTCGGCATTTCGATGTGGATGCAGCAGAAGCTGAACCCGGCGCCCACCGACCCGACGCAGCAGATGATCTTCGCCTGGATGCCGTGGATTTTCATGTTCATGCTCGGCAGCTTCGCCAGCGGGCTGGTGCTCTACTGGATCACCAACAACGTGATCACCTTCACGCAGCAATACCTGATCATGCGCAGCCACGGCTACAAACCGGATGTGTTCGGCAACATCCTCAAGAGCTTCAAGCGCAAAAAATCGGACGCTGAATGACGGGCCATCTGACCGACATCATCCGCCATCCGATAAAGTCGATCGGGTGGGAAGAACTGGCCTCGGCGGTGCTCACCGCCGGGGCCGTTCTGCCTTTCGACCGCCACTGGGCCGTTGCCCATGAGGCCGCCGAATTCGGCACGACACCGACGGGCTGGTACGCGAAGCGGAATTTCGTGCGTGGCGTTGCCGGGCCGGAGCTGATGGCCATTTGCGCTGAGCTGTTGGACGGGGAAGACCGCATCCGACTGACACATCCAAAGCGCCCTGAAATCAAGATCACGCCGGACGCCCCCGGGGCCTCGGCCGCCCTGATCAACTGGCTTGCCCCGCTCTGGCCCGGGAACCGGCCCGCCGCTGCGAAACTCGTCCGCAGCCCCGGACAGGCGATGACCGACGTCCCCGATCCCTTCGTTGCCATTCTCAGCCACAACACCCGCCGCGCCTTCGGCCAGCGTCTCGGCAAGGATCTCTCGATCCACCGGTTTCGTGGCAATCTCTGGATCGAAGGCTTCGCTCCCTGGGAAGAGTTCGACTGGATCGGCCGTGAGATCCGGATCGGCACAGCTCGGTTGCGCATCGAAGAGCCGATCACCCGCTGCAACGCAACCAAGGTGAACCCGGAGACCGGCCAACCGGATGCCGACACGCTCGGTGTGCTGGAGGCGGCCTATGGGCACCGGGATTTCGGTGTCTATGCCAGTGTCATCGAGGGCGGAGACGTCGGAAAAGGCGACCCGGTGGAGCTGACCTGATGCTGCCCGATCCCGATCTCCTGTATCCAATGCCCGACCATCCCCGGGTTGTGCACCTGCGCCCTCTCGCAAAGGGCCTTGAGAACGTCTCTATCGGCCCCTTCGCCTATTACGACGATCCGAACGGGGCGGAGGACTTCTTCCTTCGAAACCTGCTGCATCACCACGCTTTCCTCGGCGATTGCCTTGAGATCGGCGCCTTCACCGCCATCGCGACCGGAGCGAAGATCGTCATGAACGGCGCCAATCACGACATGCTCGGCTTCTCGACCTATCCGTTCGACGCCATGCCCGCCTGGCGCGGCGAGCTGGATCTCGAGCGATACCGGTCGCAATCCCGCGGCGACACGACGATCGGACCCGATGTCTGGATCGGTGCCGAAGCCTGGATCCTGCCCGGCGTCACCATCGGCGCCGGCGCGATCATCGCCGCCCGGGCCGTCGTCAGCCAGGATGTCGCGCCCTACACGATTGTCGCCGGAAACCCCGCGCGGCCCGTCCGCCAACGTTTCGAGGCGGAAACTATCGCCCGCCTCTTGGAAATCGCCTGGTGGGACTGGCCAGTGGACAAGATCCAGACGAATGTTGATACCATCCGCAAGGCCGACCTTGCCGCCCTGGAGCGAGTCAAATGACCACCCTTCCCTTTCCGATTGCCGAAGCGCCCGACGAAGCCTCTCTTGAACGGGGGCGCAAACTGTTCGCCGGCCAATGCGACTTCGTCAAAGGTGTGGTCGCCATGTCGGGCCTGCCACCGGCGGACCGTCTCGAGATCTGTTTCGCCGGACGCTCCAATGTCGGCAAGTCGACGCTCATCAACGCGCTGACCGGCCACAAGGCCCTCGCCCGCGCCTCCAACACGCCCGGCCGGACCCAGGAGATCAACTTCTTTGCGCTCGCCGAAAGCCATTACCTCGTGGACCTGCCCGGCTATGGCTTCGCCAAGGCGCCGGTCGCCGTGGTCGAGAAATGGCAGAGGCTGCTCAAATCCTACCTCTCCGGCCGCCCGACGCTGCGCCGGGCCTTCGTCCTGATCGACGCGCGTCACGGCATCAAGGCGGTGGACAAGGAGATCCTGACGCTGCTCGACAAGGCCGCCGTTCCGTTCCAAGCCGTTCTGACCAAGGCTGACAAGGTCAAGTCCGTCGAGCGCGACAAAGTGCTCGAACAGGTCCGCGCCAGCCTGCAACCCCACCCGGCGGCCTATCCCGAGTTGATCGTGACCTCCTCGGAGAAGGGCGACGGGATCGCAACGCTGCGCAGCACGATCGCGGCACTGGCAGACGTCTGACCGGGACACATTGACCTTTGGTCGGACCGGAGCGATAGCTTGGCGCGATGGAACATTTCGACCGCACCGCGCTCCGCGAGCTTGCCTTCGCGCTGCTGACGCAGGGCGGTCTTGAGCCGGACAAGGCCGAGACCGTCTCCGAACTTCTGACCCAGACCGACGAGATCGGGGTCACGACGCATGGCATCTCGATGCTCTCCTACTACCTGCCGGAGCTGGCAAACGGTCGCATGACCTGTTCGGGCAGCCATGACGTGATCAGCGAAGGCAAGATCGCGCAGGTCTGGGACGGAAATTACCTGCCCGGCCATTGGGTGATGCAACAAGCCATCGAATCCTGCATGGCGCGGGCGTCCGAGGCCGGAATGGCCGCGATGGCGATCCGGCGCAGCCACCATATCGGCTGCCTCTCCACGCTTACCCGAATCGCCGCGCTGAAGGGCTTCGTCTGCTATATCGCCACCTCCGACCCCTCCGGCCGCTGGGTCGCGCCCTTTGGCGGCGTCGAACCGCTCCTGACACCGAACCCCTGGGCAATCGGCTATCCGTCCAGCACACACCCGGTCCTGATCGATACCTGCGCCTCGATCACCACGGTCTCGAAGGTCCGGGAACATATCAACAGCGGCACCAAATTCGAACATGCCTGGATGCTCGGCAGCGATGGCACCGCCACGACCGACCCGAACGTGGTCAATGCCGAGCCGAAGGGCTCGATCCTTCCGGTCGGCGGCATGGATCACGGCCACAAGGGCTTCGCTATGGGGCTGATGGTCGAGATGCTGACACAGGCGTTGGCCGGCCACGGTCGGGTCGAGGCGCCGGATCGTTGGGGTGCCAATGTCTTCCTGCAGGTGCTCGACCCGGAGGCATTCGGCGGGCGCGACGCCTTCCTCGCGCAGGTCGATCATGTCAACGGCGCCTGCCGCACCAGCCAGCCGATCCCCGGCCGAGGCCCCGTACGCATCCCCGGCGATCGCGCGGCGCGGAGGCGCGAAGAAGGCATGGATGCCGGGGTCGCCCTGCCCGACGAGGTGCTGGAGCGGATCCGGTCCTGTGCCGCCGCGGCAGACCTGCCTTTCCCGGACAGGTTGCCCGAACCCGCACAATAGTCCGGCTGCCCGCATCGGGCGGGCCGGCGGAAACGGACAATGACCCTTGGCAGCGCGCTTTCCCGCGCGTAACAGCAGGGATCAGGAACACCCTGAGCCGGATCAATGAAGAAGCAAACGATGAATCGCGACTGGATCGCCACCGCCCGGACCCTGTCCGAAGCCCTCCCCTACCTACAGCGCTACACCGGCGCCACGGTGGTCATCAAGTTCGGCGGCCACGCGATGGGCGACGAAGAGCAGATGGCCAGCTTCGCCCGCGACATCGTGTTGATGAACCAGGTCGGCGTGCATCCGGTCATCGTCCATGGCGGCGGTCCGATGATCAACGCCTTGCTGGACAAACTCGACATCGAGAGCGAATTCGTCAATGGCAAGCGCGTGACGGATGCCGCGACGATGGAAGTCGTTGAAATGGTCCTCTCCGGCCTCGTCGGCAAGCGCATCGTTGCCGCGATCAACCAGCAGGGTGGCCGCGCCGTGGGCATCTCCGGCAAAGATGCAAACATGATGGTCTGCGACCCGGTCGACCCCGCACTCGGCCTGGTCGGCCAGCCCGTCGAGGTCACGCCCGACCTGATTCACCAGATGCATGCCCATCAGATCATCCCCGTCGTCGCCCCGCTCGGTGCCGGCCGCGAGGGCGAGACCTTCAACGTCAATGGCGATACCGCCGCCGGCGCCATTGCGGGCGCACTCAAGGCGGACCGGCTGCTGTTGCTGACCGATGTCGAAGGCGTCAAGGATGCCGAAGGCGAGGTGATCACCGCGCTCACCGTCGACAGCGTTGCCGAACTGACCGAAAGCGGCGTGATTGCCGGCGGCATGATCCCCAAGACCGAAACTGCCGTCACCGCCATCCGCGAGGGCGTGCGCGCCGTCGTCATTCTCGACGGGCGAGCGCCGAATGCCTGCCTGCTGGAGCTGTTCACCGACCATGGCGCAGGTTCGATGATCCGCGCCGACTAGAGGGTGACCGGGCTTGCCGAAATAGAGGCGGCGCTGGCGTCGGAGCGGCTGGTCATGCTTGGCGGCCTTGCGCCAACGCCGCCGCACCCGCCCGCAACCCGCTCCCTGCTGCTGGTCGGGCCGGACAACCCGCGCTTTTGGCCGCATTTCACCGCCAGTCGTGAATATGCCGACAACCAACCGGATCCGCTGGACCGCTGGTCCAAACGCGTGTTCGGCGCGGTCGCGGGAACTTTCGGTGGAACCGCGATCTTCCCCTCCGACGGCCCGCCCTACCCGCCATTCTACGCCTGGGCCCTGCAAAGCGGCACCTTCTTCGTGTCGCCGATCTCGCTGCTGGTGCATCCGCGCGATGGGTTGATGTGCTCGCTGCGTGGTGCACTCGCGCTGCCCCTCGCGCTGGATTTCCCGGATCCCGTCCCCTCACCGTGCAATGGCTGCGAGACCCGGCCATGCCTTTCAACTTGTCCTGTTGGCGCCTTCGAAACCGGGCAGTATGCCGTCACGGCCTGCCACAATCATCTTGACACGCCCGCCGGCTCCGATTGCATGGGGACGGGATGCGCGGCGCGCCGCGCCTGTCCTGCCAGCCAGCGTTCGGGACGCAATCCGGCGCAATCGGCATTTCACATGCGCGCATTTCACGGAAAGCGATGAAACGCCTTATTCTTCTCCGCCATGCCAAGTCCAGCTGGGTCAACCCGGACCTGGGCGATTTTGAACGCCCTCTCAACAAGCGCGGCCAGCGCAGCGCCAAGGCGCTCGGGAAATGGCTGCGTCAGACGGAGTGGCTGCCGGATCATGTCCTCTGCTCGACCGCGCGCAGGACCCGCGAGACCTTCGAGAGGCTGCATATCGACAGCAGCCCGGAGCTTCTGGAAGATCTGTATCACGCCAGCGCCGCCCGGATGCTCGAAACGATCCGCACTGCCGAGGCGGAGACGCTGATGGTGATCGGGCATAATCCTGGCACGGCCCAGCTCGCGCATTCGTTGGTCGCGGTGGCACCGGACCACCCGCGTTTTGCCGATTATCCCACCGGCGCGTTGCTGGTCGCGGAGTTCGATATCGGCAAATGGTCAAAGCTCGCCTCGGGAAGCGGTCGGGTACTGCATTTCCTGACGCCACACGACCTCGCCGAGAGCAAGGGGTGATCGGGATACCGGGATACGCCACGCGGCCTCACAGGCCTGCACCAGTTGCAATGCGGGTATTTCGTATATTTTTCAAATAGCTGCGCCCCAAGCAACCGGTTGCAAGCCTTTTCACCCTCAAGGGCCAACTGGTCGCGTTGATCGAGGCCGCGCTTTAGGTCATTCCGTCGGCGTCAAGTTCGGCTCCAGCCGACTCGAAACACCGCTGAAACAGCGCGTTTTTGCGCGTTTCGTCACCGATTGCGGGCTGATAAGATGGCTGGAGTGGGCTCAGGTAAAGGAGAGACCAATCGTGGCCGCGACCGATCGCATCAAGAACTCCCAAATTCGCTCGAAGGTGATGAGCGCCGAAGACGCCGCCTCCCTGATCAAGTCGGGAGACACCGTCGGCATGAGCGGTTTCACCGGCTCGGGCTATCCCAAGGCGCTGCCGACGGCACTGGCCGCCCAGATCCACGACGCCCATGAAGCGGGCGACCCGTTCAAGATCGGGCTGTGGACCGGCGCCTCGACCGGCCCGGAACTCGACGGCGCGCTGGCTAAGGCGGACGCCATCAAGTACCGCCTGCCCTACAACTCCGATCCGATCGAGCGCGAAAAGATCAACCGCGGCGAGATGGATTACTTCGATCTCCACCTCTCCCACGTTGCCCCGATGGTCTGGGAAGGCTTCTTCGGCAATCTCGACGTTGCCGTGATCGAGATCACCGGCATCAAGGAAGACGGCTCGCTGATCCCGGCGACCTCGATCGGCAACAACAAGACCTGGATCGACCGCGCCGACAAGGTGATCCTCGAGGTCAACAAATGGCATGACGAACGCATGGAGGGGATGCACGACATCTATTACGGCACCGCCCTGCCGCCGAACCGTGTGCCAATCCCGATGACCCATGCCGATGACCGCATCGGCCAGAAGACGCTGCGCTGCGACCCGCACAAGGTCGTCGGTGTCATCGAAACCGAACTGCCGGACAAGAACGCCCCCTTCCCGCCGCTTGACGATGTCTCCAAGACCATCGCCGGGCACCTGATGGAATTCCTCAAGTGGGAAGTGAAGAAGGGACGCCTGACCAACAAGCTGCTGCCGCTGCAATCGGGCGTGGGCAACGTTGCCAACGCAGTGCTCGCCGGTCTGCGCGACACTGAATTCCATGACCTGATGGCCTATACCGAGGTCATTCAGGACGGCATGATGGACCTGATCGACGACGGCAAGATGCTCTGCGCCTCTTCGACCGCCTTCGGCATGTCCGACCAGGCCGCGATCCGCTTCCGTGAGAACCTGGACTTCTACCGTGACAAGATCATCCTGCGCCCGCAGGAGATCTCGAACCACCCCGAGGTTATCCGCCGTCTTGGCACGATCTCGATGAACGGCATGATCGAGGCCGACATCTTCGGCAATATCAACTCGACCCATGTCATGTCCTCGCGGATCATGAACGGCATCGGCGGTTCGGGTGACTTCACCCGCAACGCCTACCTGTCCTGCTTTGTCTCGCCCTCGATCGCCAAGGGCGGCGATATCTCGACGATCGTGCCGCAGGTCTGCCATGTCGATCACATCACCCAGGACGTGATGGTCATCGTGACCGAGCAAGGCCTCGCGGACCTTCGCGGCATGCCGCCGAAGCAGCGCGCCGAGACGATCATGGCCAATTGCGCCCACCCGAGCTATCGCCCGATGTTGCAGGACTATTACGATCGCGCCAAGAAAAACGCGCTCGGCCTTCACACCCCGGCCATGCCCGGCGAAGCGCTCTCCTGGCATCAGCGCTTCCTGGAAACCAAGTCGATGCGCTTCTGATCCGCGCCGTGGTTTCGAAAAAGACAAAAAGCCGGAGCGGTGTGACCGCTCCGGCTTTTTTCTTGGGAGTGCCGTTGTTTGAACGGGGGCTCCATGTCGGCAGTGCCATCAATCTCTGCGAGCGGTCACGTCTGCCACTGACAGCTCCAGTGCCCGCTCTCGGGCTCAAGTAGACCATCCGGAGAGCGGACCTGGCTATTCTTTACGCATCGTCCGCCGAAGGGCCGCCATCTGTCGCTCAGGCCGCTCTCAGGCCGCCGCGTCGGCCGCGATCTCCACGTATTTGCGGATGATCATCGGGAAAAGACGGTAGCGCCAGATCGCACCCGAAATCCCGCCACGGGTCTTTCCTTCCTCGGCGAAGCGAGGGACGGTGAACTCTGTGCTGAAAGCGAGGCTCTGCCCCGTCGCTTCCCAGAAGGCATCCTCGAGCAGGCGTTCAAGATGAGGAAGATCTGCGGGCATCGGTGTATCAGCCAGTGTCTCGGCCAGTTCCCGCCACAGGATCTGGTCGCCCCGCAGCCCCCATTCATCCGGTTCGATCTTGAAAAGCTCTCCAACACGCAATGCTCAATCCTCCTCGAGATATCAGACAGGTCTCGACGCTAGCCCAGATCCCTCCGCGCCACCTTGTCACAGATCAATGAACTTGCATGTGAACCGTGCCGAGCAAGAGGCGAGTGCCCTCTCCAGGCCAGCAAGACCAGCACGCAAGGCCAAGACCTCGTCACTCGGCGCAAAGCCAGTCGCGCCTTCGCCAACCTCCACGGTCGTTTCCGCGAGTTCCATCGCAGCAAAGCGCGACGCTCAAGTGACCCTGACAAATCCTTGCCGGCGATGTGAGACGGGATCGACGGGAGAGCCGTCGAGACCCCGCGCCGGTGATGGCAGGCACCCTGTTGCCGCGATCCGAAAAAGCCAGCGACCAAAGACGTGGAGTGCAGATTTCCGAGCATGATCGGACCCGCCAATTTTCATGCCGATCACGTACCACTCCAGTTCACTGGTTGAAGCATCGCTTCCCCGTCAAAGGTCATGCAATCAAATCTATAGAAGGGATGTCATGGTGCTGCCAGAGGGCATTGAATTCCTATATCTTGATGCACCACGGAATATCGATTTCTGAACAAAACTTGCTATCTACTACTTTTGTTCTACCCTGTGGGGTTCCACGGAACACCATCATATACTATATGTTGTGGGTGGATAAAATGGTGGGTATGATGAGGGCATTGAACAAGCTTACCGCATCGAAGATGAAAGCAGTTCCGCCGGGCAAATACTCCGATGGCGGCGGACTGTGGCTTCACAAGCGCGAAGATGGCGGCGCTCAATGGTTCCTTCGGGTTCATGTCCACGGACGGCGCCGGGAGATGGGACTTGGTGGCGCAAAAATCAACCCGACGGATATAGGCAGTACGCTCAAGGAAGCTCGCATCGAGGCCGAGCGATGGCGCGCTGTCGTTCGGCAGGGCAAGGACCCGGTCAAAGAACGCCAGCGCCTTGCCCGAGAGGCAGAGCGGAACATGTATCTTCTCCGCGATATCGCAACCGACGCCTTCGAGAGCCGCAAGGCCGAGTTAAAGGACGATGGGAAGGCCGGGCGCTGGTTCACACCGTTGGAACTCCATGTGCTTCCCAAGCTTGGTGGCGTTCCGGTCTCGCAGATTGACCAACAGGATATCCGAGACACCCTTCGCCCCATATGGCACAAAAAGGCTTCGACAGCCCAAAAAGCCATGGATCGACTCGGGATCTGCCTAAAGCATGCTGCCGCGCTTGGTCTCGACGTGGACTTGCAGGTCACGGACAAGGCGAAGGCGCTGTTGGGGCGCCAAAAGCACAAGATCAAACATGTGGCGGCGGTGCCCTGGCAGGAAATGCCCGCATTCTACGACAGCCTCGGAGATGGAACGATCACCCATCTGGCGCTTCGTCTGCTGATCCTGACAGCGGTCCGCTCCAAGCCGCTCCGCTTCCTCCAACTCGACCAGATTGACGGAGACGTGTGGACCATACCAGGAGAGATCCAAAAAGGACGCCGGGACCGGACGCCGGATTTCTCTGTTCCACTGTCGAGCGAGGCGCAAGCGATCATCGAGCAAGCCAAGCCCTTCGCCCGCGATGGCTTTCTATTTCCCAGCATACGCAAGGGCGTCATCAGCGATGCCACAATGTCGCGACTGATGGAGCGCCGAGGAATGGAAGCCCGCCCGCATGGGTTCCGCTCCAGTTTCCGAGACTGGTGCGCCGAGACAACCGACACGCCCCGCGAGATTGCTGAGACCGCCCTTGGCCATGTCGTCGGCGGATCGGTCGAACGAGCTTATCGAAGGACGGATTTCCTTGAACAACGGCGCTCCCTAATGGAGCGTTGGGCAGGGCATATCACCGGCGGTACCGGTGAAGTGGTGAGGTTGGCCAGCAAATGAAGCATGATAAATGGG
>NZ_JAWMPX010000006.1:0-210104 GCF_033101155.1 Tropicimonas sp. TH_r6
CGGGGATCGGAATGCCCGAGCAGTGCCATGATCTCGAACAGGCTGGACCCATCTTCGCCCATCGCCGTGGCCACGCCATTTCGGCTGCCATGCTGTGAGTGGGTCACCCTCCCATTCAAATCGACAAGACCTGCCCGCTTGATCCACTTGCGGACGCGATTGTCGAGGCTTCCGGAGTTGGCAGAAGGCTTGCCATGTTCGGTCACAAGAAAGGTTTTACGGCTGAGATCATGGAGGTCGAGTTCACGGGCCAAGGCCTCCTGAACAGGAGCCGAGACCTTTTTCGATCCACGTTTCTGCGGCTGGTAGATTAGGAATGCGTCGCCTTCGATATCCTTCAGGTTCTTCTGTCCCAGGTGATGCATGTCCCCGATCCGCCCGGCGGTCGTGTCCGCTTCGCAGAACCAGAGGCGCGCCATGGTACCCGGTCCATGCGGCCGTAGGAATTACTCGATGTCTTCGGGTTCCCATGGCGTCGCGCCACCTCGGGAGCGATGGATATTCTCGACAGAAAACACGTCGGAACGAGCGTATTTTCCGCGCTCGTGACCCCAAGTATAGGCGGAACGAAGGGACTTGATGCAGTTATCCGCAGCCGCGGTCTTGCTTCAAAAGCTGTCCCGAAAATGAATGAAGGCTTTTCCCGACGAGTGCGGTGCAAATCTGTCTCGCTACGAAAGTGTTATTCGATTGTTTACTGCGCCAAACGACCGGGTTCGTCGAAAGTTTGTTGGATTTGATAGGGTTCGACTGGTCGGTGCCCGACTACAGCACCTTGTGCCGTTGCCAGAAATCTCTGGCCGTGAATAACCCGAATCGACGTTCGAAAGGGCCGCTGCACCTCTAGATCTCTCTCGGGCATTGCTGCGCAATATGGAAGCGAACAAACTGCCGTAGCTGAGGCGCGGAACGAGGCGCTACGCGCATAAGAATTCGTGGGTCGAGCCATCTGGCGACATTGGAGCGGATACCACCGTCGAAGCCGCGTCGAGACGTAGCCACACTGCGTCAAACTGCTGGGACACAGCCTCATGGCGCGGGATTTCGACCCACAGCTCGTTGAGCTCCAAATCCGACACGCCCTAACCGATTGTTAGTGGCTGGCTGCTACCAGTCTTTCATCCTTGTCGCCCGATCCATTGTGCCCATGTGAGTCGAAGCCAAATTCACCAGCCGGGCGCCCCTACTCTGGAATCCTTTATGCTGACTACACTACGGAACCTTTCCTCAAGCATCGTCATCAAAGTCCTGGGAATGCTGCTTTCGATTGGAGGCCTCACGGTCTTTGCTGTCTGGACCGGGTTCACACTCTTCGGCGAAACCTCCTTATCGCTCGACCGGTTTCACACCAAGCTGGTGCCGGCGATGAAGGAAAGCTCCGCCATCATCGAAACCAATGGCGAGCTCAACGAAGCACTTTCCGCCTTGCTGATCGCAGGTAGCGAAGAGGAGATACAGCAAGGCCTCGTGAGTGCCCGCGAACACATGAGCGCTCTGGAGCAATCCGTCGAGCATCTTGGCGGCGAGTTGAAAGACGCCTTCTTGTACAACATCGAGGAGGGATTGGAGCACATCGAGGAGTTGGCGGAAGCACGCAAGGTAGATCTCGCCTTCGATGAAGCCACGCTCGAAGGGTCGGATGCGCTCGGCATCGCGGTGTCGGAGGCAAACACGCACCTTGGACACGACGTCAAGGAGGCGTATCGCGCGGCCAGGACCGCTTCCGGCGACACCATTCAACCTCAGCTATTGCGTCTCGAACAAGCCACAAGTCTCGAACGCCTTATCGGCGAGATCCAGTCGGCTGTTCTCACGGGCGCATCCGCAGACGACGCAGCGGGCGTGGCCGGATCTCAGACTCGCGCCGATGAGATCATGGCAAGCATTTCGACCCTTTCGAAGAACTTCGTCCATGACGCTGACATCATGAGTGCACTCGGCGATATCAGCTCCAGCGTAGAGCAGGAAACCGGCATACTCGCGGCCCGAGGAACTGTGGTTGAAGCGCGAGCGGCCGCAGACGAGGCCGCAATAGAGGCTTCCGAACATGTGCGCGAGATTACCAATCTGGCACGCGATTTTGGCCGCGAGTCGATAGCCGATATCGAAAGTGCCAGCAGCTATCTCGAAGCCTCGTCCATTGACGGTCAGGACACGATGCTGAGCATTGCCTGGATCAGTATTGCGATCCTCGTGCTCGCCACTGCCGGAACGATCTTCCTGATCGTCCGCCCGCTCTATCGGGTGACGGCAGTAACCGAACGCCTCGCCACGGGCGATCTTGCCCCGGTCGAGGGCTTCAAGAACCCGCACGGCGAAATCGGCCGGATGGCAGCAGCGCTCAAGGTTTTCCGTAACGGCATGATCGAACGACAGCGGCTCGAAGAAGAGGAAAGACAGCGGGAGAAGGAAAACCGCGAACGCGCCCTTCGGGAGGAGCAGGAAGCCCATGAACGTGCCGAGGCCGAGCGCAACCGGCAGGCACAGGCTGAAGCCGAAGAACGCGAACGCGAGGCGAAGGCCAAGCAGGAGCGGGACATGTTGCGGGAGCAAGCTGAAGCTGAGCGCCGGGCCCGTGCCGCTGAACAGAAAAAAGTTGTCGACGCTCTTACGCGTTCGTTGAGCGCCATGTCGAGCGGCGATCTGAGTGTCCAGATCGACGAGGTGTTCCCGAAAGAATACGAGCAGCTTCGGCGGGACTTTAATGGAGCCGTTGGAAAGATCGCGACGTTGGTCGGTTCGATCATTGAGACCTCATTGGCCATCCGCAGTGACAGTGATGCATTGGACGAAGCCGCATCGGAAATGTCGCGGCGGACGGAATCCCAGGCGGCTTCGTTGGAGGAGACCGCAGCGGCAATCACCGAATTGACGGCCTCGGTGGAAAACTCGAGTACCGGGGCGAACAACGCTGCGGCCACGGTTGTCCGGGCCCGAGAGAAGTCCGAAACCGGTAGCCAAGTGGTTAGGCGCACCATAGATGCGATGTCCGCAATCGCGGAAAGCTCGAAGAAGATTTCTCAGATCACGAATGTCATTGACGACATTGCCTTCCAGACCAATCTGCTAGCACTCAATGCTGGCGTCGAAGCGGCGCGAGCGGGCGATGCGGGCCGTGGTTTCTCGGTCGTCGCATCCGAAGTGCGGGCACTTGCACAGCGCTCGTCGGATTCCGCTCGGGAGATTGGAGACCTGATTACCGCATCCACTCAGCAGGTCGATGACGGTGCCAAACTTGCCAATGATTCCGGTCGGGCGCTCGACGAAATCGGGAAGATGGTTCTGGATCTTAACGGGCTCGTGGAGTCTATCGCCGACACATCGGCTCAACAATCGACGAGCTTGGCAGAGATTTCCACCGCAGTGAACCGACTTGATCAGGTCACCCAGCAGAACGCGGCCATGTTCGAGGAAACCACCGCTGCAGTTGGCTCTCTCAAATCGCAGGCAGAGACACTGGAACAGAACACCGGCAGTTTCTCGTTGGTCGCCGACCACACCCGCCGAGCCCCTTCGGGGCGCCTTGTTGCAACGAAGCCGGCGCCCAAAACTGCGCTCGTCGCCAGTGCCGGCAAATCAGGCGCGGTGCCGAATCTCGATGAGGGGTGGGAGGACTTTTGAGTTCCGATCAGGCCGGCATCAGTTTGGAACGTCCCACAATTTGATGCCGGCCGGGAACTTCGTGGGATACCGTTGTTCCGACCCATTGATCCTTTCGTGCCGAACTCGGTTTGCCATGAAAGACCTCGATGCGAATTAAGGACCGCCGCCAATGGGTGTGTGACTGCCCCCTAAAACTGGGCCATTGTTTGTACCAAGAAAGGGGGAACGGTAGATGTCTCGGAAACGGTATTCGGACGAGGATGTCCTGAAGCTGCTGCGTGAGATCGAACTGAAGCTGGCGGATGGCAAGGACGTTCGAACGGCCTGTCGTACAGTCGGTGTCAGCGATGCGACTTACTACAACTGGCGGCGTCGGTTCGGCGGGATGGGCAAGTCGCAGTTGTCGGAGATGCGTAACCTTGAGAAAGAAAACGCCCGGCTCAAGAAGATCGTGGCGGAGTTGGAACTGGACAAGCTCATTCGCAAGGAAAGCCTGAACTACCTAAAGCCACGGGCCTGACGACGAGCCAACTTCGTCAGGCCGTCATTCACACTCGCCAGAAGCTCGCCACGTCGGAGCGCCGGACCTGCAGGGTGATCGGCCTGGCGCGAAGTTCCATGCAGTACAGGGCCATCGAAAAAGACGAGAACGCCCTGCGGTTGGCTATGATCCGACTGGCAAAGAGCTATGGCCGGTACGGCTACCGCAAGGTGGCCGAACTGCTTCGCGTCGAAGGCTGGCTTGTGAACCACAAGAAGGTGGAGCGCCTCTGGAGCGAAGAAGGCTTGCAACTTCCCCAGCGGCACAAGAAGAAGCGACGCCTGTATCACAAGGACAGCTCGATCATCCGGCTACGGCCAACGCACCGCAACCACGTCTGGAGCGTTGATCCTCGCCATTGTGGCTCGGGCCAATGGCGCTCCCGATGGCTCGATTCACGACAAGCTCAGCAATGGCCGCAGCTACAAGATGCTGACGGTCCTGGATGAATACACCCGGCAGGCGCTCGCAGTGGAGGTTCGCACCCGTATGGGCTCCGAGGATGTGCTGGAGGTCCTCTACGGCCTCTTCCTGCGTCACGGCAAACCTGAGTTTGTTCGCAGCGACAACGGCCCAGAGTTCGCATCAGAAGCGACACAGAGCTGGCTCGAAAAGGTCGGCATCAGACCCATCCGGATCTATCCAGGATCACCTTGGGAGAACGGCTACAATGAGCGCTTCAACGGCACTCTACGCAGAGAAGTCCTGGACGCCGAATGGTTCACAACAACCAGACAGGCTCAGGTCGTCATCAAAACTTTGGCTCAGAGAGTACAATCACACCCGACCACATCAGGCGCTCGGAATGCGTCCTCCGGTGCCCGAAACTCTACTTGAAAATGGCCCATAGAAATGGGGCTGGACACGTTGATCCAGTAATACCAACCGACCCGCGCCGCCCATTTCGGCCCCACCCCCTGATGGGCCCAGTCATAAACCGCGCCTTCGGCCGGGAAGGCCGTGCCAAGCTCGGAAACCACGAGCAGGTTGGGGATCAGGAACTACAGGATGATTACCGCCCACCAGCCGAACATGGAGGGGCCGACGGCGGCGGTGGCCGACACGCCGTCAAAGCCGACCATCCCCGATATCACGAAGAAGATGATGCCGAAAAGGCCGATGCCCTCGCCTGATGAACCCATGCCGTCTCTCCCTCGCCGATTGTTGTTCGACCTTGTTCCTTGCAGCAGCCTGTCCCGAACCATGCGTTCCCGTCGCCGCCGGTCGGCCACTTCCGCTCGCGGCACGCGCCGCTGACGGTCAGGCTCCGAAAACACAAGATGCCGGGCGCGGGCACCCGACATTTTCATTCGTTTGCTATGCGTTCCGGGCGATCATACCGCCGGGACATGCTGTGTGATGCAATGGACATTGCCGCCACCGAGCAGGATTTCGCGCGCCTGCACGCCTACGATCTCGAAATCCGGGAACGCCTCCTGCAGCACGTCCCGCGCCGGTCCGTCCCATTTCGGGTCCAGCAGCGGCAGGATGATCCGGCCATTGGTGATCAGGAAGTTGGCATAGGACCCGGCCATCCGCTCGCCAGCCTCGCGTTCCATTCCGTCGGACATGTCGATGCCGGCGGCCTCTTCTTCGGTGAAATAGAGCGGGCCGGGGATGTGGACCTTGTGGATCCTGAAGCTGCGGCCCTTCGCATCCGTGGCATTGGACAGGAACTCGTAGGCCCGCTGCGAGATCGCGTATTGCGGGTCGTCCTTGTCCTCGGTCCAGGACAGGATCACCTCGCCGGGGCGCACGACATGGATCAGGTTGTCGATATGGCCGTTGGTCTCGTCGCTATAGAGCCCCTCCGGCAGCCAGAGCACTTTTTCGACCCCGAGATTGTCCTTCAGCGCCTGCTCGATCTCCGCCTTGCTCATGTCGGCATTGCGCGACGGGTGCAGAAGGCATTCCTCGTTGGTAAACAGCGTGCCGTCGCCATCGGTGTGGATCGAACCGCCTTCGAGGATGATGCCCGCGCGGTAGCTGGCGTCGCGGTGAATCTCGCAGATCTTGCCCGCAACCTGGTCGTCACGGTCCCAGGGGAAATAGAGCCCGTCGACAAGACCGCCCCACGCATTGAAATCCCACTGGACGCCACGGCGCTCGCCCCTGCCATTGACGACATAGGTCGGGCCGATATCGCGCATCCAGCTGTCATTGGTCGACATCTCGACGACGCGGATATTGTCCGGCAGGCGGGACCGGGCATTGTCATATTGCGCTGCGGAGACCGTCATCGTGACGGGGGTCGCGCCGGCGATGGCCTTGGCCACCTCGACAAAGCAGCCTTGCGCCGGTTTGGCGCCGTTGCGCCAGTTATCCGGGCGCTCCGGCCAGGCCATCCAGATCTCGGAATGGGGCGCATCTTCGCCCGGCATGTGGAAGCCATCGGCGGCGGGCTTGGTATCGTGCACTTTGGCCATTGTTCTTATCCTGTTTGGAGAGAAGTGCCGCACCGGCCACCGTGACGGCGGCCGGGCGGAGTGTCAAATCACTCGGCGGGTGTCTCCGCCTCCATCTGGCTCATGCGCTTCTCGGCACCCGACAGCAGGTATTCGCCGACACCGATCGTGATCAGCACACCCGCAGCCACCGGCAACGTGTAGGCCCAGTCAACGACGCCCGAAAAGATCTCCGGGAAGATGAAGAGCAGCACGGCCTGCACAACGAAGAGGAAGGCGATGCCGGCCAGCAGGTATTGCACCAGCGAGCCAGCCGGGACCCTGAAGGGACGTTCCGTGCCGGTGTCGATGGCCCGCAGCCGCAGATAGGACGGGAACATGAACGGGTAGGGCAGCAGGAAGATGCAGCTCGAGAAGGCGAAGGCGGTCCAGAAGAGTTCGTCGCCCGTTGCCGAGCCCATCATGGTCAGGACCAGGCCGTAAAGCACGACCACGAAGGTGGATACGATGCCGGTGATGTTGTTGGCACCGGTGGGCGTGCGACACTGGGTGTCTTCCTTGGCGACGGCTGCGGGCAACTCGCCGGTGGTGGCGGCTTCCTGTGCAGCGCGGGAGGCGCCCATAGTCCAGGTCACCATGTTGGAAACGAAAGTGAACAGCGCCAGGATACCGACAGAATAGACCATGAAATTGCCGAAGGCGCCGGTGCCAAAGAGCTTCTGCAGCGGGCTCTGATGCAGAAATCGGTTGATATCGTGAGGTGACCCCAAATGGTGGTCTGGGTTGAATGCTAATGCATGATTGGTCTCTGATCTATCGGTATGAACGCCTCTGGCGCGGGCGGCCTGTAACCGAGTGAACTGTGCGGCCTGGCTGTGTTGTAGTGTTTCCACAAGCGGGCGTTTTTGCGAGGTGGAATGACGGCATCAGCTCCGCGATCCGTCCCTCTCATGCATGCAAACATGCACTGCCGGGCAGTGGATGGCATCGTGGCACTTTCGGGTGGCATATTCTGAACATAATTCCCGAGTTCGGAGTTTGAAAAAAGCTGAATGATCCACGGTCCAGTTTTCGGCATCAACCCGAAGCCATTTTCCAGACGGCTGCATACGGTCCATGCGTTTTCACCGATGAGCAACTCATCTCCGACTTCGAAGGCGGATACTCTGCGTTCGGTGGTCTGCCTTCACAATGATCGCAATCTTGGTGCCGTCTTTCAGAAATGCCCGAAAATCGAATAAATGGGTGCGGGCGACACCGTTCTGATCAACCCACTCGAACGGAACCTAGTTCTCAAAGTTCGCGACATCCCGCCGTCCATCGAGGATCAATGCGACCATCATTTCCGTGTGGCTTTCGACATCGATGATCCATTCGTCGCCGGATTCGCCGATATTCATCTGGCCGGTAAAATGCTCTCGACGGCCTTTCGCGACCTTGCGCAGGTACTTCTTGTGTTTGGGCGGCACCAGGGCGCCATAGTGAGTCATATACATCATGGACTGCCATGCTCCCAGCAGGCGAAGCCGGGCGAATTGCTCAGGCCGCCAGGGCGAACAACGCAGCACGAGGCGGGCGTTGTCCGTGGGTCAGTTCACATTCCGGTCCCGCGGCAGGTTGGCACCGACGATCCCGCCGCGCGCCTGCCGTCGGACAGGATATCCCGTGCCAGGGCGTCGATGCCCGGTCCGGCCAGCATGCGCCCGTGCCTCGTTACTCGAAAACTTGCTGGCGCACTTCGGCCGGACGTTCGATCCAGCGGCGTGCTCGGGGTGCCGTGTCGCCTGCGTGCAGTGCCTCCAACTCACGGTAGTTTTCGGCATCAGCCGTGGTTCGGCGCGCCATGTGCCGATGGTATTCCGCCCAGGTCGAGACGCGGTAGCTCTCATGCCAGAGCCCGGGATCGTTCAGGTCGCGATAGAGCGACCAGCCATTGGCGCCGTCGCGCAGCCGGATAACCCGCCGCGCCGCCATCACTTTCAGGAAGGCATCTGTGTTCTCGGACGGGATGCGGAATTCTACCGAGACCTTGATCGGCCCGCTCTGCATGGTGATGTCGAGTGCGGGCTCGGGCGGGGTGAAGCCCTCGAAGGGATCGAGGTTGCGCCCGTCCTCGTTTGGCAGCGGCATGACGAACCCGACGAGCGTACCCAGCAGGCAGAGCAAGGCCGCCGCGGTCAGCGCGGTCGGGATGTCGGTCTCGCTTGCCAGTCGACCCCAAACATAGCTGCCAAGCGTCATGCCGGAGAAGGTGAAGACCTGCAGGAGCGACATGATCCTCCCAAGCACCCAGCGTGGCGTGGAGAGCTGGGCCGCGACATTGAAAAGCGACATGGCAGATTGCCAGGCGCTGCCGCAGAGAAAGGCAGCCGCCCCTGTCAGCCAGACCGAGCCGGACATGCCGATGACGACGAGGCCCGTGGCCATCAGCGTGAAGGAGCCGCGCACGATCTTTTCGTTGGCAAGGTGCGCGCGCACATGGCGCATCGAGAGCGCCGAGGTCACCGCGCCCATGCCGAAGCTTGCCAGAAGTGTGCCGAAGGTTACCGCGGTGCCGTCCAGAAGCTGACGTGCCACCAAGGGCATGATTGCGAGTACCGCGACGGCCGAGAGGCCGAATATGGCGCCGCGGAACATGATCCGCAGGTGGTCGGCGGAGAGCGCGGCATAGCGCATGCCGGCCCTGAGCGCCGCGCCGATGGGCTCACGCGGCAATGGGTCCGGCGCCCGTTCCGGCTTCCATCCGGCAAGGACGAGCAGCACGGGCACATAGGTGATGGTGTTGACCACGAAGGCCGCAGCGGCACCGAAAACCGCCACGATCACGCCGCCGAGCGCCGGGCCGGCGCTTCGCATCAGGTTGAACCCCATGCCGTTGAGCATCACGGCCTGCGGCAGGTGCTCGCGCGGTACCAGATCTCCGACCGAGGCCTGCCAGGAGGGCAGGTGGATTGCCTGGCCGCAGCCGATGGCGAAAGTGAAGGCAAGCAGCCCCCAAGGGCCAAGCCCGCCGATCCAGGCCAGTGCGGCCAGCAGCGCGGATGCGACCAGCATGAAACCTTGGGCTGCGATCATGACGTTGCGACGTTCGTAGTTGTCGGCAAAGACGCCGCCCAGCAGCGACAGCACTGCCAGCGGCAGCGTCACTGAGCCTTGCACCAGTGCCACCATGACCGGCGCGTCGGAAAGCGAGGTCATCAGCCAGCCAGCGCCGACATTCTGGATAAGACCACCGAGATTGGAGGCGAGTGCTGCGAACCACAGCAGCCGGTAGGTCCGGAAGGTGAATGGCGCAAAGGTACCGCTGGCCATTGCCGCACTCCGTTTCAGGTCGGATTCCGTCCGGGCAGGCAACGCCGAGGGGCGGGGCTGCGTCGGGACACGCCGCAGTTGTGCGCCTGTTCCGGGCAAGGGACAAGCCCCGACCATTCGGGTTCCTGTGGCCCGCAGGTCATGTTTGGCCGATGCCTCATTCGCGGGCCTGGCAGCGTCACAAACCCTGAAACCGTTCTTTCGGACATGGAGGATTTGGGCACACTGCGCCTTCGACGAATGACGGTTCTGGGGAAGCTTCGCTTGGACGACTGAGAGGCTCGCGAATGGCTGCCCAGAGCCGGTTGCGACGATCTTCGAACTCGGTGCCGGGCGGCCAGTGCTGCTGCGCAAAGATTAACAGGGAGGGCGGACAGAAGGCATTCGCCGTGCATTGAACGAATGACGGCTTTACGGATGACGTTTGCGGTTTGCCGCTACGCGTTGAGGATTCGGCTACTATTCTGTCGAGAGCTTCCGATACGGATGCTCGGCGAACCAAGCGACCGTCTTTTGTGAGAGTGGCTGGACACGCAAAGAGAATGCCTTTGTCACCGCCACAAAACAGCCCACGTGCCGGCACTTTGCAAACACGCACGTTTGTGAACTGAGTAGCCAGTGCAAAGACAGCTTTTTCGAAGGAGCAGCAAGTGCAGGATTCAAAGGACCTCCATGATCAACTGAAGAGGCTTCACTTGCACCACGACGTCCATAACGACGGTGTCGTTGATACTGAAAGGGCGCGCCAGGCCTTGGAGCGGCACTTCAACGACCTGCCCTACATTGATCGCCGGGAAGACGGACAGGGCTATGGCGGGTACTACTACGTCAAGCGTTTCGATGCGCGAAACGATCCCGCTGCGTTGGCGTTGCTGGCACTCTACGACAGCGACGAGGAAGCCACTGCCTATCTGCTCCACGTCATTCGGGAGATGCCGCACCCGGTATCCCTGAATGCGCCAGGCTATTGGGACTCGCAGCGCCACCTCAGATTGAAGTTCTGGCTGCCGAAACTGCACGCAGCCTTTCCACCCGACGCCGCGGCGCGCGCGATGGGCAAGCTCTATCAGGCGCTTTTTGCATCCGCTCCAACCGACGAAATCATGACTGTTCTGGCCTTCGCCCTGGTTCATTTGCCGGAAGCTCCCGGAACGATCAACATGTTGCGCCACTTTGTCGGAGCTCTCCCGAAACGCCTCCCGCCCGACGGTTCGGGAACGTGGACGACAGACAAGGGAGTGATTTCGGACTACCTGAATGACCGCTACGAGAAGGGGCACCGGAATCTATGGCCGCTTATCCGCGATTTCTGGGCCGCCTTTCCTCTTCATCGCGATGCCGGCAACCTTGACAAGATGCATCGTCTTTGCCGGAACGAGCCGGAATACCACCGTCTGATCGACACGCTCGTTCGGAGGCTTCTGGCGACCAAGGACGCCCAGTTGGATGCAAGCATCGCCGAGTTCTTTCGTGCGTATTTGGTGTCGAACGTTGATGAAACCCCGTTCGACACCTTGCACGCCCTAACAAGGTTCACCGATGGGAAGCTCAGGGAGGCGGCGCTGTTCTGGCTGGCGATCCGGCGCCGTCATCGCGCTTCAACCTTTGGCGTTCTGATGGACATCGCCGAGGGCGGAAAAGATCTCCAATGGCGCCGGTTTGCTTTCAGGTTGGCGTTCGTCGAGTACCACGACAACGTTGATGCGGTTGGTCGGCTTGCCAGGGCGGCCCACAGAGAGAAGGAAGACAGGAGTGCCTTCATCGACGTGCTGAGCGGGGCCTCCTCCTTCGCGCCATTGCCAGATCTAACCAACGAACGCGCGAAGCAGGCTGCAAGAAACGGCAACGGTCCGAGATGGGCGCGAACCTTTTCCGAAACGTGCCGCAAGGCCGGGATTGATAGCGGAGTCAGACTTCCGACCGGCCCAAAACCGGCATTCAAGGAATTCTTGCTGGACATCATCACACAAAGCCTGCCCGGGATGGTGACGGGATTACTTGTCCATTTCACTCTCAGCCCGGGCGAGCGTGCTTCCCTAAGAAACATCGAATCCATCCAGGAATTCTTTAGAACTCAACGGGCAAAGCTTGAGGGAACTCCACGAAACGACGCTGGCGCCATAGTTTCGTGGATGGAAGACGCGTGGTGGGATGCCCTTTCTTGCTTCGGCTTCAAGGGCCACGCCACAGGCATTACGGACCAGGCATTCGGGCACCTGCTCCCTGAGGACATGTCGGAACCGGCGGAGCGGGTAAGAGAGTTCAGAAGTCGTCTGAAGGACCTCTGGAACCGGGCGTACGATCTGGTATCAGCCGATCCGGATCTAAGCGGTCTGAAGGAGATGGACACAGGAATAGTAATCGAAATTGCAGAACGAGCATTTTTCATCCTGCTGGGGAATCCCGGAAGCACCATTGAATTTGCGTTGAAACGTGCGGGCGAAGACGCGATCCAGAGTGTGGATTGGGATGAACTCTACGGGCAGGTTTGACAAGGTCGAAGCATTGACGCAAACCAGCCGCCAAGCGCTCCGAAACTTCCAAGCCTCGGCAGGCACAAGATTGGTAAATCCATGAGATGATCGCGTGGAGGCCGTACCAACGCTGCTTCCAGTCACCGGTCGTCGGCGATTGAGAAACTGGACCTGCCTTTCGACGGTGTGGCCCGGAATGACCGCAGTGGGCCGGTCGCGACGATCTTCGAACTCGGTGCCGGGCGGCCACTGCTGCTGCGCAACGATTTATAGGGGGGGGGCAGCCGGCATTCGCCGCTCCAGGCACTTAGGTCAGTTAAGCGGAGTCCTGAGAAACTGCTCCTGGTCGAATTATGAAGAGTTCAACGGCATCTTGGATGCTCTTCGCCAGCCCATCGCCCACGCCGCAAGATTAGAAAATATTCGACTCGCCGATGCACATTCTTTGCTTTGGCTGTTCTCGACCCTGTTGCGGATGGAAGCGAAGGGCGAGCATACCAACAGTGCGAGAGCCAGCGAGAGATATTTGGGCGCCCGCGAAAAACCGATCGCCGAGATCAAGTATTCTGTGGGCAAGACTGTTTTCAACTCGAACGATCAAGTGATCGAGACAAAGGTCAAGAACAAGGAACAGCGCATGCCCAACGCGGAACTGGACAAGCTCCTGCGCGAACTGCTGGAAGTTCAGGGCGAACGCTGCGCCATCACGGGCTTGCCGCTGCAATTCCGGGGGGCTCACTCAGACGATAACATGCTGCCATCCCTCGATCGCATCAACACCGGCGGGCACTATGAACGTGGCAATCTTCAGATTGTCTGTCGGTTCATCAACTTCTGCAAGCAGGCGGCCGATGATAGTGAGTTCCGGCGTCTGCGGAATGTGGTCCGCGGCATTGAAGTTTCCGTTTTCTGGCAACCAGAAGGTAACGCAGTGCCTACTAGCCAAGCGGGATTTACCGCCCCGCTCTCACCGTTCGCCGAACAATACCGCCTCGCGGCCAAGGTCGATGCCCTCCTCAAGTTAAAAGTCGGATGCTTAAAAGATCCGGTTTAAGCCGCAGGCGCTGGGAATTTCGATGGTCGGGGTATAGGAATTTCGGCAACCAGTTCCGGTCGGCACTTCGCTGCAAATGCGAGGTTTGATTCGGCGCAATCCGGCGGCCGATATCGATAGGCGTCAAACAGTTTCGGTTCGCGATCTGTTGCACTTCATCGCGCATCGGATGGCGGGTATTTCGTGGGGTAGGGTTTGACTGATTTGCAATTAGTTTTAATTACAACCACTTGCTGGTACAAGTGGTGGGCGACCCTGGAATCGAACCAGGCATGGGTCTCCCCGGCGGAGTTACAGTCCGCTGCCGCACCTTGCAGCACGTCGCCCGACGCTGGGCGGGGATAGCCAAGCCACCAGGCGGGGTCAACCGAAAAATGACAGAAATTCGCGTTCAGGGAGGCCTGGATGTGTGGCCCCACGCGCTAATGGCTCCGGACAGACCAGCGATCCCGGTGGGACAGTTGGATCACCACCCGAGTCAGCCTCAGGCAACGCCAGAGACGGGGGCCGCGCTGACAAGAGAGCGTCGTGTTTCATGGGAAGACCGCCAGACGTCTTTCGCCCAGAGCGAGACGCTTCCTGCCAATGCCGGCCGCCTCGGGCAGCGCCCAGGGACAAGTCGCTCTAGCAGGCACCGCCATCGCGCGCAGGGGCGCAATTTCCCGGATCTTCGGGGCGCCAGGGCAGACCGGCATTCTTCCAACCATTGACGGTCCGCTTGCCGGCCGTCGGCCCGCTCCGTGCACGGTCACCCTCATACCCATCGGTCACGGAATAGACCTGCCGGAAGCCGAGCTGCGCAATTGCGTTAGCCGCTTGGGCGCTGCGATTTCCTGAGCGGCAGATCACGACAATCGGCTGGTCCGCAGCGAGATTGTGGTCCGTCGCCAGCTTGACGATGCCGGGGTAGAAATCGGGATTGGAAATCAGCCCCTTCTTGCGGTCGACAATGGCCAGCGGGATCAGCGCATCGACCTCCTCGGCCAGCCCGGTCTCGGCGATCTCTTCGGGGGTGCGGACGTCGATCATGATCGCATCCGGGGTTTCGGCCAGATACTGAGCGGCCTCCTCCGCGGACAGATAGAGCCCGAGCTTCGTCTGCTTAGAGGCAGGAAGGTCGGCGGCCTGTGCCATCTGCAGGGAGAAGGCAGCGGCACAAAAGGCGATTGTCGAAAAAAACCGTTTCATCTTTCCCTCTCGGCTTTGTCACATTGTTGATAGCGCCGTTCGCCAGACTCGGAAACGCGACCTGATCGACTTCCCGGACTCGTGACCTGCCGTCATTCAGACTTGCAGCAAAGCTCGCGCCGCCGCCCGCGCCTGTTCGGTCACGACATCGCCGGCCAGCATACGCGCCAGTTCGTCAACCCGGGCCGAAGGGTCCAGCGCTGTGACCCGCGACAGGGTCATATCCCCGGCAACCCGCTTCTCGACCCGCCAGTGATGTCCGCCAAGCGCGGCCACTTGCGGCGAGTGGGTTACGACCAGAACCTGTGCGCCCTCGGCCAGCGCCTTGAGCCGCCGCCCGACCGCATCCGCTGTGGCTCCGCCGACACCGCGATCGATCTCGTCGAAGATCATCGTCACGCCGCCGGACTCGCCCATCAGGCAAACCTTGAGCGCCAACAGGAAGCGTGACAGCTCGCCGCCGGAGGCAATTTTTGCCAGCGGTCCGGCCGGCGCCCCGGGATTGGTGGCAACCGTAAAGCTGACCTCGTCGCGCCCCTCCGGCCCGGTCTGGCCGGACGAGATCTGAGTCGAGAAGACTGCCCGCTCCATCTTCAGCGGCGCCAGCTCCTCCGCCATTGCCAAATCCAACCGCGTTGCCGCCGCCCGACGGGTCTCGCTCAGCGCCTCGCAGGCCGCGAGATAGGCCGCATCGGCCGCCGCAGCAGCAGCCTCGAGCGACGAGAGCCCTTCGACACCGGCATCCAGCGCCTCAAGCGCCCCGGCCAGTTCAGCCGCCTTGGCAGGAAGGTCGTCGGGCAGAACCTTATATTTCCGGGCCATCTCGCGCAGCGCAAAAAGCCGCTCGGCCACGCGCTCCAATTCATGCGGATCAAAGGAGAGGCTGTCGAGACATTCCGCGATCTCTTGTTCCGCCTCCCCGAGCGCCTCCAGCGCCCGGGCCAACGCCTCGGCGCCCGCATCCAGACGCCCCTCGACATGCTCGGCCGCCCCGTCGAGCCAACGCATCGCGTCGGAAACCAACCCCTCGGCGCCCGCGCCAGAGATCGCCGCATGAGCCCGGGAGATGTCCTCCCGAACGCGCTCGGCGTTCTGCATCAGCCGACGTCGCGCATCGAGCTCCTCTTCCTCGCCCGGTTCCGGCGCCAGCGCGTCGAGCTCGGACACGGCGTGGCGCAGGAACTCCTCTTCCGCCCGCAGCGCCTCAAGCCGAGCCCGCGCCGCCGCGACGTCCGCGTGCGCGGCTTGCCGTGCGCGCCAGCCGGCCCGAACCTCGCGCAACTGCCCGGTGGCCCCGGCATATTCATCCAGCAAGATCCGGTGCCCACGCGGATTGAGCAAGCCGCGGTCATCGTGCTGCCCATGCAGCTCCACCAATGTCGCCGAAACCTGCCGCAACACCTCGCCCGAACAACGACGGTCGTTGATCCAGGCCGTCTTGCGCCCTTCGGCTGTGTTCACCCGCCGCAGGATCAGCTCGTCGCTTTCGGGGATGCCAGCCTCGCGCAACACGTCGCGGGCCGGATGCGCCGCTGGCAGATCGAACCAGGCGACAACTTCGCCCTGCCCTGCCCCGGCTCGCACAAGCTCCGCCCGTCCGCGCCATCCCAGAACGAATCCGAGCGAATCCAGCAGGATCGACTTCCCGGCCCCGGTCTCGCCGGTCAGCACATTCAGGCCGGGCTGAAATTCCAGCTCCAGCCGATCAATAATCAGAATGTCACGGATATCGAGCCCGCGCAGCATCCCGCACCCCTTCTCCGGGCGCACCCCGCGCCGTCAGCCCCTTCTAACGCGTCGGGCAGGCCAAAGGCCAGCAGGCGAAAGCGCCAAACAGGCAGGTTTCTCTTCATGAAGCGCCGCAAGGTCCAGCCGATGGCAAGCGCAAGACGGCGCCGCCCCGATCTGCCTAGAGCCACTGGCCCTTGACCATCTGGCGATGCACCTGCCTCAGCCAGTTGTCGCCCTTGGCCTGGGTCGTCAGCCCGCGCTGGACCAGAAGCTGGTAGGTGTCCTTGTACCAGACTGTCGACTGGTAGTTATAGGCAAGGATCGCGCCGGCGGTCTGCGCTTCGTCCTCGAGCCCCAGCGAGAGATAGGCCTCGACCAGACGGTGCAGGGCTTCAGCGGTGTGCGAGGTGGTCTGGAACTCCTCGACCACGACACGGAACCGGTTGATCGCCGCCGTGTGATGTTCCCGGCGCAGATAGAATCGCCCAATCTCCATCTCCTTGGCCGCGAGATGGTCGAAGGCGAGGTCGAATTTCAGAATCGCCGACTGCGCATATTCGCTGTCCGGATAGATCTCGATGACCTCGCGCAGCGACTGGAGCGCCTGATAGGTCAGGCCCTGGTCGCGCCCGACCTCGTCGATCTGATCATAATAGCTCAGCGCGAGGAGATACTGCGCATAGGCGGCATCCTCATCGGCCGGGTAGAAGTCGATATAGCGTTGGGCCGACGCGCGGCTGTTCTCGTAGTCACGATCACTGTGGAAGGCAAAAGCCTGCATGATCAGGGCCCGTTTCGCCCATTCCGAGTAGGGATAGAGACGTTCGATCTCTCCGAAGAGCTCCGCCGCATCGTCCGGGTCACCGTTCTCAAGGTCGTATTCGGCACGCTTGAAGATCTCTTCGGCCGTGAAGGTCTCCAGCGGAACCCCGCGACTCGCCGAAATGCCCTTCCGATCGCCGCAAGCGCTCAACATCGCTATGACGGCCAGAGCACCGACCAGCCGGATTGCCACACCACGCACCGCCATGCCTTGATACCCTTGCTCTCTCTTGCCCAGAGCCGGCCTGATTGGCCGGCAGTTGTCACCCTCTAGCACAGAAAAATCCGGTGCAAAACGCCCTGCACCGGATTTCCGTCACGCAATCGCGGGATGTTGTCAGGCCACAGCGCGGAGATCGGCGATACTGACGCCGACACCGGGCAATTTCCGTGCAGTTTCAGATGAGCACGCGACCCGTTCCAACGCGCCAGGCGTCGCGAAAAGCTTGCGCAGAAGCTTGTTTGTAACCGTGTGGCCGGCTCGGTTGCCGACATAACGGCCGAGAATCGGCGCGCCGGCAAGCGCCAGATCGCCAAGCGCATCGAGCATCTTGTGCCGCACCGGCTCGTCGCTATGCCGCAGGCCACCGGGCGTCACCACCTCGGCACCGTCAACCACGACCGCGTTGTCCATCGTGCCGCCAAGGGCCAGCCCATTGGCCCGCATCTTCTCGACATCAGACAGGCGGCAGAAGGTTCGGCTGTCGCAGAGCTCACGGACAAAGGCGCCATTGGCCATGTTCAGGCTGCGATGCTGGCGACCGATCACCGCGTCGGTGAAGTCGATCTCGAAGTCGATCTCCAGCCCCTCGGCCGGTTCCAGCCGTGCCCGCGCGTCGCCATCCACCAGCTCGACCGTTTCGCACACGCGAAGAACCGTCAGCGGTGCGTTCAGTCGCCGCAGGCCCGTCTTGAGGATCGCCGCGACGAAAGGCGCCGAGCTTCCGTCGAGAATCGGCACTTCCGGACCACTGACCTCGATCACTGCGTTGTGCACACCGAGACCGGACAAAGCCGCCATAACATGTTCGATCGTGGAAACCGTCACCCCATCCGCATTGACCAGCATCGTGCAAAGCGGCACATGCACCGTCGCATCCCACCGTGCCGGCAGCAGGTTATCGCCCTCGGAAATATCGCTGCGCCGGAAGGTGATGCCGTTATTGGCAGCGGCGGGCAACAGCGTGATACGCGCAGGACGGCCGGAATGCAGGCCCGAGCCGGTCAAGGTGGTGGCGGTGTTCAGCGTGGTTTGCACGTCGGGGTCTTTCTTATGTCTTGGCGGGGGCAGAGTCCCCGCATCCCGGACATACGAAGCCCGCCACATTTCCTCAATTCAAAGATTGTAACCGTGTGAAACATCGCCTTCTTGGAGATGAGCAAAACCCCGCCGATAGCGTCAATGGAAGAGCCTCACCACTGATAAGAAACAAAAAAAGGGCCGGAGGAACCGGCCCTTTTCGAAATCAGATGTTCGAAAATGTCAATTCGCCTGGCGCCGCAGGAAGGCGGGAATCTCGATCCGCTCCTGTTCAGGATCGACATCCTGCTCGTCTTCATAGGCCTGTGACGGGCTGGCCGTCTGCTGGCGCAACTGCGGCGGCTGCTGGCGCGGCGCGGTTGCGGGGCGCTCCGGAGTCTCGCTTCCGGACATCCTGTGGATCAGGTTGCCGATACCGAAACCGCGCTTCTCCGCGGACGGTTCTGCCGCCTTCTGGATCGCTGTTTCGACGCGCGGCGCGGAGGGGGCCGACGGGGCTGCCTTGCTGACCGCCGCTTGAAGGCGCTGGATGGCTTCCGGGCTCGGCGTACCGGCACGGCGGGGCTGTGGCGCGACATATTCCTCGGCCGGTTCCTCGACCGCATCGACCAGCGGAAGCGGCTCACGGGCGTCAGGTTGCTGGTAGGCCGGCGGCGGCAAGTCACCCTCGGCCTCTTCGATCACCTCGTCCTGCGCCGGTTTCGCGGCAAAGCCGGTGAACAGCGAAGGCTCTTCGGCAGCCTGGGCCATCTCGGTCTGGGCCGGGGTCTCGATCCGGGCGCTGGCAGCGGCGGGTTCGACCGGCGCAGCAGCCGTTTCGGCCTCAGCCGGTGCAGCGGCTGCGATGGCGCGCAGACCGGCGCGGCTGGGGCGCGGAATGTCGTGCTGAACTTCAGACGCATCGATGCCGGTCGCCACGACGGAGACGCGCATGCGGCCTTCCATCGCCGGATCCAGCGTCGAGCCGACGATGATATTGGCGTCCGGATCCACTTCCTCGCGGATGCGGTTGGCGGCTTCATCGAGTTCGAACAATGTCAGGTCGTCAGCACCGGTGATGTTGATCAGCACACCCTTCGCGCCGCGCAGCGAGATCTCGTCGAGCAGCGGGTTGGCGATGGCCTTCTCCGCGGCCTGGATGGCGCGATCTTCGCCTTCGGCCTCGCCGGTGCCCATCATCGCCTTGCCCATCTCGTCCATCACCGAGCGCACGTCGGCGAAGTCGAGATTGATCAGGCCCGGACGGACCATCAGGTCGGTCACGCCCTTGACGCCCTGATAGAGCACGTCATCGGCCAGGGAGAACGCCTCGGTGAAGGTCGTCTTCTCGTTGGCGAGCCGGAACAGGTTCTGGTTCGGGATGATGATCAGCGTGTCCACGACCTTCTGGAGCGACTCGACGCCCTCTTCGGCCTGGCGCATCCGCTTTGCGCCCTCGAACTGGAAGGGTTTGGTGACGACACCAACGGTCAGCACGCCAAGCTCGCGCGCGGCCTGAGCGATGATCGGAGCCGCACCCGTACCGGTGCCGCCACCCATGCCGGCGGTGATGAAGCACATGTGGGCACCGGCCAGGTGGTCGACGATCTCTTCGATGGTCTCTTCGGCAGCCGCCGCACCGACCGGAGGACGCGCGCCAGCGCCGAGGCCTTCGGTCACCTTCACACCCATCTGGATGCGGCTTTCGGCATTGCTCTGTTGGAGCGCCTGGGCGTCTGTGTTTGCCGTGACGAATTCAACACCTTCGAGTTGCTTCTCGATCATGTTGTTGACGGCGTTGCCGCCAGCACCGCCGACACCGAACACGGTGATACGGGGCTTGAGGTCGTCCTGCTCCTGGGGGATGCCGAGGTTCAAAGCCATGTCTTCTCCGCCTGTATTTGCGCCACCCTGTCCCCGGGTGACTTGCTGTCTGTCCCTATTGAGGCATTTTTGCCCCGATATTCGATTTGTTTCATTCGAGCATACGCCCTGGCCACGGTCGCGTCATCAGAAAATTGCAATAAACCCACAAAATATGGGAATTCCCTACCCGGGAAAGCGGATATTTGCTCGATATGGCCAGATATAGGGGGTGGCATCACAATCAGCACAAAAGCCTTGCAAAATATTCGAATTCTGCAAGGCGCTCGCGTGAATTTCGAGCCATGTCATTTATGTCTGGGCGGCTGCTCGGCCTGCCGAATGCCGGTTCGTCCCGGCCTTTTTTCGTGGTCGCGAATGTCGCACAGGCCTGACCGAACTTCCAGCCTTTTCCACACCCTGTGGAAAACTTTTTTCGGCCGTCCCGGAAAAAACGCGAAACCCGCCATCCGGGGGGATGGCGGGCACCGGTCTTGCTTCAGGTCGGTTTCAGAATTTCCAGCGAATGCCGGCCATGGTCGCGGACGCATCCTGGTAGGAAACGCCGGTATCGTCCTCGAGCGTATAGACTTCGTAGGCGAGGTAAGCTTCGAGATTCAGATCGGAGAAATACTGGACCGCGTGGACACCCCATTTCCCGGATTCAACGCCCTCGTAGGCTGTATCTCGACCTTCGTAGTAGTCGACGCCAAACCCGGTCGCGCCGACACTCACGAGATCCCGCGCCAACCACCCGGCCTTGGTATAGAAGAAGGTTCCACCAGTGCCGGGATCGCTGCCGCCGGCAATCGTGCCGTTCAACCCGGTAGGCAGGTGGATGGTCGACACCGCGCCGCTCCAGTATTCCGAGGTATCGGAATCGTCCTCGATCCAGCCGTAGCCAATGCTAGCCTTCAGGCCCCAATCGCCGAGCTTGTCATCAAAGCGCGCTGCAATGTCATAATAGGTGTTGTCGTTCTCGTCATCGAGCGCTTCCACGCCGTAGGACGTGGACAGGTAGAACCCCTTATCCCCATCCGTCCCACCGAAGCGCGGCGTGTCATAGCGGACGCGCAATCGCCGTGAGCCGTCCCATTTGCGGTGGCTTTGGGAAATCTTTACGTCGGACAGTTCCCCATCCTTGGTGCGGAAAAAATAGCCGCCTGCCGTATCGGCGACCGTCCGACTGGAAGCGATGGTTACCTCGGAGAGATTCGCGGAACTGGCGCCGTCCGTGGCCATTTCCCCTTGCCCGATCCAGAGAGCGCCCCAGCTATCGGAGTATTTCACCTCGATCTTGCGGAGCTTTGTCTTGTCCCATTCCCAGACCGGATCAAACTCCTGGCTGAATGCGGCTGAACTCGGCAGGCCAAGCGCGGTTTCGAAATTGAACCGCAGCGCCGCGCCATTGGCGAAATCCTGGTCGATGAAAATGCCGACCCGCGTGTTGGAATGCGCATTGTCGGTCAGGTTGGAATAGGTCTCCTCCCCATCGTCGAATCCGACCCAGGCAGGGGAAAGCTGTCCATAGGCGAGCACAGAGCCGCCGCCATCATTCTCATAGGCGAGCGGATTGGCGATCACCTGCGGGGCGATACCAAGAGCACCGACACATAATATGGCGAGACGGGAAACTGCAGGCATCTTTTCAATCCCTTCCTGACGAGTGGCCTTCCTTCCGTTGCAATCACGGCAGTGGAAGCGAGCGCAGGATAGGACAGTTCGCCTCAATCGGAGAGAGCGGCCCGAACGCGCCGCTCAGACTGTTGCGGATTCACCAGTTGTCGCGGAACCACTTCACCGCGCGCTTGAGCGAGCGGGCCGGGTACCGGTCGGCCGGCACGTCGAAATCCCACCACTCGTCTTGCGGATGCGCCGCGAAAAGGCACAGGCCGACAGCCGAGGAGAAGGCCGGTCCGGTCGCCGCCTGCGGCAAACCCTGCACCCGCAGCGGTCGGCCAAGCCGGACCTGCTGGCCGAGGATGCGCGAGGCCAGCCCGTCGAGACCGGGGATCTGGCTGCCGCCGCCCGTCAGCACGATCTGCTGCGCGGGAAGCTGGTCGAATCCCGCGCCGTCGAGCCGGACACGCACCTCTTCGAGGATCTCCTCGACACGCGGGCGCATGATCCCGATCAGCTCGGCGCGGCTGACAGTGCGCCGGTCCAACTCCCAGTCGCCGGTATCGCCGCCGATCTCGATCATCTCGCGATCATCCATCCCGGTGGCCATGACGCCGCCATAGAAGGTCTTGATCCGTTCCGCCACGTTCAACGGCACCTTCAACCCCTTGGAAATATCCTGGGTGATGTGGTCGCCGCCAATCCGCACGGAATCGGAGAAGATCATGTGCTTCTTGATGAAGATCGACACGCCGGTCGCCCCGCCGCCGAGATCGACACAGGCCGCGCCCAGCTCCTGCTCGTCTTCGACCAGCGCGGAAATACCGGACACATAAGAAGAGGAGGCAAGCCCCGCAAGTTCGAGATCGCACCGTTTGATGCAATACAGAAGGTTCTGGACCGCCGAGCTATCGACGGTCAGCAGGTGCATGTCGACCGCCAGCGAATTGCCCATCTGGCCGCGTGGATCGCTGAGGCCGGAACGGTGGTCGATGGCGAAATTGACCGGCTGCGCGTGCAGCACTTCCCGCTCGCGCCCGTAATCGGGCACGTCGCAGGCGGCGAGAACACGCGCGACGTCATTTTCCGTCACGATGCTGTCGGCCAACTCGGTCTGTCCGTCCAGCCCGTAGCTGCGCGGCCGCGCGCCGGCAAAACAGGCGATGACATGGTCGACGCGGACATTGGCCATCTTCTGCGCGGCCTGCACGGCGGTGCGAATGGCGCGCTCGGTCTCCTGCATGGCGTCGATCTCGCCGAAGGTGACACCGCGCGACCGAGTCGTTGCCGCGCCAATCACCCGGAAGCTCGACTGCCCGGCCAGCGAGCCGACACCGTCAGCGCCGAGAAACTTCTCGGAGCCGTCAAACCGAAGCACAAGGCACCCGATCTTCGAGGTGCCAACATCGAGGATCGCGATCACGCCGCGATCCATCGCCTGTTTGCGCATGCGGCGCATGCTGCGTTGGGTCTGGTACAGCTCGGTCATCTTGCCAGGTCTCCGGACTCTATGTCTCTTATCGTTTGCAGTTCATGGATGGCGTTCGTGTTCAGCCGCACCGTCGGGCGACGCGGATTTCGAAAGTCGACCACGGTTATGTCGCGTTGCAGCATGGATCGGCCCGCATTGAGCGCGATGAGCCGCTCCAAGGCCTCGACCGGTTCCGCCTCGGGCAGAAGCAAACGCTGACCGCGATCCAGAACAACGTCCCAACGGCGCTCGCCCATCCGGACCAGCCCGCGCAGGCGCGCCTTCAGCGGCGCAGCGGCCGCGATCAACTCCAACGCCTCCGGCACGGCCGCCTCCGCGCCGATCCCCGCGACCACCGGAAGATCCGGCCAATCCGCCCGCAGCGACGCGCCGGCCACCATGTGCCCGCCCGCGTCGAGCAGGGTTAGCCCGTCGGCATGGCGCCAAAGAACCGCCGGCTGCCGCTCCGTGATTTCCACGGCAAGGACACCGCCAGACCGGATCCGCAATGTGGCGCTGGCCACGGCATTGAACGCCTCGACATTCAGCCGCATCGCGTCGAGATCCATCTCGAAGCTCGACATCGGCAGTCGCAACGCCAATTCGTTGCGCACCGCCGCCGCGAGTTCCGGTGAAGCTCCCTCGACCGACATCACCTTGACCATGAATTCCGGCCGTTCCTCGATCGCCTCCCGCGCCTCGCGAACTGTATCGGTAATTTGCGTCACCCGCGCCTCGTCCGACACGTACCAGACAACTGCCCCGACCATCAGCATGGCCGGAACCCCGCTCCGAAGCGCACGCCGATAGAAAGGCGTCAGCATCCAGCGGTTCAGCCGGTAGGAAAACCGGGACGGCGCCGGGTCACGCGTGGACTGTGGCGGGGTCACCGATTGCACGATGCATCCTCCACCAGCCAGCGGCACAGAGCGCCAAAGGAGATCCCGACCGACGCCGCCTGTTCCGGCGAAAGCGAGGTCGGGGTCATCCCGGGTTGCGTATTGGTTTCGAGCAGGATCAGCCCGTCCAGCCCCTGCGCCTCATCCCAACGGAAATCGGTCCGCGAAATGCCGCGACAGCCAAGCGCCTCATGGGCACGCAGGGCGTAGTCCATGCAGGCGTCGAAAACCTCGGAGGGCAGATCGGCCGGCACCTCGTGGCGCGAACCGCCCGGCTTGTATTTCGCGTCGTAATCGTACCAGCCCTCGGTGATGATATCGGTCACCGTCAGCGCCCGGTCGCCCATCACGGTCGTGGTCAACTCGCGCCCCGGCGCGAAACTCTCGACCATCACCTCTTCAGGCATGGCATCGTCCAGCTTCGGCGGCCCGTTGGCCCCGTCATGCACGATATATACCCCGACCGACGATCCCTCGTTGTTCGGCTTCACGACATAGGGCGGCGCCATCACGTGGCGCATCCGCACCTCCGCCGCGCCAGCCAGAACGCTCTCGACCACCGGCAAGCCGGCCGCCTTGTAGGTCTCCTTGGAACGCTGCTTGTCCAGCGCCAGGGCCGATGCGAGGACGCCGGAATGGGTATAGGGGATGCGCATCCATTCGAGCATGCCCTGCACACAACCATCCTCGCCCCACCGCCCGTGCAGCGCATTGAACACGACGTCTGGCGCGGCCTCGATCAGGCGCGCCGCAAGGTCCGGACCGGCGTCCAGCTCGACAACATCAAATCCTTCGCCCCGTAGCGCAGCCGCGCATTCACGCCCGGTGGAGAGCGAAACCTCACGCTCCGCCGAAGGCCCTCCGAGAAGGACCGCTACCCTTTGGGATGCCCTGCTCGACATTCCCGCCTCTTTCCGGGCATTTAGCCCGATTTTTCATGTGAATTCCGCGACTGTCACGGTTTCACTGCCCATTTTTTCGGCTTATTGACGCCGGCGTCATTCCGGGGCCGGTTCACCGACCCTCATGATTTCCCATTCTAGCTCTATTCCGCTGTTTTGGTAAACCTTTTTCCTGACCTTTTCGCCAAGTCCCTCGAGTTCGGCGGCTGTTGCCTGCTTCGCGTTGAGAAGGAAATTCGGGTGTTTCTCGGACATTTGCGCGCCGCCGAGGCAGGCGCCACGCATGCCGGCATCGTCGATCACCTTCCAGGCCTTCAAATCATGGCTATCATCTGCCTTGCCGGTTGAGCTGAACCCGGCCGGATTTCGGAAAGTGGAGCCAGCGGAGCGATCCTTCGTGGGCTGCGTCGCGTCCCGGCGCGCAATCTGGTCTGCCATCCGCGCGGCAAGCGCCTCCGGATCGCACGGCGCGGCCTTGAACCGGGCCGAGACAATCACCCAGCCGCGCGGCAACTGCGTGGAGCGATATTCAAAATCCAACATATCGGGTGTGAGCTGGACGAGGATCCCCTCGCGCGAGACCGCTTCCGCCTCGACCAGGTGGTCTGCGACATACGCACCGTAACAGCCCGCATTCATTCGAACTGCCCCCCCAATCGCGCCCGGAATCGTCCGAAGAAAGGTCAGATCCAGTCCCGCTTCAGCCGCCTTGCGCGCAACATGGGCGTCCAGCGCCGCCGCGCCGGCTATCACGATCCCTTCATCACAGGCGATCTGATTGAATCCACGCCCCAGCCGGATCACTACGCCGCGAATACCGCCATCCCGCACGATGAGGTTCGACCCCACCCCCATGGGAAAGACGGGCACATCCGCGTCAAGCGCCGCCAGAAAGCCGCAAAGGTCCTCGCGATCAGCCGGCTGGAAGAGCCACTCGGCCGGTCCGCCGACGCGCAACCAGGTCAGGCTGTCCAGCGGACGGTTGCGGGTCAGCGTTCCGCGGATATCGATAGCGTCGGGCTGGGGCATGGCGGCCTCCGGGGCGGTCAGGTGGTTTCTTCTCCGAACAGCCCTTTCGCCCATCGCCAGAGATAAATCAACGGCCAGCGCAGGATCGAGGCACCGGCCAGCAGGACGAACAGCCCGATCAATGGCCCGTTCTGCCAGGTCACGAAGCCAAGCAACGGGATCCCGATGGCAATCAGCCCATAGGCTTGCGGCCAGTGCTGGCGGCGCGAGGGCAGCATGGCGATCAGCGTGGCCGCCACGACCCAAAGACAAGCAAGGATCAGAGAGAGGTTCACGGTGCTGCGCTATGGACGCCGCTCAGCGCCTCTTCGCGCGAGCGCCCGATCAGGCGCAGCACAAGGTAGCGCAGCGGTTTGCGGAACATCGACACCACCGCCACGGCCGCGAGCGACAGCGGCAGCAGGCCATAGGTCGCGCCGATCTGCCAGATCAGCACGACGGCGCAGAGCAGCAGCGCGATACCCGGCAGGTATTGATAGCGCAGCGGCAGCATGGCAACCGCCGCGGCCGCCAGCACCCAGAGACATGCAAGGATCAGGACGCTCATCTGTTTCCTCCCCGATCCGGCCGCAAGGGGCCGGGAGTTGCAATCATTCCTGCAGGCGGTCCGGCAGGGCATTGGCCCAGGCGCTGATCGTGCCGGCGCCGAGGCAGACCACCATGTCGCCCGGCTGGGTCTGTTCGCGCACAAGCCGCACGAGGTCATCTTCGCTCAGGAGCGCCCGAGCGTGGCGGTGCCCGTGGCGGATCAGACCCGCGACCAGCGCATCCCGGTCCGCGCCCTCGATGGGCGCCTCGCCCGCGGCGAAGACCTCGGCAATGCCAACCACGTCCGCCTCGTTGAAGCAGGCGCAGAAGTCATCGAAGAGGCTCGCGAGCCGCGAGTATCGATGCGGTTGGTGCACGGCGATCACGCGGCCCTCGCTGGCCTGTCGCGCCGCCTTGAGCACCGCCGCGATCTCGACCGGGTGATGGCCGTAATCGTCGATGATGGTCACACCGTTGACTTCGCCTACCTTGGTAAACCGTCGGTTAACGCCGCCGAAATTGGCCAGTGCTTCGCGGATTTCGTCGGCCTTCATGCCGAGATGGCGGGCCACGGCGATGGCAGACAGGGCGTTGGAGACGTTGTGATCGCCCGGCATCGGCAGGGTGCAGCCCTCGATGACCATGTCGTCGCCTTTCAGCTCGACATCGAAATGCGCGATGCCCGCTTTGTAGTGCAGGTTGACCGCGCGGACATCGGCCTGGGCGTTGAACCCGTAAGTGACGATGCGGCGATCGGAGATCCTGCCGACAAGCGCCTGTACCTCGGGGTGATCCGTGCAGCAGATGGCAACGCCGTAGAAGGGGATATTCTCGACGAAAGTCTTGAAGCCTTCGCGCAGGTTCTCGATCGTGCCCCAATGTTCCATATGCTCGGGGTCGATATTGGTGATGATCGCGACGGTGGCCGGAAGGCGGTTGAACGTGCCGTCGCTCTCGTCGGCCTCGACGACCATCCATTCGCCCTGCCCGGCCCGCGCATTGGAGCCATAGGCGTGGATGATGCCGCCATTGATCACCGTCGGGTCGATGCCGCCAGCGTCCAGAAGGGTGGCGACCATGGTGGTGGTCGTCGTCTTGCCATGGGTGCCGGCGATGGCGATGTTCGACTTCAGGCGCATCAACTCGGCCAGCATCTCGGCGCGCCGCACGACCGGCAGCCCGCGCAGGCGCGCACCGTCAAGCTCGGGATTGCCCGGCTTGATCGCCGAAGAGATGACGACCACCTCCGCCCCTTCGAGGTTCTCGGCGACCTGGCCTATGAAAACCTTCGCGCCGAGGCGCTCAAGTCGCTCGGTGATCTTCGACGGCTTCAGGTCCGACCCCTGGACGGAATAACCGTGGTTCAGCAGAACCTCGGCGATGCCGGACATGCCGATGCCGCCAATGCCGACAAAATGGATCGGCCCGACATCGGTGGGGAGTTTGGTGACTGCTGCGTTCATGGCTTGCTTCCGTCCGTCAATTCTTCTCTGCGTCGCCGGCATGTCCGGAGAGGGTTTCGACCATCTCGACAAGGCGTTCCGTGGCATCCGGCCGACCCTGGGTAAGGGCATTCAAGGCCATCTGCATCGCGGCTTTCGGGGTTTCCAGGATCGCGCGTATCTGCTCGGAAAGTGTCTCGACTTCAAGCCGGGATTCCGGGATCACGACGGCGGCTTCCGCCTCGGCCAGACCGCGCGCATTGGCCGTCTGGTGGTCTCCGGCGGCAACCGCATAAGGCACCAGGATCGCGGGACGGCCAATGACCGCGATATCGGCGACCGAGGACGCTCCGGATCGGGAAATGACAAGCTGCGCCTCGGACATCCTGCGCGGAACATCGACGAAGAACGGCTGCACATCGGCTGAGATCGCGTGCTCTGCGTAATAGGTTGCGACCCGCTCCTCATCCTCCCCGCGCGCCTGATGGGACACGCGAAGATGTTGCAAAAGGTTCATCGGCAAGGCAGCAATGGCGGGCGGGACGATATCGGACAGGATCCGCGCGCCCTGGCTTCCGCCAATGACAAGCAGTTCCATCGGATAGTCGCCCGGCGCGATATACCCCGCGCCAGCCCGCTCCATGACCGCGCTGCGCACTGGGTTGCCGGTATGCACAGCCTCGACGCCGTCGGGCAAGCTGGTCGGCCATGTCCCGCAGGCAACCGCATTCACCCGTTTGACGAAGACCTCGTTGACCCGCCCAAGCACGCCATTCTGCTCATGGATCATGCGCGGCAGACGCAGAAGCCAGGCCGCGGACATGGCGGGGATGGTCGGATAACCGCCGAAGCCGACGACAATGGCCGGTTTCTCGCGCAGCATACGAAAGCTTGCGCCGATGACGCCACCAAGGATGCGAAACGGGACCAGCGCCTTCGCAAGCAACCCGCCGCGCGCGAAGGTTGCCGAGCCGACCTCGACGATCTCAACCGCATCGGGAAAGCCGCCCGCGTAGCGCGCGCCACGCGCATCGGTCGAAAGCCGGACACGCCAGCCGCGCAACAGCAGCGCTTCAGCCAGCGCCTGGGCGGGGAACATGTGCCCGCCCGTGCCGCCAGCCGCGATGATGATCAGAGGTTGGGCCATCAGTGCCCCCTGCGTTGGAAGACGTCCGCAATTTCGCCCTGCGGGCGGGTCCGGGTAAATGCCAGAAGCATGCCGACTGCAATCCCCCCCGCGATCAGCGAAGAGCCGCCATAGGACACGAAGGGCAACGTCATTCCTTTTGCCGGCAAGAGACGCACCGCGACGCCCATATTGATCATCGCCTGAACACCGAACATGCAGACCAGCCCGGTCCCGGCGAGCCGGATGAACGGGTCACGCTCGCGCATGAGGCGGAAGAGCGAGCGGACGACAACTACGGTGTAAAGCAGGATGATGAACAGGACGAGCACGAGCCCGTATTCCTCTGCCGCAACGGCGATGATGAAATCGGTATGCGCGTCCGGCAGCGACCATTTCACCTGCCCCTCCCCGACACCGACCCCGAAGAAGCCACCCTCCTGAATTGCATTGGTCGCATAGCCAAGCTGGGTGCGCGGGTCGATCTCCGGGTTGAGAAAGCCGTCGATCCGGCGGGCGAAATGCTCCGACGCCCCATAGGCGAAGAAACCGAACCCGACCACGCCGCCTGCAATGCAGAGCAGCAGCACGATCGGTGCCCCGGCGACGAAATACATCACGCCCCAGGCAAACATCGTCAGCGCCGCCTGCCCGAAATCGGGCTGCATGGCGAGCAGGCCGACAATGGTGCACACGAGCAGGAAGGAGAAAGACTTGCCCGGGGGGCCGCCAACCTCCTGGCTCGCCGCCATCAGCCAGCCCGCGAAGACGACGAAGACCGGCTTGAGAAACTCCGAGGGTTGGACCGAGGCAAAGCCGAAGGAGTACCAGCGCACCGCCCCCTTGCCGAAATCGGTCCCGAAGAAGGGCAGCAGCGCCAGCGAGATGAAGGCGGCAATGAAGCCAAGCACCGCAAGGCGTCGAACCAGTGCCGGCGACATCATCGAGGTCAGCAGCATCGTGACGATGGCCAGCCCGCCAAAGAAAAGCTGTCGCTCGACATAATGGAACGATCCCAGCCCGTTACGCGCCGCCAGCGGTGGCGACGCAGCCAGCCCCAGCAGCAGCCCGACGCCAAAGAGCATCAGGATTGCTGACATCGTCCACTTGTCGACCGTACGCCACCACCGCGGGAGAACAGGCTCCCCCGCGCGCATGGGCGCGGTACCATAGACCATCTCTGTCATGGAATATCCGCCACACTGCCTCATCTGCCCGGTTTTCCGGGTCTCACCGGCCAGTCTACGCGCCCGCTGGCTTTTTTTCCAGCCAAATGACGTAAATGCCGGGATTTCCTGGCCGGGACTTGCGGGCCAACGCGGCGCATGCTCTGAGACCGGCATGAAAATCGACACCTTGATCCTTGGCGCCGGCGCGGCCGGCCTCTTCTGTGCCGCGCAAGGCCCCGGCCGTTGCCTCGTCGTGGATCACGCGAAAGCGCCGGGCGAGAAGATCCGGATTTCGGGCGGCGGGCGCTGCAATTTCACCAATCTCCATGCCGGGCCGGAGAATTTCCTCTCCGCCAATCCGCATTTCTGCAAATCGGCGCTGAGCCGCTACACGCAGTGGGATTTCCTCGATCTCGTCCAGCGCCACGGCATCGGCTGGCATGAGAAGACCCTCGGGCAACTCTTCTGCGATGACAGCGCAAAACAGATCATCGAGATGCTTTTGGCTGAATGCCGCACGGCCGGCGCCGAGATCTGGCTGCAGACCGAGATCGGCGAGATCTCCCATTCCGATGGCCGTTTTCGCTGCCAGTTGACCCGGAATGGCAAGGTCATCGAAGTTGAGAGCCGCGCGCTTGTCGTCGCCACGGGTGGCAAGTCGATCCCGAAGATGGGCGCCACCGGGCTCGCCTACCGCATCGCCGAGCGCTTCGGCCTCGACCAGACCGAGACCCGCCCGGCGCTTGTCCCGCTCACCTTCGGCGGTCCGACCCTCGAACATCTCAAATCCCTCGCGGGCCTGTCCTGCGACGCCGAGATCACCTGCAACGGCACAGGGTTCCGCGAAGCGCTGCTCTTCACCCATCGCGGTCTCTCCGGCCCCGCCATCCTGCAGATCTCCTCTTTCTGGCGCGAGGGCGATGCGCTCTCCATGCGCCTGCGTCCCGATGTCGACTTCTATGAAACCCTCCGCGCCCGCCGCCAGATCGACGGCCGCAAGTCCCTCTCCCGGCACCTCTCGGAGCATCTTCCAAGTCGCCTCGCCACCCTCATTGCCGAGCAGAGCGGCCTCACCGGCAACCTCGCTGACCAATCGGACAAAGCCCTTCAGCACCTCGTCAGTCATCTGACCGACTGGCAACTCACGCCCACAGGCAGCGAAGGCTACCGAACAGCCGAAGTTACCCTCGGCGGCATCGACACGGACGAACTCTCGTCCCGAACCATGGAAGCCAGGAAATGCCCCGGCCTCTACTTCATCGGCGAATGCGTTGATGTGACCGGCTGGCTCGGCGGCTACAATTTCCAATGGGCCTGGTCCAGCGCCCATGCCACCGCCACAGCCATCGCCGCGACGTGATCGGCAGCGGTAAAGCTAAAAGCAGTTGCGGCCCGAAGGGCTCATGAAGAATGCGCCGTAGGCGCGCAATCGAACAGCCGGCCCTACCCTTCCAGGATCGCCCTGACCCGTTGCATGAAGTCCTCACCGCGGGTCTCGAAACTGTTATACTGATCGAAACTCGCGGCTGCCGGTGCCAACAGGACCGTCTCGCCCGGTTGCGCCTCCGCGACGGCCCGCGCGACCGCCACCTCCATCGTGCCACAGATCTCGCAGTCGACCCCTTCGCCCAGCCCGAGCGCGAAATGCTCCGCCTCGCGGCCGATCACATAGGCCTTGGCTACGTTGCCAAGATACGGATGGAGCGCCGCCAACCCGCCGTCCTTCTCCAACCCTCCACAGATCCAGCGGATATTTTGGAAGGCCTGCAAGGCCTGAACCGCGCTGTCGACATTGGTCGCCTTGGAATCGTTGACGAAGGCCACGCCCCCCTTCTCGCCCACATGTTGACTGCGATGTGGCAAGCCAGGATAGCTCGCCAGCCCTGCCTCGATCACGCGCGGTGCGATTCCGAAGGAGCGCAGCACCGCATAGGCCGCGCAAGCATTCTGGTGGTTATGCGCACCGGGGAGGCCACGCACGCCACGCAAGTCAATCGAAGCCGCCTGCCGCCCCTTGCGGTACTCGGCCAGAAACCCTTTCCGTGCGAAGACATTCCAGCCCGGTCCGGAGAGTTTGCGCCCAGAGGAAACGCGTATCACCCTGTCGTCAGCGGCCCCTTCGGTGAGTTGCCCGGCGAGGAAGCGCCCCTCGGGCTCGTCCACACCAACCACCGCCCGGTCCGGACCGCCTTCGGAAAAGAGTCGACGCTTGGCGGCGAAATACCCGCCATAGCCGCCATGACGGTCGAGATGATCCGGCGAGAGATTGGTGAAGACGGCCACATCCGGGGTCAACGACCGGGCGAGATCCGTCTGGTAGGAGCTCAGTTCGATCACGACGACGCCGCCATCCTCGGGCGGGTCGATATCGAGCACGCCGCGGCCGATATTGCCAGCGAGCTGAACAGATCGGCCTGCGGCTTCCAGCAAATGGGCGATGAGCGCCGAGGTTGTGGATTTCCCGTTCGAGCCGGTGACGGCAATGACCTTCGGGATGGTGTCGAAGCGATCCCAATCGCCAATGGCAAGAGAGCGGAAGAAGAGGCCGATGTCATTGTCGACCGGCACGCCGGCGTCGAGTGCTGCGGCGATTGCCTTGTGAGGGGCCGGATAGAGATGCGGGATGCCGGGCGATGTGACGAGCAAGCTGACACCGTCAAGCCCGCCCGGACGGGAGACATCACGCAGCTCGAACCCCTCTTCCTCGGCGCGCCCGCGCCCGGAGGCACCGTCGTCCCAACAGAGCGGGTGACCGCCACCGGCTGCAATGGCGCGTGCGGCGGCGAGGCCGGACCGGCCCAGACCGAGCACGGCGATCTTCTGTCCTTCGACGCCGCGAACCGGTATCATCGTGTATCTCCTGTCGTTATCGAGGGCTTGCCCGCGAGCAGAGCTCGACGGGCGGTGGCGCGCGCAAGCGCGCGCAGTCGGGTGGAAAGGCCAAGGCCCGCTACCACGGGATTTCCTTGCGGCGACGGAAGAACCCGCCGGTCGGGCCGTTCTCAGGCAACATCGCGAGCCAGAGCGCGGTGTCCGCCCCCTCCTCGACACTGAGGCGCGCGCCCTCGCCGCCCATGCGGGTCCGCACCCAGCCAGGGCACATGGCATTGATCTTGACACAATCCGGCAGGTCGCGGGCCAACGCCTTGGTCTGTGCATTGAGCGCCGCCTTCGCGATGCCGTAGGCGTTCGGCCCGCCAAGGCCCTCAGAAAAGGCGCCCCAGCCGGAAGAGAGGTTGACGATGCGCCCGAAGCCCCGCGCGGCCATACCGGGCGCAAGCGCGAGAGTGAGACGAAAGGGTCCGTCAACCATCACCGCCATGGCATCGAAATAGCCCTGCGGGTTCTCCAAAAGCGAGCCTTGAGGCAGGATCCCAGCATTGTTGACGAGGATGTCGAACCTGGCGCCGTCAAACTGGCGCAGCGTGTCGGGGCGCAGCAGGTCAGCCATCGCCCAATCGCAGCCAAGCGCGGCTGCCGCCTCGGCGCCTTCTGCCCGGCCGCGCGCTGTAATGGTGACTCCGCAACCTTTCGCAACGAGTCCCGCCGCGATGGCGCGCCCGATGCCACGATTTCCACCAGTTACCAGAGCGGCCTTGGCCATTTTCCTGCCCTCCGAGCCTGATGCCTCAGCGGATCTTCAGCGTCGCAAGGCCGATCAGACCAAGGATCAGCGAGATGATCCAGAAGCGGATAACGATCTGCGGCTCTGCCCAGCCGCGCTTCTCGAAATGATGGTGGATCGGAGCCATGAGGAAAACCCTCTTCCCGGTGCGCTTGAAATAAGCGACCTGGATGATGACCGACAGCGCCTCAGCGACGAACAGACCGCCGACAATGGCCAGCACGATCTCGTGTTTGGTCGAAACCGCGATGGCACCGAGCGCGCCGCCAAGCGCGAGGCTGCCGGTATCGCCCATGAAGACGGCCGCAGGCGGCGCGTTGTACCACAGGAAGCCAAGCCCGCCGCCAATCAGCCCTGCCACGAAGATGATCAACTCACCAGTGCCGGGAACGTAGTGCAGGCCAAGATATTCGGTGAAGTCCGAGCGGCCGACGAAATAGGCGATGATGCCCAGCGTGCCGGCGGCAATCATCACTGGCATGATGGCCAGCCCGTCCAGCCCGTCTGTGAGGTTCACCGCATTGGCTGCGCCCACGATGACGATCATGGCAAAGGGGATAAAAAGGAAGCCCATGTTTATCAGGGCATCCTTGAAGACCGGCAGGGCGAGTTGGTTGGTCAGATCCGCCGGATGAAACCAGGCGGCGATGCCGCTGGCAATGGCGGCAATCACAAAGCCGAGGCCGAGGCGAACCCGGCCGGGAACACCCGCCGTGTTGTTCTTCGAGACCTTGGCATAATCATCCGCGAAGCCGATGGCACCGAAGCCAATCGTCACCATCAGGACAATCCAGACGTAAGGATTGTCGAGCCGCGCCCAGAGCAGCGTCGAGAAGACGACCGCGCCGAGGATCAACACCCCGCCCATGGTCGGTGTCCCGGCCTTGACGAAATGCCCCTCCGGACCGTCTTCCCGGATCGGCTGGCCCTTGCCCTGCTTGCGGCGCAGCAGGTCGATCAGTGGTCGACCGAACAGGAAGCCGAAGATCAGCGCCGTGAAAAACGCCGCGCCGGTGCGGAAGGTGATATACCGGAACAGGTTGAAGACGTCGCCGCCATCGGAAAAATTCGTCAGCCAATAGAGCATTTGCTCTGCCTCTTTTTATTTGCCGGGCTCCGATTGGCCCAGTTTTCGGATGGCGTCAACGACCCGCGCCAGACGGATGCCCAGCGAGCCCTTGACGAGCACGATGTCGCCGGGGGCGACGCATTCATGAAATTTTGCGGCCATCTCGGTGCTTTCCTCGCACCACCTGCCCTGCTGGCGTGCGGGCAGCGCCTCCCAGAGCGCGCGGGACCGGGGGCCGACGCAATGGACCTGCGCGATGCCCGCCATGGCGGGATGGTCGGCCAGGGCCGCGTGCAGTTCAATCTCGCTTGCACCCAGCTCCAGCATATCGCCAAGAATGGCGATGCGGCGGCCCTTGGGCGCTGTCGTGGCCAGCATGTCCAGTGCTGCGCCGACAGAGGCCGGGTTGGCATTGTAGCTGTCGTCGATGAGATCGAACCCGACCTCCTCGACCGGATCGAGCAGAATGGTCTCGCGCGCACCGCGCCCCTCGAACGGCAGCCAGAGGCCGAGATCATGGGCCGCAATGGCAAGATCGGCCCCAACCGCACTCGCGGCCGCCAACGCGCCCAGACCGTTCATCGCAAAATGCCGTCCCGGGGTTTGCAGCTTGAACACAACCGGATGCGACGCGCCGTTCGGGCCGGAGATACGCGCCTGGACCATGGTCTGGCCGTCCTGCTGGAGCACATGGATCAGTTCGGCATCGATGCCTTTTTCGCCGAAGCCCATGATATCGGCGCCCTTGGCGCGGGCGGCATCGAAGAGAAGAGGGCTCGTGTCAAGGTCGGCATTCAGGATGGCCGGGCCGCCGGGACGGAGCCCCTCGAGGATCGTGGCCTTCTCGCGGGCGATCCCCTCGACATTTTCGAAGGCTTCGAGATGGGCCGGGGCGACGATGGTGACCATGGCAGCATCGAGATCCGCGAGCTTCGCCAGCGGGGCGATCTCGCCGGGATGGTTCATGCCGATCTCGATCACCGCATAGTCGGCATCGGCCGGCATGCGGGCGAGCGTGAGCGGAACGCCCCAGTGGTTGTTGTAGCTCTTCTCGGCGGCATGGGTCTTGCCTTGGCGGCTGAGGATCGCGCGCAGCATCTCCTTGGTCGACGTCTTGCCAACGGAGCCGGTGATACCAATCACCTTCGCCTTCGTCCGTGCCCGGGCGGCAACGCCAAGCGCTTCCAGCCCCTCGAGAACATCTTCTACGATCAGCAGCGGCGCATCCTCCGACACGCCCTCCGGCACGCGATCGACCAGCGCGGCGGCGGCACCCGCCTCCAGCGCCTGGGCCACGAAGTCATGGCCATCGCGCACATCCTTGAGCGCCACAAAGAGTGCGCCGGGTTCGAGCGTGCGGGTGTCGATGGAGACGGAGCTCGCCTGCCAGGGCGTGGGCGCGCGGCCCCCGGTGGCGGCGGCTGCGTCTTCGGAGGTCCAGAGAATATCGCTCATGTCAGATGTCCGTCCAGCGCGGCCACGGCAACCGAGGCCTGTTCAACGTCGTCAAAAGGATAGACCACATCCCCCACAGTCTGCCCCGTCTCGTGCCCCTTGCCGGCGATCAGCAGCGCGTCGCCCGGCCCGAGCGCATCCACGCCGCGCAGGATCGCCTCGGCGCGGTCGCCCACTTCGGTCGCCTCGGGGCAGCCGGCCTTGACCATGGCGCGGATGGCCGCCGGGTCCTCGGAGCGGGGATTGTCGTCCGTAACGATGCCGAGATCTGCCTGCTCGGCCACCGCTTCGCCCATCAACACGCGCTTGGACATGTCCCGATCGCCGCCCGCGCCGAAGACACAGACAAGCCGGCCCATGACATGCGGGCGCAGCGCCTTGAGCGCGGTGGCCAATGCGTCGGGCGTATGGGCGTAATCGACGAAGACCGGCGCGCCATTGTCCCGTGTGGCGGCAAGTTGCATGCGACCGCGCACGCCGGTGAGCTGCGGCAGGGCGTCGAAGACCTCCTGCGGCTCGCACCCGGCAGCGATCGCGAGGCCCGCGGCGACGAGCACGTTCTCGGACTGGAAGCCGCCAATCAGTTTCAACCGTGTCTGATGCGGCAAGCCGTTCCAGGAGAATCGGAGATCCTGCCCGGTATTGTCGAACCGCAATCCGAGCAGACGCAAATGGGTGTCCTCGCCGCGCCCGGTGCGGATCACTTCCTGGCCCGCGGACTCGGCGACCTCTGCCATCCGGGCGCCATAGGGGCCATCGGTCTGGATCACTGCGACGCCGTCATCGTCGAGCACACGAGAGAAGAGCCCCGCCTTCGCGGAGAAATAGTCTTCAAAATCATCGTGATAGTCGAGATGATCTTGGGTGAGATTGGTAAATCCGGCCGCCGCAAGGTGCACACCGTCGAGCCGTTTCTGCGCCAACCCGTGCGAAGAGGCCTCCATCGCGGCATGGGTGATGCCTTCGGCAACAGCGCCGGCCAGCGTGCTGTGCAACGTGATCGGCTCCGGCGTGGTATGGGCGAGCGGCGCTTCCCAGGCGCCCTCGACGCCGGTCGTGCCGAGATTGATCGCCGAGAAGCCGAGCGCCTCCCAGATCTGTCTCGTAAAGCTGGCCACAGAGGTCTTTCCGTTGGTGCCGGTCACGGCGACCATCACCTCCGGCTGCGCCGCGAACCAGAGCGCGCAGGCGCCGGACAGGGCCGCGCGGGGATCCTCGACCACGACAAGCGCGGTCGGGCTTGCGCCCAACTCGGCCTGTGCAATGCGCGCGCCCTCGGCATCGGTCAGGATGGCCCCGGCCTCCATGCGCAGCGCGTATTGGATGAACTCGCCGCCATGGACCTTGGTCCCCGGCAGCGCAGCGAAGAGAAAGCCCGGCTCGACCTGGCGACTGTCCACCGCAAGCCCGGTGATCCGCGCTTCGGCCCCGCCCTGGGCGGTCAGCCCAAGCTCGGCCAGCGATTTCGTGGCGATCTCACTCATGCCTGCCCCCTTCGTTCTGACGCGCCCATGGGACGCGCAAATTCTGCCGCCCCTTTTGGTCGCTTTTGGCCACGGGGTCTACCGGTACTATTGCTGGTGCGAAGCCTTGACGACCTGCGGCTCTTCGCCCGGCTCCGGACCGGGACGCAGACCGAGAAGTGGCGCAGTGCGGCGGATCATTTCCGCGGCGACCGGCACGGCGGTCCAGCCGGCGGTGCGGCGCGGCTGGGTGCCGGAGGTCTCGACCGGCTCGTCAAAGGTCACGATCAGCACATATTTGGGGTCATGAGCGGGGAAGACGGAGGCGAAGGTGGCGATGACCTTGTCCTTGTAATAGCCGCCCTTCGGCTTCGGCTTGTCCGCCGTGCCCGTCTTGCCGCCGACCGCATAGCCCGGCACTTCGCCGAAGCTCGCCGTGCCGCGCTTGACAACCTGGCGCAACATGGTGCGCGCGGCTTTGGAGGCGCCCTCGGAAACGATGCGCTCGCCCGTCTGCGGGCTGTCCTGGCGCAGCAGCGTCGGGCGCACCCGGGTGCCGCCATTGAGCAGCGAAGCGTAGCCAGCGGCGAGATGTACGGGCGAGGAACTCAGCCCGTGCCCATAAGAGATCGTAATTGTCGAGATCTCGGACCACTTGGCCGGCAGAAGCGGCTTGCCGGTCGGCGCCTCGACCATTTCCAGCTCGGTCGGCTCGAGAAAGCCCATCGACCCGAGGAACTCCCGTTGCCGTTCGGCTCCGATGGCCAGTGCCATCTTGGCCGTGCCGACATTGGAGCTTTTGACGATGACATCCTCCACCGTGATCGTGCCGTAGGACTTGCCCTTGAACTCCTTGATCTTGAACTTGCCCCACCGCATCGGCGCATGGGCTTCGATCATGGTATGTGCATTGACGAGACCAAGATCGATGGCCTGCGCGGCGGTGAAGATCTTGAAGACGGAGCCAAGCTCATAGACACCCTGCACCGCGCGATTGAAGAGCGGGCTGTCACCGGCATCGCCGGTGGCCAGCGGACGGGGGCGATCGTTCGGATCGAAGTCGGGCAACGAGACAAGCGACAGGATCTCGCCGGTCTCGACATCCATCATCACGGAGCTCGCACCCTTGGCATTGAGCAGGTGCATACCGCCCTGCAACACTTCCCGGGCGGCGGCTTGCACCGTCAGGTCGAGCGAGAGCTGAAGCGGTGCGCCATTGTTGACCGGATCTCGAAGCCAGGCATCGAACGCCTTTTCGACCCCGGCCACCCCGACCACTTCGGCCGAATGCACACCCTCACGGCCGAAGCTGGCGCCGCCGAGCACGTGAGCGGCGAGCTTGCCGTTGGGGTAAAGACGCATTTCGCGCGGGCCGAAGAGGAGGCCCGGCTCGCCGATATCGTGAACGGCCTGCATTTGCTCGGGGCTGAGTTTCTTCTTCACCCAGAGGAATTTGCGGTCGCCGGTGAAGTCCTTCTTGAGCGTCTCCGGATCCAGATCGGGGAAGATCAGCGCCAGCTCCTCGGCCGCACGGTTCGGCTCGACCATGTCTCGGGTCTGGGCATAGAGCGAATGGGTCGAGAGATTGGTGGCCAAGATCCGCCCGTTACGGTCAACGATATTGGCGCGCGAGGCGATGATCGCCGTTCCGGTCGCGGCGGCGCGGGGCTCTGTCGCCTCGGAGGCGGCCAGTGTGCCCATCCGCGTCCCGATCACAGCGAAGGCGCAGAAGAAGAAGAGCGCGAGCACGAGCAGCCGACCTTCGGCGCAACGGCGCGTCCGATCGCGGTCGCCCTCATGGCGCTTGCGCAGGTTCTCGCGCTCGATGACATCGGGATTCTCGCCTTTTTCGCGCGCCGAGAGGACGCTGGCGATAGGGCGGAGCGGGGTGCGGGGCGTTTCTTTCATCTCGGTCACGGGAATTGTCCCTCCCCGTCAAGCTGGCCACGGACTTCGATGGGATCGGTGATCGGCAGCACGGGCGGCGGCGGGAAAGCCACCTGCTCGACCGCGCCGAACTGCTCCGGTTCCAGCGGTAACAGACCCAGTCGATCGAAATTGATCTCGGCCAGTTCAGCGAGCCGCTCGGGGCGGTTCAGATAGGCCCATTCGGCATTGAGAATGGCGAGGCTCTGGCGCAACTCGCCAATCTCGCGCTTGACCTTGGCGGATTGCTTCAGCGCGGCCTGGGTCTGGTAATTCTCCTGATAGGCCCAGAAAGCGAGCCCCATCACGCCAAGCGCGGCGCAGAGATAAAGAAATGTCTTCACGGCGTTTCCTTCCACCAGTCTTTCGGGCCAGGGAGGCCCATGGAAGTTCTGTCGAGCGGGGTAATTGGGGCGCCCGTGCGTTCCGCGAGGCGCAGCTTGGCGGAGCGGGCGCGCGGGTTGGCGGCGATCTCCTCGTCCGAGGGGCCGATAGGCTTGCGGGAGAGCAGACGGAATTGCGCGATCTGTTCCTCGACCTCGGGCGCATAGCGATTGGCCTGGGGCTTGCTGCCGGAGCGGGCCTGAAGGAAGCGTTTGACGACGCGGTCCTCCAGCGAATGGAAGGTGACAACGGCCAGCTTGCCGCCCGGCTTCAGCGCGCGCTCAGCGGCCTCCAGCCCGACGATCAGCTCCCCGAATTCGTCATTGACCGCGATGCGGATGGCCTGGAAGGCGCGGGTCGCGGGGTGGATCTGGCCCGGGCGCGGGCGCGGCAAGCAGGAGGCGACAGCCTCGGCCAGTTGCAGCGTGTTCTCGAAGGGGCGCACGGCGATGAGCGTGCGGGCGATGCGGCGCGAGGCACGCTCTTCACCATAGTGATAGAGGATGTCCGCCAGTTCGGACTCGCTCGCCGTGTTGACGAGATCCGCCGCAGACGGACCGCCAGCCTCCATGCGCATGTCGAGCGGGCCTTCGCGCAGGAAGGAAAAGCCGCGCTCCGCCTGGTCGAGCTGCATCGAGGAGACACCGAGATCGAGCACGACACCGTCGAGCGGCTCGCCCGCATGCAGGTCCATCTCGGAAAAGCGCCCCTGCACGAGACGAAGCCGGTCGCCGAATTCGTCCTTGAGCGGAGCGGCGAGTTCCAGCGCCGTAGGATCGCGGTCCACCCCGATCACGGTGTCGGCGCCGGCCTCCAGCAGTCGGCGCGTGTAACCGCCCGCGCCGAATGTCCCGTCCAGCCAGAGGCCGGACAGAGGCGAAACAGCCTTGATCAGCGGATCGATCAGAACGGAAATATGAGGGGCTACGCTTTCTGGAGGACGAGAGGCGGCCATGGCTCAGACCCCCCCACCATCCAGCAGGACCAGCGGGTCCATATCTTCGGGAAGCTCGTCAAGCTGCGCCTCGGTCTGCGGCTCGACCTCGCCCTCGTAGGTCTCGGGGTTCCAGATGTGGAAAGTGTCATGGGCGGCGACAAAAAGCGCATCGCCCTCAAGGCCGATCTTCTCGCGAATCCAGTTCGGAATCAGCATGCGTCCATTGTCGTCGACCACGACAGGATGTGTCTGGGCGCTGAAATAGGCTTCCATCATGCGGCGGTCTTTCGTGCCGCGCTTGAGCGCGCCGATCTTGGCATCGACCTCGTCGATCGCCTCCATCGTGTAGCATTCAAGGTATCCGAAGCGTTTGGCGGTGCCGTAATGGATCACCAGGTTGGGCTGCAGGCCATCGGTCCAGTCCGGGTCGGAGGCTTCAAGCACACGGCGGAAATTGGCCGGGACGGAGACCCTGCCCTTTCCATCCACCTTGTGGCGGCCCTGACCTCTGAACACTCGCGCCACTTTGAGCGCTCCTTGCTGCCTCGTCCGTTTTTCGTCCCCTGGAATGAAAACGGCGGATCAGACTGCTGCCACTGTCTGATCCGCCGCCCTCGTCCCATTACTGGGTATGTCCGATCGCGCGTGCCACCTGGGGGGATGTCTGCTCGCTCACGCGTCGGATCTCTTGTCGTTTCGATGAATGCGGGTGCCTGTATGAAACCTGACTTTGGGAAGTTCCGGGGTCTTTGTTGCCCCTTGTAAGCCCGTCCTCATCGTGTGGGATCTTTATGCATGACCACTACATGGAAATCAACACCACATTATCCCACTTCAGCCCAACGTTGCCTCCACACTGTTGCTTGACGGGGCATCGAGACCGCCTTCTCCGCAATAATTAGCGGAACGAGAAAAATGTGACACCAGATATGGACAGCCACGCATTAACGAAAAAAATTCAAAGAAGGTCATCCGTGTCGTCCAAACGGCCCCAAAACAGCTCTCCGGGGGCCGATGGACCATGAATTCCCATACGAATCAAGGCTGGAGCGCGAGTCCGATTCGGATTGCCGCAGTCCGGAAACAGCGGAGTGTCACGATTTCCCATGATGATCGAAGCAGTGACAGCCGCCACCAGGCTCGACAGGCCGCTACAGCCCGGAGCGCGTCCCGGGCGTCGAAGCGCCCGGGACTATTTTCAGAAATGCGTCAGGCCATACCGCCGCCGACAAGCCGCGCGGCCAGCGCCGCATAGGCCTCGGCCGCGGATCCGTCTTCCAGCGCGACCGGTCGGCCGGAATCGCCCGCAAGCCGGGTCTCAAGCTCCAGCGGCAGCGCCCCGAGGAATGGCACATCCAGCTTTTGCGCTTCGGCCGCCACGCCGCCATGACCGAAGAGATGCGCCTCATGCCCGCAATTGGGACATATATAAGTAGACATGTTCTCGATCAGCCCGAGCAGCGGCACGTTCAGCTTGGAGAACATGTCGATGGCCCGACGCGCATCGAGCAGCGCCACATCCTGCGGCGTCGAGACCACGATCGCGCCTGTGGTCCGGTATTTCTGTCCAAGCGTGAGCTGCACATCGCCCGTCCCCGGCGGCAGGTCGATGATCAACACGTCCAGTTCGCCCCAGGCGACATCGCCAAGCATCTGCTGCAGCGCCCCCATCAGCATCGGCCCGCGCCAGATCACGGCCTCGGCCTCCTTGAGCAGAGAGCCCATGGACATCAGAGTAACGCCATGCGCGTACAGCGGCTCGATCACCTTGCCGTCCGGAGAGGCCGGACGCTTGGTTGTGCCCATCATGCGCGGCTGGGACGGGCCATATATATCGGCGTCGAGCAATCCGACCCGCCGCCCCTGCTGCGCCAGCGCAACGGCGAGATTGGCCGAAACAGTCGATTTTCCGACCCCGCCCTTGCCGGACCCAACAAGAAGGATGCGTCCGATCCCGGGCACGGTCTGCGGCCCCGACGGCTGGGCAGTGGGATGGCGCCCCACCTTCAGGTTCGGCGGCGCACCTGCCGGCGCCGCAGTCCCGGGCTTCGCGGCAGAATGCGCCGTGAGCACCGCCGAGGCGCCGGAAACGCCTTCAAGCCGCGCGACGACACCCTCAGCGGCCTGCCGAACCGGCTCCAACGACCGCGCGGCGTCAGCCGACTCGGCCTCGATCACGAAACTGACCCGTCCGGACGAATCGACATTTACCGCTCGCACAAGGTCGCGTGAGACAAGATCGCCACCATCCGGCAAATTCACTGCCCCGAGCGCCTTGACAACTTCTTCCCGCGTCACCGCCATTTTCCTACCTACCTTCCGGAATTCCGTGCCCCCACACCTATCGCGCGACGCTCCGAGCGCAAGTGGGGTTCCGGTGCCGCATAAAAATGTAGCAACTCGCCCTGCAAAAGGTCAGCAGAACGTATGCAAATGCTGCATAGCGGCATTGAGGCCGGGGGCGATTGCGAAAACCGACCTCATCCTTATTTTGATTATCACCGAGGGCGCTAACACAAACCAAGTCAGGCGCTAACGAGATATAAACCTCGCCTCGGGTAAGATGGTAAACGACGCCGGGATGATCCGGGCACAGATGAGAAAGGAGACGGCCATGACTCAGAAAGCTGAAGACAACCGCTCCGCGAGCTGGATGACCGCCGCTTTTCGCGGCGCCCGCGCTCGCCTCGATCGCAGCCGGACCTATCACCGGGCACTGAACGAGTTGTCGGCCCTGACCGATGGCGAGCTTCGCGAACTGGGCCTCAGCCGGGAGATGATCCGGCCAGTGGCACAACAGGCCGCACACGCGGCATAGGAAATAGAGTTTCAGAAACCCGTCCTCCTCCCTGGGTTCTCTGATACGGCGGCAGCCTCCTCCTCCTCCCTGAGGCTGCCGCCACAAGATACCGCCCGATAGGGCAGAGATACGAAGCCAGACGGCCCCTCCTCCTCCCTGGGTCACGGTTTCGGCGGCGGCACCCTCCTCCCTGGTGTCCCCGCAACTTACACGGCCGGTTGACCCGGCGCGCCACGAAGGCGCAGCGACACACAGTTCCGAAGATCCGTCCTCCTCCCTGGGTCTTTCGGTTTCGCGGCGACACCAACCTCCTCCCTGGTGTCGCCGCACCCTAATTCCGCCGGCCAGCCCGGCACGCGCCTCGCGGTGCAGAAACACAGAGTTCCGAAGATCCGTCCTCCTCCCTGGGTCTTTCGGTTACGCGGCGACATCAACCTCCTCCCTGATGTCGCCGCACCTTCTTCGCCGGATCTTCCGGCACGCGCTGAATGGCGCGGTTCCAGATCAGGATGCCCCACCTCCTCCCTGGGTATTCTGTCTTATCGGCGGCGACACCTTCCTCCTCCCTGGTGTCGCCGCCATTTTTGTATCTGCTCTCGGAATTGGAGTTCCTGTCTCGCGTCGGCGATGCGCCGCGAGATGAATATCCAATTAACGCTAACAGCATAGCTCGGAGCAAAAAACGCATAGCCGGTTTGACCATTCTCGGAATTGTAGGCGGCGCGAAAACCCATAAGTTATAGCCCAACGAGAGCGCTAACAGCTTACGACGAAGCGCTTCGAAACCCGGCTCGGGATGGCCCTGAGCAATCCGAAGGAAGATGAAAATGGAAATCGCTGCCACCACCAACCGCGTTGAAACCGGCCTCCAGGCTTCCGGACTCGTCGGCATGGTCGAGGGCCTGCGGACCAAGCTGCGTCAAGTTGCGGCCTACCACCAGACCATGAGCGAACTGAAAGCACTGGACGAGCGCGACCTGCGTGATCTCGGCCTGAGCCGCGCAATGTTCCCCGAGCTTGCCCGCGAGGCGGCCCGCACGGTCTGACCCAACCGAATTCTGCGGCCCTTCTCCTCCCTCTTGAGGCCAGCAGACAAAAGCGGCGACACCCTCCTCCCGGTGTCGCCGCTTTTCTATTTTGGAGGGATCGAACAAGACGCCTGGTTTCGCACAGGACGGAGAGTCGCCGCGTCTGCGCCTGCCCTTGGTGTGTCGGCGCATGCAGGTGGCAAGCGATCCGCCGGGACAGACACGGCTCCGGCAAGGCCGGCCTAGGCCCCTGCTCGGTGCCCATCAATGCCACGGCCCGACGTCCGCAACCTGTTCAAAACCGTCTCAAGCCAGGAACCCCACGGCCTCGCCGGACGCCGCTTCGGCCAGGCAATCAAAGGCATAGCGCGCCACCGATCGGAAGCAGACAAGCGTGAACGCGCCGGCCTCGTCTATCCAGAATGCCGCCGGAACCTGCGCCAGCCGGGTGCGGCGCAGGTCTCCGGGTCCGAAGGCGGCCGGCGACAGGTCCACCGGGCAGAGCCGGGCCAGCACCTCGCGCGCGCCAGGGCCTTCGAGGCGGAAACTGGCGCGCGCATCGGAGACGTCGACCGCGAGGTGATGCACGCCGGCCAGTTTCTCCTCAAGCGCGGCGACGATCTCGCCCGTCTGGGCGTAGGGCACCAGCAGCAGCAGCTCGTCCGGAGACATCCAGCCAACCGCCGCGTCACCCGCATGCTCGATCCCGCGTGTGCCGGACATCGCGCAGCCCGTGACAGCTTCCACTGCCGGGGCCAGCTCCGAAAGCGTGCCTCGCAGCGTCACCATTCCCTGGATCGTGCGTTCTTCGACCTGGGCCACCGGACCCGCGCTGCTTGCCCCGCCAAGGGCCGTGACGGCTTCAGACATCCTGTTTCTCCCCTTCCGGGTCAAAGAAGACCGGGCTGACGATTCTCGCCTCAACCACGCTCTCATCGGTGGCCACGAAGCGAAGCACCTCGCCCATCCGGTCCGGCCCGTGATGGACAAGCCCCATGGCAATCCCCTTGCCAAGCGTCGGGGACAGATAGGTCGAGGTCACCCGCCCGACCGTGTTGCGCTGGCCGTTGGCATTGTTGCCCTCACCGACGGCATAGGCGCCATCGGGAAGAACCGAGCCGTCCAGCGTCTCCAGCCCCACGAGCTTCCAGCGGTCCGGGCTGACCATATGCGTGCGCTCCTGCGCCCGCTTGCCGAGATAGTCGTCCTTCTTCTTCGAGATCGCCCAGCCGAGGCCGAGATCCTGCGGGATGACCGTCCCATCCGTCTCGTCGCCGATCATGATGAAACCCTTCTCAGCCCGCATGATATGCAGCGCCTCGGTGCCATAGGGCGTGATCGACCATTCGCGCCCAGCAGACAGCAGCTTGCTCCAAAGCGCCATCGCCTCGCCCGCCGGTACGGCGATCTCGTAGGACAGCTCGCCGGAGAAGGAGATGCGATAGATCCGCGCCTTGATGCCGTCCAGCTCGCCTTCGGCCCAGCCCATGAAGGGCAGCGCCTCTTTCGAGACATCCATGCCGCCGAGCTTCTCCAGCAGCCTGCGCGCATTGGGGCCGACCACGGCGATCTGGCCCGATTGCTCGGTGACATTGGCGACATAGACCTTCCAGTCCCACCACTCGCATTGCAGCCAGTCTTCCATCCAGCCATGAATGCGGTCTGCGCCCCCGGAGGTTGTGTGGCAGAGGAAGGTCTCCGCGTCGATCCGCGCCACCACGCCGTCATCGGAAAGAAAGCCGTTCTCGTTGCACATCAGCCCGTAGCGACACTTGCCTGGTTTCAGAGTCGACATCTTGTTTGTGTAGAGCATGTCCACGAAGCGGCCGGCATCTGGTCCCTTGACGATGATCTTGCCGAGCGTGGAGGCGTCCAGCAGGCCCAGCGAGTTGCGGGTCGCGAGCACTTCGCGCGCGACCGCCTCGTCATGGCTCTCGCCTTGCTTGGGGTAGCAATAGGGGCGGCGCCAATGGCCGACCGGCTCCCAATAGGCGCCGTTCCTTTCGTGCCACTCGTGCATCGGCGTGCGGCGCAGCGGCTGGAAGGTCGCCCCGCGCGCCTCGCCGGCGATGGAGCCGAAGGAGATCGGCTGGTAGGGCGGGCGGAAGGTCGTGGTGCCGACCTGCGGGATCTCGGCGTTCAGGCTGTCGGCGAGGATGGCCAGGCCGTTGATATTGGAGAGCTTGCCCTGGTCATTGGCCATGCCGAGCGTGGTGTAGCGCTTGGTCAGCTCGACGCTTTCATAGCCTTCCTTGGCGGCGAGCTGGATGTCCGCGACCTTCACGTCGTTCTGGAAGTCGAGGAACATCTTCGCGCGCAGTTCGGGCAGCGCCTGTTCCGGCATTACCCAGACCGGCTTCATCGGCACTTCCTCGGCATCCACCGCCTGCGCCGCGCTTGCCGTTACGGCATAGCCCGCCGCGCCGCAGGCTTCCGCCGCATTGCTGGCCGCGTCCGTGAGTACGGACCCCGTGCCCATTGCGCCCGAAGCAGCGCCCGCCGTGGTGACAAAGGGTTTGCCGTCTGCACCGGTCGGCGCGCGCGACGGATCGGGATAGAAATGCGCGTTCTCGTCGGACCAGGTGAGCTTGCCGCCGCAATGGGACCAGAGATGGACCACGGGGGACCAGCCGCCGGACATGGCGACCGCGTCGCATTTGACCGGCGCGCCGGCGCCCCCCGTGCCATTGGCGCGGCAGAGCATGACGCCTTCGACCCGCTTCTTGCCCTTCACTTTCATGATCGCCGCGCCGCATTCGACCGCAACGCCGCGCCGCATGGCTTCGCGGGCCAGCGGGCCGTCATTGCGATCGCGGGCATCGACGACGATGGGCACTTCCAGCCCGGCATCGATCAGCGCGAGCACGGTGCGATAGGCGTCGTCGTTGTTGGTGACCACGACGACCTTCTCGCCGGGGGCAACGCCGTAATTCACGACGTAGTCGCGCATTGCGGAGGCGAGCATCACGCCGGGCACGTCATTGCCGGCAAAGCTCAGCGGGCGCTCGATGGCGCCAGTGGCGGTGACGATCTGCTTGGCGCGGATCTTCCAGAGCCGGTGCCGGATCGCGCCATCGCCCGGCATGTGGTCGGAGACACGCTCATATCCGAGCGCATAGCCATGATCGAAGACACCGGCCCCCATGGTGCGGGTGCGCAGGGTGACGTTTTCCATCGCCTCAAGGGTGGCCAGGGTCTCGGCAATCCAGCGCTCGGCCGGCTTGCCATCGATCTCGTAGCCATCGACTGGCGCGCGCCCGCCCCAATGCGGGGTCTGTTCCAGAAGCAGCACGCGGGCGCCGGACTGGCCGGCGGTCAGGGCGGCTTGGAGGCCGGCGATACCGCCGCCGAGGATGAGCACGTCCACGAAGGCGTGGAAATGCTCGTACCTGTCGGCATCCGGCTCCTGCGGCGGGCGGCCGGAGGCGGCGGCGCTGCGGATGACCGGCTCGTAGACGTGTTTCCAGAAGGCGCGCGGCCACAGGAAGGTCTTGTAGTAGAAGCCCGCCGGCATGAAGGCGGACATCCAGCCATTCACCGCCATCGCGTCGAATCCGAGCGAGGGCCAGGCGTTTTGCGGCATCGCTGTGAGGCCGTCGAAGAGCTCGGTGGTGGTGGCGCGCTGGTCGGGTTCGAACCGAGCGCCCTGGCCGAGGCCGACAAGGGCATTGGGCTCTTCCGCTCCGCTGGCGACGATGCCGCGCGGGCGGTGGTATTTGTAGGAGCGGTTGACCAGCGTCGTGCCGGCGCCGAGCAGCGCCGAGGCGAGCGTGTCGCCCGCGTAGCCTTCGAGCCTGTTGCTGTCGAAGACGAAGCCGAGGGGCTTGGCGCGGTCGATCAGGCGGCCGCCCTGTTCAAGGCGTTTGCTCATGGACGTCCCTCCCATCCCGGAATGCGCGCGCGGATCTTCTCGACGATCTCGGCGGGCGGCTCGGTGGTTTGTGCTTCATAGGTGCCGAAGACTTCCAGCGTCGTGGTCGAGCGGGCGGCGAGGAACCACTTGCCGCAGCCATTGGCGTGGCGCCAGCGCTCGAAATGCACACCTTTCGGGTTCGCGCGCTCGAAGAGATAGGCTTCGAATTCCGCGTCCGAGGCGCCGGGGCCGTGGCGCTTGAGATGCGCCTCGCCGCCGGGGGCCAGCTCGGTTTCGTCGCAATCGATGCCGCAACAGGGGCAGTGGAGGATCAGCATGTCTTCATCCTTTTGGCGGCAGGCTGGCAGCATTGAACAGGGACAGCTCCACGAGGGCGCGTCGCAGCGTGTCATCGGTGAAGGCGCCGTCGTCGATCTCGACCATCCCGCCCATTTTTCGTCCGGTGAAGGAGAGCGGCTCGGCGCCAAGCTCCAGCGCCGCCGCCTCGCGCTCCTTGCCGACCCGGAACATGGCGCCGTCCTTCAGGACGCCGCAGACCATGTTGCCGTTCAGCAGGAAACAGAGCCCTCCGAACATCTTCTTCTCCGAGAGGCCGGGCTCGATCCCGAGGTCGGCGCGCATGGTTTCGGCGAGCTGTTCAGAATAGGCCATCCAAGCGGCCTCCCCGGAAAGCGTGGAGGGCGACCAGACCGGGATGCGTTCGACCTCGGGAGGGCGTTCGCGCCGCTGGTGGTTGGCAATTTATGGTGCAACCCACTGTGACGTTGGCCCGTTTTGCTAGGTTGCAAAACGCCCTCCCTGGGGAGAGGTCGGGCGTGGCCCGGGCTGGTCGCCCGGGCCGGCAAGCCGATAGGGCGTGCCCATACTGAACTACGGCAGGAACAGCGCAAGCTTTTGGGATAGCGACCATCCTCAATGCGCCACTCCCGCGGCAACGCTCTCGTCGATGAACCGGCCTTCGCGGAAGCGGTCCAGGCCGAATTCGGCGGCCAGTGGCCCCGGCTCGCCCTTGGCGACCAGCTCCGCCATCGCCCAGCCGGAGCCGGGGATGGACTTGAACCCGCCCGTGCCCCAGCCGGCATTGATGAAGCAATTGCCGAGCGGGGTCCTGGAGATCACCGGCGAACGGTCGCCCGTCATGTCGACGATTCCGCCCCACATCCGCATCATCTTCAGACGCGAGATCATCGGGAAGGTCTCGACCAGGGCGCGCACCGTCTCCTCGATATGGTGGAAGGAGCCGCGCTGGGTGTAGTTATTGTAACCATCCGCGCCGCCGCCGATCACCATCTCGCCCTTGTCCGACTGGCTCATATAGCCATGCACCGTGTTGGCCATGACCACGCAATCCATGCAGGGCTTGATCGGCTCCGAGACCAGCGCCTGAAGCGCCACCGACTCGATGGGCAGGCGGAAGCCGGCCATGTCCGCGAGTTGCCCCGAATGCCCCGCCACGACGATGGCGAGCTTGTCACAATCGATATCGCCCTTGTTGGTCGAGACGCCCGAAACCACGCCCTTTTCGGAGCGCACGCCGGTCACTTCGCATTTCTGGATGATGTCCATCCCCATCGCGGAACAGGCCCGCGCATAGCCCCAGGCGATCGCGTCATGGCGCGCCGAGCCCGCGCGCGGCTGCCAGAGCGCGCCGAGGACGGGGTAGCGCGGGCCGTCGAGATTGATGATCGGGACAATCTCCTTGACGCGGGCGGGCGTGATGAACTCCGTCTCCACGCCTTGCAACACATTCGCGTGTGCGGTGCGCTGATAGCCACGTATCTCGTGCTGGGTCTGCGCCAGCATCATCACGCCGCGGGGGCTGAACATGGCGTTGTAGTTGAGATCCTGACTGAAGGTCTCGTAGAGGCTGCGCGATTTCTCGTAGATCGCGGCGGAGGGGTCCTGCAGGTAATTCGAACGGATGATGGTCGTGTTCCGCCCCGTGTTGCCGCCGCCGAGCCAGCCCTTTTCCAGCACCGCGATGTCGCGGATTCCGTAATTCTTTCCAAGGTAATAGGCGGTGGCGAGCCCGTGGCCGCCGGCGCCGATCACGATCACCTTGTACTTCTTTTTCGGCTCCGGCGAGCGCCAGGCGCGCTCCCAGCCGGCATGGTGGCGGAAGGCTTCGCGGGCGATGGCAAAGGCGGAATAACGGCGCATGGGCGGTCCTCGTCCTGGGCAGCGGCGGGCGCCTTGCGGCACCCCGGGCACGGTAATCTTTTTGGGATCGATTCAGAAAGCACATCCGCCCGCCTGCGGCATCTTGCGTGCGGGAAACGACCTTGTGATCGGCCCCGGGGCCAGCTGGATCGCGGGAAGGGCTTTGCCCTGCCCAAGGATACGGATAGAGGTGTAATCCGACGCTTAAAAATCGACCAACCCATGGCTGGCCGCCGGGAGGGCTTATGACATTCTGGATAGTCTCTGGGGCTTTCGCTCTGATTTCCGCGCTGTGGATCGGCTGGACGCTGCTGCGACCGCGTGTGGATTCGGAGGGGCCGGACGCTCTCGATCTGCCGGTCTATCGCGACCAGCTCAAAGCGGTGGAGAAGGATCTGGCGCGCGGTGTCGTTGCCGAGGACGAAGCGGAGCGGCTGCGCACCGAGATCAAGCGACGTATCCTCGAGGCGGACAAGGCGGGCGGGGCAGAGACCCGTGTGGCGCCGAGAGCGCTGAGCTTCGGCGTTGCTGCGCTTGGCGGAGTTGCCGTGATCGGTGGCGCCTTCCTGATCTACGAGGCGATTGGCGCGCCGGGCTATGGCGACCAGCCGCTCTCCAAACGCCTGGCCGACGCCGAGCAGGCGCGCCGGGACCGCCCGAGCCAGGCCGAATACGAGGCAAACATCCCGCCCAGCCCGACGCCAGAGATCGACCCGCAATATGCCGAGTTGATCGAGAAGCTGCGGGAAGCGGTCGTCGAGCGCCCCGAAGAGCTTGAAGGCTGGGTGCTGCTGGCACGCAACGAGGCGCAGCTGGGCAACCTGCCCGCCGCCCATACCGCGCAAGCCAAGGTGATCGAGCTCAAGGGAGACGGCGCGACGAGCCAGGACTATACGAGCTATGCCGCGATGCTGATCCAGGCCGCTGGCGGTGTGGTCTCGCAGGAGGCCGACCGGGCGCTGAACGGCGCGCTGGAGTTGGATCCGAAGAATCCCATCGCACGCTACTATGCCGGGCTGATGCACCTGCAGACGGGCCGTCCGGACCAGGCCTTCGCATTCTGGGAGCCACTGCTGCGCGAGGGGCCGCCATCGGCGCCCTGGATCCCGATCATCCGCGCGCGGCTGGAAAGCGTCGCCTATATGGCCGGGATGCTGGACTATCAGCTGCCGCCCGAGGCGGCGATGGGCGCGAATCCGCACGGGGCCGGCGGGCCCTCCATCGAGGAAATGGAAGCGGCTCAGGACATGTCGGAGGAAGACCGCCAGGACATGATTCAAGGGATGGTCGATCAGCTCGGTCGCCGCATGGCCGAGGAAGGTGGGCCGCCCTCGGACTGGGCCAAGCTGATCCGGGCGCATGGCGTTCTGGGCAATACCGAGCGTGCCGGCCTGATCTGGTCCGAGGCGCAGCGGACATTCTCTTCGGAGGCCGACCTGGCGCCGATCCGCCAGGCCGCAGCCTTTGCCGGGGTGGAAGAGGTCGGGCCCAATGGCGCGGGGCCGTCGGATGAGGACATCAAGGCGGCGGCTGAGATGTCGCCCGAGGACCGAGAGACGATGATCCGCAGCATGGTTGAACAGCTCGGCGACCGGCTGGCGACAGAAGGTGGCCCGCCGCGAGACTGGGCGCGGATGATCTCTTCGCTGGGTGTGCTCGGCGAACAGGACTGGGCCGCGGCGATCTGGGGCGAGGCGCAGGAGCGCTTCACAGACCCCGAGCACCTGGCCATCGTGCGCGAGGCCGCAGTGGCCATCGGTCTGGAGCCGGCGCAGTGATCTGCGAGGACCTTGAAGATTTCGCCGCCGCCCTGCCCTCCATGCGCTCCATCGCCGGACTGGATCTGGGCACAGCGACCATCGGCGTCGCCCTCTCGGACCGGCTCCTGAGCACGGCAACGCCCGCGGAAACGATCCGGCGGAAGAAATTCGGCCTGGATGCCGAAACGCTGCTGGCGCTGCTGGCGACGCGCGAGGCAGGTGGCATCGTGCTCGGCTTGCCGCGCAACATGGATGGAAGCGAAGGCCCGCGCTGCCAGTCGACCCGCGCCTTCGCCCGCAACCTGGAGAAGCTGACGGATTTGCCGATCACCTTCTGGGACGAGCGGTTGTCCACCGTGGCCGCCGAAAGAGCGCTCCTGGAGGCGGATACGTCGCGAAAGCGTCGCGCCGAGGTGATCGACCATGTCGCTGCCGGGTTTATCCTGCAAGGAGCGCTGGACAGGCTGGGGCATATGAGGCGGTCGCTATGAAAGATGACGATCTCTGGAAACGGGACGAGGTGGCCTCGCCCTGCAACAAGGTCTGCGTGATCCACCCGGAGGCGCGGATTTGCGCCGGCTGCTATCGGACGATGGACGAGATCGCCAGCTGGGGCCGACTCTCGGCTCAGGCGCGCACCGACCTGATCGAGGAATTGCCTTCTCGGGCGGGCCTCCTGAAACAACGGCGCGGCGGGCGCAAGGCACGACGCGCTGACGGATGAGTGGGTGCTGATCAGCATTGAGAGGCCCGTTTCCCGCAAAGAGCCGCAAAGGGCCGTTGGGGTTACGCACTGATTGGCACGGAATCAAGCCGAAGGCGCCGTGCCAGCACCTGCCCGTCCCGGCGGGCTGGCGCTGGCACGGCTTGGGTTGCGCTTCCTTGCCCGCGCAGCGAGCGTCCGGTCCGTCCGCACATTGCGTCGCCCGCCGGCCAAACCGTGCTCAGATCTCGATCGAAACCGGCTCCAGGGCAGCGTCAAGCACCTCTAGCCCGGCCCCCTTCCCGGCCGCGCCTTCGCTGAGAACGCGCCGCCAACCGCGCGCGCCGGGCTTGCCCGCAAACAGCCCCAGCATATGCCGCGTGACCTGATGCAGGCGTCCCCCAGCCTCCAGATGACGGGCGATATAGGGACGCATCCGCGCCACGACCTCGCGCGCCTCAAGCGGCTCGCTCTCTTCGCCAAAGATGCGCCGATCCGCGTCGAGCAGGATGTCGGCTGGCTGATGGTAGGCCGCCCGCCCGATCATGACGCCATCCATCCCGGCCGCAAGCTGCTCCTCGGCAGCGTCCAGGGTCGCGATTCCGCCATTGATCGACAGGTGCATATCCGGAAATTCGCGCTTCATCGCCTGGACCAACGCATAGTCCAGCGGCGGAATATCCCGGTTCTCCTTCGGACTGAGCCCCTGCAGCCAGGCTTTGCGGGCATGGACCGTCACATGGGTTATCCCGGCTCCCCGAAGGGCTTCAAGAAATGCCGGCAAAACCTCTTCCGGGACCTGGTCATCCACGCCGATCCGACATTTCGCGGTGACCGGTATCGAAACGGCGTCCCGCATCTGTGACAGGCAATCGGCGACAAGCTCCGGCTCCCGCATCAGGACTGCCCCGAACCGTCCCGACTGGACCCGATCCGAGGGGCATCCGAGATTCAGGTTGATCTCGTCATACCCGGCTTGCTCCCCCATCCGCGCCGCCTGCGCCAGTTCCCGCGCATCGGAGCCCCCGAGTTGCAAAGCCACGGGCGCTTCGGCCAAATCGAAATCCAGAAGATGCAGCGCACCGCCACGGACAAGAGCCGGAGCGGTCACCATTTCCGTGTAGAGGAGAGTCCGAGCCGACATCACACGATGAAACGATCGGCAATGGCGGTCCGTCCAGTCGAGCATCGGTGCAACGGAGAGTTTCATATCACTGTTCAATTGTTTCCGGCCAGCTTGGCCCTCCCAACGCCATCAGAAGGACATGGCGCACAAAACACTCTCTGAGCGGAGTGTGCCTTTCCCCGGTCGGCCTATTCTACGGGCTCTCTAACCTGTATGCCAAGCGCGGTACATCGGTTCAGGATGGCAATCGAAACCGTCAGCCTCCACGGGATCGAGCAATCTGCCACGGTCAATCGAAATGGAATTTCTCCGGCAACTGGCACAACTCCGAAAGGGGGGTCGGTTGGGAGAAGAGGTAGCCCTGCCCGAAGGCGCAGCCCGCATCCCGAAGAGCACGCGCCTGCTCCGGGCTCTCAATGCCTTCCGCGACAGAAATGGCACCCATCCGCCTCGAAAAGCCGAGAATCGACTCGCACAGCGCTGCAGCGCGCGCGTTTTCCGACACGTCACGCACGAACTCCCGATCAATCTTCAAGAAGTCGAAATCATGCGAGAGATAGTAGAGCAGTGAGGTGTGGCCCGCTCCGAAATCGTCCAGCGCGATCTGGGCCCCGGCCGTTCGCAGCGAAGCAAGCCGCGCCACCATCGTAGGCGCCGGGTCGAGAAGAGCGCTTTCGGTGATCTCCAGAACCAAGCCGGCCGCCCCGCCCGTCGTCTTCCGGATCAATGCGCGCCACTCTTCCATCCGCGCTTCGCTGGCGCGCGCAAGCTGATGGGGCGAGACATTCACACAGACACCGAACTCCGCTCCGAAACGCGCCCGCAGCTCGGGAAGATCCGCGCAGCACTTGCGCAAGACCCAGTCCCCGACCGCGTCGATCATCTGTGCCTCTTCCGCCAGGGGGACGAAGCGATCCGGGCCAAGCAGGCCAAGCTGCGGATGTTGCCACCGTACCAAGGCTTCCACTTTGGCCAGCCGTCCGGATGCCAGCTCCACGACCGGCTGATAGAGCACGAGAAGTTCGCCATTCTCGAGCCCCTTCTGCAGTTCGTCCAGCAAGTGGAGCCTGTCATGGGCGCGACGGCCGATCTCCGGCGTATAGAGCACCGACCGATTGCCGCCCTGGGCCTTGGCAACGAAGCGCGCCTGATCCGCAGCCGTTATCAGCCCGGCCGCGTCCGACGCGTGGTCCGGGGAGAAGGCGACCCCCATCGAAAGGCCGATCTGGGCGCTGCCGCGATCCAGCTCGACCGGTTGCTCGACCGCTTGCTGCAGGCGATGAAGCACGCCCTCGACGCGCTGCGCCGCATCCGGTCCCTCCAGCATGAGCGCGAATTCGTCGCCGGAATGACGGGCGAGCAGATCCTGCTCGCCAACCAGATCTTCCAGGCGGCGGGACAATTCGCGCAGGACAGCATCGCCGGCGGCATGACCATAGCGGTCATTGACCTGCTTGAGGTGGTCAATATCGAGGAAGATCAGCGCCAGCCCGGCAGCGGCCGTATCTGTTCCGGCGGACATGGTATTCGCAACCCGGCGCAACAGGCTCTGCCGATTTGGCAACCCAGTGAGGGAGTCGAGTTCGGACCGCCGCCGGATCTCTTCGTCCGCCTGACGCGCGAAACTGAGGTCGCGCGCAAGCACGACGAACCTGGTCGGTCGACCGGACGCTGTATCGAGGATCGCCGTGACGATGGTCCAGGTCGGATAGGTCGTTCCGTCCCGCCGGCGAAACGCAACCTCGCCATTCCACCGGGGCGGCCCCGGAAGGCGAGAGCGGCTCCCCTCCTCGATCGCCGCGCGAATGGCCGGCCGGTCCTCGTCGGCCAGCAAGTCGCCGAGGTCCTTGCCGACGAGATCCGTCTGGGTCCAGCGGCACTCGCGCTCGACCGCCGGATTGACCGCTTCGATCCGGCCAGCCCCATCGCACAGGATCATCCCCTCGGTGCTGCTCTGGAACAGCACCGTCATGAGGTCGCGCATCCGTCCCGCCTCGGTGCGATCGGAAATATCCGCGATACTGATGCGCACCAGGCTCCCCGTTTCGGAGGGAAGAGCGGCGAGGTTGATCTCGCAGGGAATCTCGATTTCGGCCGCGTCGCGGAGCACCCATTCGAAACGCGGCGCCCCGCCATCGACCGCATCCTGCATGAGAGCCTGAACGATCGCATTGGAAAGCGGCCTGTCTCCCTGAACCGGCGCGCTGACATCGAAGAGCCCTTTGCGCCCGGAAAGCGCTGCGTTCTTCATGTCCAGAATTTGCTCCGCACGCGGGTTCACCAGTTCGAAACACCCGGTTTCGACATTCTGGATCATGATTCCCTCAGGTGCGTGCCGGACAAGCGCATCAAGCTGTTCCTGGCGTTTGCGGACAGCGGCAATTGCCTGTTGAGTCTGCCCCCGCAAGGTCGCCGTCATCCAGATGATATAGATCGAGACCGCGACCAGCCCGGTCGCCAGAACCAGCCAGTTGCGCAGATCCCCATTCATCTCGTCAAGCGGTGTGACAGGGTGCAGCCAACCAAGGACGAAACCTAGACCAATCGTCAGCAAGACCACCAGCTGGAACACCAGCAACCCGATCGCGACCCGGAGCCCCGCGAACATGGCCGCCATCACGCTCCCAGCCATGAAACAGGTAAAGGCTGGCGCGGAGAGGCCGAACTGGACAAGCCCTGTCACCGGAAGCAGCAGGAGCGCGGCATGAACGGTGGGCGTCCAGGCGGCCTGCTGTAAATGTCCGGGCAGAAGACTGGCCACCAGAAGCCCAAGGCCGACAAGGAGTTGCAGCCCCCGGACCGGGCTCAGACCGAATTGGGCGACACGGAACAGGACCAGGACTAGAACGATCATCGGCAGGAGGGCCATCAGCCGTGGAACGGACCGAAACGGGCTCGTGGCCGTCCTGTCCTCCGCCTGGGCATATCTGCCCACCGGCAATCGATCCTGCATTCTTCCTCCAGACATCTCCGCGCCAGGTCCGGTTCCCGCTGGTCCCGCTCCGTCTCTCGACGGCTCGCGGGGATAGGTCTGGCTTTCCTCCATCTCAGGCATCGGCGACCTTATGACGGCCTTCATGGTTCAAATAGGCGGGTGATGGAACGTCCGGATCAGGATTCGGGAAATCTTCTCGAGTGGCGGCTCGCAATTACAACACAGCGCCCGGACAGCCATTGCCTCCGGGCATAGTCCGTTTCCGGAGCCGTGTGTCAGAACTGAAGAATAAGCTCACGCGTGATGCCGATGCGGACGCGGACCTGGTCTTCGCTCCCCATATCGGTAATCGGCGAGTCTGCGGCAGAGTTCAGGATTCGGTCCGCCCGGATACCCGCTTCAACGCCCCAAAGATCATTGAAACGGTATCGCGCCGTGGCCTCTAGCCCGGCCCCAAGAAGCCCGCCCTCCGCGTTATAGGCAGCCAGGCCGCTCTCGCTGGACTCACTGTCGTCCACGCCGAAATACGCGTCGGTAAACTTGTCATCGCCAAAGACCATGCGCGGGCCGGCCCGCAGTTCCCAGCGATCGTTCGGGAAGGCGATCGCGTCCGCGCCGAGTTCGCCAACAAACCCGTTATGACCGATGGCACCGTAGCGGATATCGCCATAAGCTTCGAAATTCCTCTGGCGATAGACTACGCCGATACCGAGCTCGAGCGAAGCATCGACATCCTCCAGACCTTTGAGTTCTTCGTAGTCGTCCGCTGAACGCTCGCCGATGAAACGCAGCGAGCCGCGCAGGCCAAAGGCACGGGGAGGTCCGGCAGAGCCATCCGGACTGCCATATTGGCCGAGCCCCTTCAGACGGGCATAGTCGAAGTTCAGGCGAAAATCAGGCGAGGTCACCATTTCGTCAGAGCCGAAATAAGCCGGGCGGGTCTGTGCACCAACGCGGACATCATATCTCAGCACAAAGCGCTTGGTCGGATCGATCTGGAAAGGACCATCTGTCAGGATTGGCTGCACCGCTTCAGGCTCCGCAGCGGCGTCCTGCGCAATCGCAAAGCCAGGAACCAAAAGAGCCACGATGGTGGCGATATGTGTAATTCCGGGCAGTTCCATCAATCATCCTCGAATCGGTGCCATATGCAGCCTGTGTCGACGCAGCGTAGCTTCAGTGGGTTAACAATCAAGTAACCACCCCATGGCAACGATCACGTGTCGTTGATTGGCCACAAGTTGCGTCTACTCAACCTGAATCGCCTCAAGGTAGCGCGCGATGGCCAGAACCGGTGGGCTGACCTCGATCTGCCCCTGCGGTGTCTCGACATCGAGCCATCGCTCGCCTTCAAAAAAAGCGCCGTAGATCGGCATCGGGCTGCCATGCGCGATCAACGCGTCACGTCCGTCGATCCGCCGGACAACCCGTTCCAGCGGAAAGGTGCCACCATTTGCAGCGGACAGATCGGCCAGGTCCATCGGTGGAATCGAGATGATGCGGCTGGTCGGCCCGTCCCCCGCGCCCTGTGGCCCGTGACATGTCGCACAGTAGCGTCCGTAGAGAGCGCGCCCTTCCTCGACGCCCCCCGCGCCGAGGGCCGGTCCGGCGAGCGCTCCCAGAATGCAGAGACTGATCGTTCCAAGGTGTCCGATCATGGTGCTATTCCTCCTGGATCGTTTCGAGCCAGTCGACGATGGAAAGGATTGGCGCCGTCGTCGAAATGGGCGAGCCATCCGGCCCGTCGATCACCACCGATGGGCCTGTCAGCAACCCGCCGAACATCGGCATCGGACCACCATGCGCGGCCAGACCATCACGGCCATCGATCATACGGATCACGCGTGCGGGATCGAAGACCCCGTCATTCTGCCGTGCAATCCGCGTAAGATCCGGCACCGGAACGCTCAACAGCGCTGCGGTAGGCCCATCGCCAAGGGCTCCGGGTCCGTGGCAGCCGGCGCAGGTCTCGAAGAAATAGACCTCACCCTGCCGGGGCTCCGCCGCCACTGCCAGGGCGCAGCTTGTGAAAGCGAGTCCGGACAGGGCACCTGCAATCCATCTCATGGCCAACTCCTTTGGAAACAGGATCCCGCGTCTGAGCCGCGCTGTCCATGATCTTCGTCATTCGCAGCCCTTGCCTCGCACACGCCACTCCAGCAGGCTCGCCCAAAGCGCAACAGGAGCTCGGAATGCCAAATCACGTCTATGCATCGATCATGCTGCTGGCCGGGATAGGCATTCCGCTGCTCGCCGCGCTGAACGCAGCCCTTGGGCAGCGCCTGGGCTCGCCGGCGGCGGCGGCAACGATCCTGTTCTGCGTCGCCCTCGCCGTGGCCACGCTGGCAACGCTTGCCACCGGGCCGGGTGCCCTTGCCCGCGCCGCCGGCGCGCCGCCGCATCTCTTCCTCGCAGGCGCGCTCGTGGCTTTCTACATCCTGTCGGTCACAGCCATCGCCCCGCGTTTCGGCGTCGGCAACGCTGTCTTCTTTGTCCTTGTCGGGCAATTGATCTCGGCCGCGATCATCGACCATTTCGGCCTGTTCGGCGCTCCGGTCAAACCATTGACCATTTCACGCGCGGCCGGTCTTGCACTCATGGCGAGCGGCGTCGTGCTGACGCAGCGCGCTTGAGACGAGCCACGGCCAAAACGCCCTCAGGCGGCGGCGATCCGGCCTCCATCGAGGCGCACGACGCGATCCATCCGCTTTGCCAGTTCGAGGTTGTGGGTTGCGATAAGCGCCGCCATGCCGGTCTCGCGCACGAGCTGCATGAGGGCCGCGAAGACCGTCTCGGACGTGCCGGGGTCGAGATTGCCGGTCGGCTCGTCGGCCAGCAGTAGGTGCGGGCTGTTGGCCAGCGCCCGGCAGAAGGCGACGCGCTGTTGCTCGCCGCCAGAGAGCTGGGCCGGACGATGCACTGCGCGTTCCGTCAGCCCGACGGTCGAAAGTAGCTCCGCCGCGCGCGCCTCGGCCTCGGTCGCTGCGATCCCGTTGGCCAGCTGTGGCAGGACGATGTTCTCCGTCGCGCTGAACTCTGGCAGGAGGTGATGGAACTGATAGACGAAGCCCACCTCGCGGCGCCGTGCGATGGTGCGTGCGGCATCGCCCTTCCCGGTCATGACCTGCCCATTCAGCGCCACCTCGCCGGTATCCGGCGTGTCCAGCAGGCCGGCAATATGCAGCAGCGTCGACTTGCCCGCCCCGGAGGGCGCCACCAGCGCCACGATCTCGCCCGCATCCACGCTGAGCTCGCAGGCATCCAGCACCCGGACCTCGCCCGGTTGGCCGGGATTGTAGCTCTTGGCGATGCTGCGGAGTTCCAGGACCTTACTCATAGCGCAGCGCCTCCACGGGGTTCATCCGTGCCGCCCGTCGCGCCGGGAAGATCGTCACACCGAAGGACAACCCCAGCGACAGGATCACGGCCGAGAGCACGTCCCCTGTCTCCAGCTTCGCCGGCAGGTCATAGATCCCCCGGATCGAGGGGTCCCAGACCCCGCCGCCGGCGACATAGTTCACAAAGGAGAAGATCGGATCGATATAGAACGCGAAGAGACAGCCGAGGATGACACCCGCCAGCGTGCCGATGGTTCCCACGGCCGCGCCGCAGATGAAGAAGACCCGCATCACCGAGCCTTCCGTCAGCCCCATCGTGCGCAGGATGCCGATATCGCGGCCCTTGTTCTTCACCAGCATGATCAAGCCGGAGATGATGTTCATCGCCGCGATCAGGACGAGAATGGAGAGGATCACGAACATCACGTTGTCCTCGACCTCCAGCGCCCGGAGAAAGGCGCCCGAGGCGTCGCGCCAGGTCCAGAGCAATACCCGCTCGCCACCAGCGCGCAGCAGCTCCAGTGTCATGGTGTCAACCATGTCCGGTTCTGCGACCATGACTTCCAACTCGTCGGCAACGCCTTCGCGGTTGAAATAGATCTGCGCCTCGTCGAAGGGCATGTAGACCCGCGTGCGGTCGATATCGTATCGCCCGGCCTGGAAGACATAGACGACCTCGAAAACACTTACGCGCGGCGAGGTGCCGAAAGGCGTCCTGGCGCCATCCGGCGAGATCAGCTTGACCCGATCGCCCGCCGAAACGTTGAGCTGTTGAGCCACGCCCCAGCCGATGGCGATCCCGTCTTCGAAACGGGCGATATCGCCGACGCTCTTCTCCGGCGCGGCGATGCGCGGGATGGTCGCGAGATCCGCAGCAGAGATCCCGAAGACCTCGACACCGGCATTGCGGCCCTGAACGCTCGCCATGACCTGTCCCTTGACCAGCGGCGCGACCCGCGTGACACCGTCGACTTCGCGCAAACGTTCGGCCATCGCGTCATAGTCGTCGATCACCCGGCTGGACTGCCCGGCCTCGGTCACCGCGACCGACTGGTAGACCGTCACATGCGCGTTCGCGCCGAGGATCGTGTCGACGAATTCCGCCCGGAAGCCGGAGCGCACGGCCAGCGTCGCCACCAGCGCGAACACAGCCAGCGTTATGCCGATCAGGCTGATCCAGGTCATGACAGAGACGCCGCCTTCGGCCCGCCGCGCCCGCAGGTAGCGCCAGGCGATCATCCATTCGAACGCGGCAAAGGGCGGTGGGCTCTGGGCCAAGATTCTGCTCCTATGATCTTTGGGACTGAATGGCGGGGAACGTCCGAAGGGTCAACTGCAAGAGGCGCCTGCGACGGACCATGTTCCGACCACATTTCGGCAGGTGATTCGTGGCCTCCGCACCGAAAAGATCGAACAATAGGCCGGGTGCCCGGGAATCGTTTTCCGGACGGAAACCCAAATCAAACGCTCGACAAGCTCAACCTGTTGTAATAAAACAGTTTTGAAAATTTATGATGATTAACGGAAGCTTCGCCTAAAAGTCGCGCCTTTTTTGTGGCAAGAATAAGTTCTGGGTTGGGGCGCCTTTGAATGCCGGGGGGCAGGGTGCCGAAAATGATGCTTGATTTGTATTCGTTACTTCGCCGCGTGCGGAAGAGGTCTGTTATGTCTGCACCTATGCGCCGGTTTGCGCGCGAAGAAGATGGCGGTATGATCATCTTCACTCTTTTCATTCTCGTTTGCATGCTTCTGGCCGTCGGTATGGCGATCGATACCGTGCGCACCGAATTTGCCCGCATCAAAATCCAGAACACCATTGATTCCGCTATTCTCGCGGCTGCCGACCTGGACCAGACGCTGGACCCCCAAAGCGTCGTCGAGGATTACCTGGCACGGGCCGGGATCGATCCGGGCGTTGTCGATATCGATGTCACAAGCGCGCTGGATGCGAGCAAGATCTCCGTAACATCAACCGTGAACGTCAAGACCATGTTCATGGACATGATCGGGATCGAGACGTTGGCCGCGCCTGCTACCGGGACCGCCGAGGAATCGGTGACCGAACTGGAAATCGTCCTGGTGCTCGACAATTCCGGCTCCATGGCCAACAACAACAACTTCAGGCTGAACCTGCTCAAGGAGGCGGCGAGCAATTTCGTCGACCAGATCCTCGAGAACGAGAACGCCGACGGAGAGGTCGCGATCTCGATCGTGCCGTTCGCCACCCAGGTGAATGCCGGTCCGGATCTGTTGAGCCATTACACGGTCTCCAATGAGCACAACTATTCCAACTGCATCACCTTCGAGGCAGATGATTTCCTCACCACCGCGATGTCGACGACCCAGCTATACAACCGGACAGCGCATTTCGACCCAAGCCAGAGCCGCCTTCCCCCGCGGGACAAGTACCGCGTTTGCCGCACGGACACGAGCCGCCAGATAACCCCCTGGTCGGATAATGCCGACTATCTCAAGCAGCAGATCAACGACATGGTCGGTTTCGGATGGACGTCGATCGAGCTTGGCACGAAATGGGGTGCCGCCCTGCTCGACCCATCGGCCCAACCCGTGCTGAGCGCGATGATCGATGACGGGCTTGTGGACGAGAAATTCCGCGGCCAACCCTTCGACTATGGCGACTCCGAAGAAGGCATCTCCCGGAAGAAATACCTCATCGTGATGTCGGATGGCGCAAATACCAACCAGTGGGAGATCAAGGATCCCTACCGCTCCGGGCTCTCGCCGATTTTCATTGATGGCGGGCTTCAGAATGTCGATGTCAACAGTGACGCCGACAGCTCGATCATCAACAAGATGTCTTTCTATGACGAGGATCGCGACAGCCCCAACCAGTATTACAGCTTCATCACCGATACGTGGATCCTGAAGCCCGAGGGCGAGGACAGCGCGGTGCAGCTCACCTGGCCCGAGGTCTGGGACATGATGAGCGTGGAGTTCTACACCGACACGATCTATGCCGTGGCTCTCGGTGAAAATGGCTCGACGGAGTTCAACAATATCGTTGAAAGCTGGAGTTCCACGACCAAGAAGAACCGGACCTGGGATATTTGCGGCAAGGCTGCCGAAACCGACGGCGTTCTTGTCTTCACGATCGGTATGGACACCTATGGCGAGGGCGACGAGACATTGTTGAACTGCTCGACCGACCCCGAGAACAGAAAGTATTTCTATGATGTCGAGACCAGCACCGATGTCGATGCGCTGAACCAGGCTTTCACCTCCATCGCCCGGACGATCAACCAGCTTCGCCTGACCAACTGATCCACCGGACAGAAAAGCGTCCCGTGGGGAGCCTCCCCACGGACATCGTCATGATCTCCAGCAAAGGATGATCGCTGACCCTACGGGGGTGCCGCTAGCCGCTTTCCTTTCGCGCCAAAGCGGGTATTGGACAGGCATGAGCCATCCCGACAGCCAAATCCGCCAGATCTTCGAACGGACCCGCGTTATCGCCTGTATCGGGGCCTCGCCGAAGTCGGCGCGACCGAGCCACTACGTGTCGCTCTTTCTCAAGGAATGCGGCTACCGGGTGATCCCCGTAAACCCGGTTCAGGCGGGGAACAGGATCTTCGGGGAAACCACCGTCGCCGCCCTCTCCGAGATAGATGCGCCGGTCGACATGATCGACATCTTCCGCCGTTCCGAGGACGTCCTTCCCGTGGTCGAAGAGGCCATCGCGGCGCTGCCAACCTTGCGAACTATCTGGATGCAGATCGGCATCGCCAATGCGGAAGCCGCGATGCTTGGACAGGGACACGGGCTCGACGTGATCCAGAACCGCTGTCCGAAGGTCGAGATTCCCCGACTGTTCGGCCCGGGCTGGCGGGTCGGCGGACGCGCCTAGCTGCGGGCAGATTTCTCGGCAATCCCGGACGTGCCCTCACGCCGCGCCAGTTCCGCCTCGACATCGGCCAGCGAGACATCCCGCGCCGCCAGCATGACCAGCATGTGATAGAGCACATCGGCGGCCTCGGAAGCGAGCTTCTCGCGGTCGCCCTTCACGGCCTCGATGATCGCCTCCACGGCCTCCTCGCCGAATTTCTCGGCGCATTTCTCCGGCCCCTTGGCAAACAGCTTCGCTGTCCACGAGCTTTCCGGGTCTGCCCCCTTGCGGGCTTCGATAGTTTCGGCGAGCCGGTCCAATGCGCTCATGACACTCTCTCAGTTCAGGCGGACGGGAATACCCGCCGACGCCATGTGTTCCTTGGCCTCACGGATCGTGAAATCGCCGAAATGGAAGATCGAGGCGGCCAGCACCGCGCTCGCGCCGCCTTCCGTCACGCCCTCGACGAGGTGGTCCAGCGTGCCGACGCCGCCCGAGGCGATCACCGGAACGCTCACGGCATCCGAAATCGCACGTGTGAGCGGCAGGTTGAACCCGGCCCGCGTGCCGTCGCGATCCATCGAGGTGAGCAGGATTTCCCCCGCGCCCTTGGCCACAACCGTCTTCGCAAATTCCACCGCGTCGATCCCCGTCGGGCGTCGTCCTCCATGGGTGAAGATTTCCCACTTGCCGAGGCTCACGGTCTTGGCGTCGATGGCGACCACGATGCACTGGCTGCCGAAGCGCTCGGCGGCATGGCCGACGACATCCGGGTTGGCGACGGCGGCCGAGTTGAAGCTGACCTTGTCGGCCCCCGCCAGCAACAGATTGCGAACGTCCTCCGGTGTGCGGACACCGCCACCGATTGTCAGCGGCATGAAGCATTGCTCCGCCGTCCGGGTCGCGAGGTCATACATCGTGCCGCGGTTCTCATGGGTGGCGTTGATGTCGAGAAAGCAAAGCTCGTCCGCGCCGGCGGCGTCATAGGCCTTGGCAGCCTCGACCGGGTCGCCGGCATCTATCAGGTCGACGAAATTGACGCCCTTTACGACGCGGCCTTCCTTGACGTCCAGGCAGGGGATGATGCGGGTCTTGAGCATGGGATACCTCTTCGTCAGTCGAGCGCAGACCTGCCATGAATGCGGAACGAAGGCCAGAGGGGAGATTGACGGCGCCACGCTCAGCGGGCGCGTGCGAGGCTCAGCCACGGCCCGAAGGCGGGTCAGGCTGGCTGCCGCGAGAGGCCCTGCTCACGTCGACGCAGATCAGTTATTGTAGCAATGCTCGTCGTCGCCACTGTCGTTCAGGAACTTCATTTGTCCCGGCATACGCGGTGCGGTGAAGATGGTGTTCTCGAGAATCTGCCCATCCAGCCCGACGTTGAAGGCCGGGTTATACGCCATGAAGGTCTCGGCAACGATCAATTCATCGCCCTTGGGGAAGAGCGGAACAACGTTCGACCTTTCGACCAGCTCATCTGTTGTCAACAGGTCGCGACCGGTCGACGCCTTGGACCAGCAGACCTCCAGCACACGGGCCGCCTCGTTACCGCATTCATCGGTACATTCGATGATGGACAGGCGCATCTGTGTCGCGTGATCCCCGTAGGTCAGGTAGTCGTAGATCGTCTCCATCGCGTCGACATAGTCCTGATCGATGCCGTCCGATTCCCGACTGATCATGTCGGCGATGGTATAGGTGGCCTTGAGATTGATATTCTGAATCCGGAACGCATCGAACCATACAAATGAGCCAACATAGACCATGCAGAGCAGCGGCATGATGATGGCCGTCTCAACCGAAAGCGAGCCGTCGCTGCGGCGCTGGAAGCGGCGCAGGGCGCGTCCGGCATGGCGGTGGAGAGAGGAAATCAAACGCATTGCAAGCTCCTCATCCCGGTTCGTTGACAAAAGCGGACTGGGTCATCAGTGCGTAGTGGTCTTCGCTCACCCGCTCGAGCTGGAGACCAAGCCCGGTCAGCGGGAAGAAGGGTTCCTGCAACACGCAGACCTGCACCAGCATCATCTCGTGCTGGATACCAAGCGTGAAGCTCACCGCAGGCTGGATCTCTTTTTCCTTGTCAACGCAAAGCGCCGCGTCCGTACCAAAATCCCAGGTTTCCTGATCGACCGAGGTCAGGTTGAGGCGAAGATTGTCATAGCAATCTGGCAGGATCAGCGCCTGGTCGCAGATCGCCTCCTTGACCTCGTCATATTCGGGATTGTCCCATTCGCCGATCCTAAGAGCGCGGACGACGACATCGGTGGCGCGATCAAGCATGACCTGGCGAACCATCAGCATGCCGATTTCGAAGGCGGACATGAAGATGACCATGAAGATCGGGAAGAGGATGACGAACTCGATGGTCGAGTTCCCATCCTCTCGGCGTAGACGGCTGAGCCAGCGGCCCAATGTCGAACGCGATTTGCTCTTCATCTTCAAAACCCTCGACAGATCAGGGATGCTTCGATCCCCAAAAGTCCTAATTACACCGACGCTTTCAGGCGCCTTTTTCCCATGGTTAATGAATACGAATTCTGTGGCGGAAATGGGGCATGGTACGGCCGAAGCTGCGGTTTGTCCGCGGATTTCGCACAGTTTCCGGCGCCCCGAGGTATCATTGGGTAAGTCGCAACTGGTTTATCTGCAGCGCAATGGAGGCAAAGGCGTTCGAGATATCCACGCTCTGCACGTCGTAATAGTAAGTCGGGAGCGAAGCGCAATCTTCCAGGGTCATGTCCGCGGTGCTGTCATTGGTGTCCATGCCGATGCTGAAGATCAGGATACCCTTGTCCTTGGCCGCCGAGCAGATATCGGACGTGTTGGGGTTCTTCTCGTTGCCCGACCAGGAGGTGGACCCGGTCTCGCCGATGCCGCGGATGATCTTGTCGTAGTAATAGTCTCCGTAGGACGACGAACCGCTATGCAGGGCGCGGGACATCAGCTCTGACGCGAAATTGTCGACCGTCATGTCGGCCCAGACTTCGGGCCAGGTCAGGCGGCGCGCATTCGATCCGCCAATAGGGCTGGTCTCGCGCTTTTTGTCATACCTGCTATAGCGGTTGTAATACATCGTCTTGCCGTCATCGTCGTACTCGTAGGAGTAATCGCCGTTATAGATGTAGAGCGGCGAATTCCCAGACCGGTATCCAGAAGCAATGTCGCGTTGGTAAGTGTTGGCACCATCCGACATGACCACGAGGATCTTCATCGTATTGTCGCGCGAATAGTCGAAGGGCTGGCCGGCCAGTTCGGCATCGACATCGCCGGACGCGATCAGCTTGGTGAGAACCGGTTGCGAGGAGGGGTCGAGCATGGTCACGCCCCATTTCGTCCCGACATCGATCGACGTCCAGCCGGAGTGATACATATCGTCGATCCGCAGCTTGAGAGCCTCGGCATCGGTCGACCAGGGCGCGATCTCGCGATTGCCCGTCGTGTCGCAGATGCCGGAATCATAGGCCGTCCAGCCGCTATTGTACGGATCGAAATAGGCCATCCGGTTGAGTTCCTGCGTCTGGGTCAGGGTCGTCGAGCGGAAATCGGCATCCTCGAAGGTCACGCAATGGGTTTTGTCATGTTCATCGGATGCATTGTAATGCTGCAGGATAGTCTCGCCCACCGTGACCTGTTCGGCGAAGGGGATGATGGAAATGGATGTGGTGCCGTCATCGGTGCTGTCGCTGCCGTCCCGGGCGACGGATTCGACGAACTCCTTGGCGGCTTCCTGGAGCCGGGCCAGACGCGTCTGGCCATCGGTCACGGTCCGCATCGAACCCGAGTTGTCGAGCACCAGCGCCACTTCGATATCGGCCAGCGTCTCGTTGGCCTCTCCTACGGCCGGGACACTCAGTGTCTCAATACCAACCATGTCCATGAACATTGTGTCGATCTGGGCTTCGGAGACGGCGGAGACAGTGCGGTAGTTCACGCCCTGCGAGACCGTGACGGAAATGAGCTGGTCGCTCAGCCCGGCCTTGGCAAAATAGTCTTCGACCACTTCCTGCGGGTCGAGCACCTGCTCGAGGTTGGCCGCGGCCAATACCGCGCGGTCGAGCGTGTGTTGCAGCTTTGAGCGCGTGTATTCGAACCGGGCCGTGTCCAGAGAGGCGCCGACTGCCAACAACATGCAGACAACGATGAACAGGGAGAAGACGATCATGCCACCATCTTCTTCCCGGCCAAAGGCGCGGATTTCCCGGGATAGGTCTGATCCCGAACGCGGGAAAATCTTGAAAGGCATCGTCGTCACCTCGCGGTTTGCTGCACGTGCGAAGGGCGGAACTGCCCGATCCCTCCAATGGACCCTGCGATGGCGACGATAGTTGGACGACGAAACGGCGTATTTGCGCACGAAATGAGGCGCGCATGTGGCTCTTGCCGCCAATCCGCGTCAATTGCCACTCGAATACGATGATTTCCTTAATGAATCCTTGAGGACCGCCCCGACAAACCTATTGGGTCAGGCGCAATTGGTTGATCTGGAGCGCGATGGACTGAAAGGCATTGGAGATGTCGACGCTCTCCACATCGTAGAAATAGGTTGATTCGGTGGCACAATCCTTCAGCGTAGCGTCGCCGTCGCCATACGTATCCATGCCGATGGTGAAGACGAGGATACCGGCATCCTTGGCGGCCTGGCAGACAGTTGAGGTGCGGGATTGCTTGGTGTCGGAGCCCGTCACGTCAACGATGTCGTAGTAGTAATCCATGTAGTTGCCGCCATACATGTTCCTCAGGAAGTTGTAGGTGTAGTAGGTCACGCTGATGTCTTCCCAGACGTCCGGCCAGGACAATTGGTCGGCTTTGTCGCCGCCATAGGGCGAGTAGCTCCAGTAGCTGTCGCGGGATTTCTTGATGTAGTAATAAGTCTTCGAGCCGCTGGTATATTCATGCGAATAGGTGCCGTCGTAGAGGTAAAGCGGCGAGTCACCGGAGCGATATTCGTCATGGATATCATAGCTCGACGTGTTTTCGCCATCTGACATCACCACCAACACCTTGCGGGTGTTTTCGCGGTCATAGTCGAAGGGTTGTCCGACAAGATCGCTGTCGACGAGACCGTCATCGGCAAGCTCCACCAGCACGTCCTGCATCCCCGGATCGAGCATGGTCAGGCCCCATTTCGTCCCGATCTCGATGGAGGTTGCACCTTCGGCGGTCATGTCCCCGATCTTGCCCTTGAGATCGTCCGCATTGCTGGACCACAGGGTGATTTCCCGGTTCTCATCCGTCGGGCAGACAGGGGTCTTGATGTAGCTGTTGTAGTAATAGGGGTCGAAATGCGCGACCTGCTGTAGCGCGGTCCTGGTGTCCAGCTCGGTTTCGCCATACTGGCTCGTTTCGAAATTCACGCAGTAGGACGATGTGTGATCCTGCGTCGTGGTGAATTGCGCGAACAGGTCCTCGCCCACATTCACCTGGGTGGCAAATGGCACAATGGCAACCATTGTCGATCCGACCGTGTCGTCGCCATCTTCATCCTCGACAATGATCGTGTCGATGAATTCCTGAGCCGCCGGGATCAGCAGGTCCATGCGCTCGTCGTTGTTCTGCCCCATGGAGCCGGAATTATCGAGCACGAGCGCGATTTCCATGTCCCCGAGAGTCTCGTTGGCTTCGCCTGTCGCCGGCACCGAGAAGCGATTGAGGCCGATCATGTTGACCATCATCGTATCGATCGCCGCCTCCGCCTCAGCGGCCACTGTCCGGTAATTCACGCCTTCGCTGACGGTGACGGAGACGAGTTGCTCGCTCAGGCCAGCCTTCTCGAAATAGTCGGTCACCACATCCTCGGGGTCGAGCACCTGGTCGAGGTCGGCGGCGGCCAGCACGGCGCGGTCGAGCGTGGCCTGGAGCTTTGCGCGGGTATATTCGAAGCGTGCCGTGTCCAGCGAGATTCCTATCGCGAGCATCATGCAGACAAGGACGTAGAGGGAGAAGATGATCAAGCTGCCATCTTCGCGGTGCCGGAAGCCGAGAAGTTGCTCCAGGCGCCTCGGCCTGCTGCTGGTTGCGATCCGGTATACCATCTTCTTCACCTTGTTGGGCCGTCCATGCGGTCACCCCCTCGGCAGCCGCGCGACTACCAAAACGTAAGAAGTTGGTTAATTTTCGACGCGGGCCATAGGAAAAGGGGCATTGGCGAGGCATGTTCAGGGAAGTTTTTCGACGGCCAAAAAAAAAACTAACAGTGCGAATGCGATACCCGGCCTCGTTCCAGTCACCCTCTGGTCGGCGGGCTGGCAACCGGCAGTCGTCCCTATCATTTTTTGAGTAAAGACCAGACATCGGGACCAGCCCCGCCTTGTCCCGACAGCAAGTCGGGGACTGTCCGCCCCGGCCCCTTCAAACCTCGAGCGGCAGGGCCGTGGTCGCCTTGATCTCTTCCATCGACAGCAACGCCGTCACGTTGTGAATGCGAACCTCGGATATCAGCGCCTGGTAGAAGCGATCATAGGCACGCGCATTGGCCACCTGCACCTTGAGGATATAGTCGATATCCCCGGCCAGCCGATGTGCCTCCAGCACCTCCGGCCGGGCATTCAGCGCCTCGAGGAAGCGCTGCTGCCAGCCCTCCTCATGCTCGCTGGTCCGGATCAGCACGAAGAAACAGGCCTCGAGCCCGAGCGCCTCCGCATCAAGCAGCGCGATCGTCCGGCGGATCACCCCGGCCTCACGCATCTTGCGAACGCGATTCCAGACCGGCGTCTTCGAAGAGCCGACCGCGCGGGCGATTTCGTCCAACGACTGGTCGGCATCGCGTTGCAGTTCCGAAAGGATCTTCCGATCCAGCGCATCCAGACGGACGGACATTCCGGGATTCCTCCATTTCCACAAAAAACGACTTCCTCAGCCGCGAGGCTTAGAACATATGTCCTTCTTTTTGCCAATCCCTAGCGGAATACCGGGACAAAATTCTATATTGCACTGCAGAAACACGATCACGGAGCTCGTTCATGCAACATTTCCCGATCTTCCTGGATGTCGCCGATAAGGCGATTGTCCTGTCGGGCGGTGGCGAGGCCGCGATCGCGAAACTGCGCCTGCTTCTCAAGACGGAGGCGCAGATCCACGTCTACGCCCCCCACCCCGCTCCGGAGATCGAAGCCTGGGCCGCCGAGGCCCGCCTGACCCTGACCCTGCGCCCCCTCGGCGCCGAGGACCTCTCCGGCGCCACCCTCGTCTATGCCGCCAACGAGGACACCGTCGAAGACGCGCGGGTGGCCGGCATGACTACGGAGGCGGGTATCCTGATCAATGTGGTCGACAATCTGGAGGCCTCTGCCTTCATCACCCCGGCCATTGTCGACCGTGACCCGGTCACCGTCGCCATCGGCACGGAAGGCGCAGCCCCCGTGCTCGCCCGCGCCATCAAACGCGACCTCGAGGAGCGCCTGCCGCAATCGCTGGGCCTGCTGGCGCGGCTCGGCAAGAGGTTCCGGTCTCACGCGGACGCGCTGCCCATGGGGCGCATCCGCCGCGATTTCTGGTCTGCCTTCTATTTCCGCTCCGGCCCGCGCGCCGCGGCCTCCGGCCGGGAGGCGATCAACGCCGCGCTGGAGACCGAGCTTCAGGCCCATCTGGGCGCGGAAGCCCGTCCCGGCCATGTCAGCTTCGTGGGCGCCGGCCCCGGCGATCCCGAACTTCTCACACTCAAGGCCCGTCGCGCGCTGGACGAGGCCGATGTGATCATCCATGACCGTCTCGTTCCCGCCGAGATCCTCGAACTGGCCCGCCGCGAGGCCATCATCCTCGAGGCCGGCAAGGAAGGCTTCGGCCCCTCCACGCCGCAGGAGCGCATCAACGCGATGCTGGTCGAGCATGGTCACTCCGGCGCCCAGGTTGTCCGGCTGAAATCCGGCGATGCCGTCATTTTTGGCCGGCTCGAAGAGGAAATCGGCGCTCTGGACGCCGCTGGCATCGCCCATACGACCGTCCCCGGCATCACCGCCGCCTCGGCTGCCGCCGCCCAGATCGGTCGCAGCCTGACCGCGCGCGGGCGCAATTCCGAGCTACGGCTCATCACCGGACATGACGTCGAAGGTCTCGCCGAGCAGGACTGGCAGGCGCTGGCCCGCCCCGGCGCCGTGACCGGCATCTACATGGGCAAGCGTGCCGCGCGTTTCCTGCAGGGCCGCCTTCTCATGCACGGCGCCAGCCCCGAGACCCCCGTCACGATCGTCGAGAGCGCCGGACGCCCAAACTCCCGGGTCATCCCCAGCCGGCTCTGTCGGTTGGCCGAGGACATGACCGCGCATTCCCCCTCCGGACCAGCGGTCATGCTCCTCGGCCTCGCCCCCTCGCACGAGACGGCCTCCGTCGCCGCCCGGATCGAAACAAAGCTCAAGGAACACGCCTGATGCCCCGCCCTTTCACACCGAAGATCGTCACAGCCAACCACCTGCTCGAGGGAGACGTCGTCTATCTCACCGAGGACGGGCGTTGGTCGCGCCAGATGCAGGATGCCGAACTGATCGACGAAGAAGCCCATGCCACCATTCGCCTGCTCGATGCGGAGAGGCAGGGCAACGTTGTCGTCGGCGCCTATCTGGCCGACGCGAAAGCGGGCGCAAACGGCCCTGAGCCTGTGCATTTTCGCGAGGCCTTCCGGTCGCGCGGCCCGTCCAACTATCACCATGGCAAGCAGGCCGACAGCTTCGCTGTGGCCGCGGAATAACGACGGAAATTGAAAACGTCCCTGGATGGTCCTGAAGCCCCGCTTCAGATTGATCCAGGGCCGTGATCGGAGAGCCAAGATGTATCGCTACGACGAATTCGACACCGCCTTCCTTGCCAAGCGCAATTCCCAGTTCCGCGCCCAGGTCGAGCGCCGGATAGCCGGGAGCCTCACCGAGGACGAGTTCAAGCCGTTGCGGCTCATGAACGGGCTCTACCTGCAATTGCATGCCTATATGCTCCGTGTCGCGATCCCCTATGGCTCTCTGGACGCGCAAAAGATGCGCAAGCTGGCGGAATTGGCCGAGCGGTGGGACAAGGGCTATGGCCACTTCACCACGCGCCAGAACATCCAGTATAACTGGCCCAAGCTGCGCGACGTGCCGGACATGCTGGACGCGCTGGCCGAGGTCGGCATGCATGCGATCCAGACCTCCGGCAACACGATCCGCAACGTGACCTCGGACCATTTCGCCGGTGCCTCCGCCGACGAGATCGCCGATCCGCGCCCCTATGCGGAGCTGATCCGGCAATGGTCCACCGACCACCCGGAATTCCAGTTCCTGCCGCGGAAGTTCAAGATCGCCATCACCGGATCGCCCAATGACCGTGCCGTCACCCGCGCCCATGATATCGGGCTGCGCATGGTCGAACGCGATGGACAGCCGGGCTTCGAGGTGATCGTCGGCGGCGGTCTCGGCCGGACGCCGATGGTTGGCAAGGTGATCCGCGATTTCGTGCCCGAGAACGAGCTGCTGCCCTACCTGGAAGCGGTCGTCCATGTCTACAACCAGCACGGGCGGCGCGATAACAAGTACAAGGCGCGGATCAAGATCACCGTGCATGAAAACGGAATCGACACCATCCGTGACGAGGTCGAGGCCGCATTCCAGCGCACCCGAACTGAGTTCGAGGGCGTGGACGAGCGCGTCATCGCGCGCATCCGTGACCGTTTCCGTGCGCCGGCCCTCGTGGGCGGCGGCGCGGAGGCCTATGAGGCCGCGCGCCAGAATCCGGTTTTCCGCGCCTGGGCCGACACCAACCTCTCCGAGCATCGCGACCCGGATCACGCCATCGTCACCATCTCGATCAAGGCGCATGGCCAGACCCCGGGCGACGCTACGGCGGTTCAGATGCGCGTCATGGCGGATCTGGCCGAGAAATTCGGCTATGACGAGCTGCGCATCAGCCACCAGCAGAACGTGATCCTGCCGCATGTCCGCAAGGCGGATCTCGCGGCGGTGCACGAGGAACTGAAGGCAGCCGGACTTGCGACCGCCAATGTCGGGCTTGCGTCGGACATCATCGCCTGCCCCGGCATGGATTACTGCGCGCTGGCCACGGCCCGCGCGATTCCCGTCGCCCAGCAACTCGCCACCCGGATCGAGGATCTGCGTATCGAGCATGAGGTCGGGCCGCTACAGATCAAGATCTCCGGCTGCATCAATGCCTGCGGACATCACCATGTCGGTCATATCGGCATTCTCGGCCTCGACCGGGGCGGGGTGGAAACCTATCAGATCACGCTCGGCGGCGACGCCACCGAGACCGCCGCGATCGGTCAGCGTACGGGCCCCGGCTTCTCCTACGAGGAGATCGTGCCGGCTATCGAACGGCTCATGCTGGCCTATCTGGAAGCGCGTGAAGACGAGACCGAGATTTTCCTTCAGGCCTATCGCCGCCTTGGCGCAGGCCCGTTCAAGGAGGCTCTCTACGGACCGGAGAAAAATCGCGATGCAGCCTGACCTGATCCAATCCGTCCCGGCCAACCGCGCCGAACTCCTCGCCAGCTCTGTCGAGGGGTTGCAGGGCTCCGAGCGACTCGCGGCACTGCTGGAGCATGATCTGACGGGGAAAGTGGCGATGGTCTCCTCCTTCGGTGCCGACTCGGTGGTGCTGCTGCATCAGCTCTCCCTGGTCGCCCCTGCCCTGCCCGTCCTGTTCATCGACACGCAGATGCTCTTCCCTGAAACGCTGGACTATCAGCGCGACCTTGCCCGCGCGCTCGGCCTGAGCGGCATCCGCGTGATCCGGGCCCGCGCCATGCATCTCGCCCAGGAAGACCCGGCCAACGCGCTGCACTTGCGCGACACGGATGCCTGCTGCGACCTGCGCAAGACCCGGCCGCTGGAGCGCGCCCTGCGCCCCTTCGACAGCTGGATCTCGGGGCGCAAACGTTACCAGTCCGGCACCCGTGCTCAGCTTCCGCTGGCCGAGGAAGAAGACGCCAAGCTGAAGCTCAACCCGATGGCCGACTGGTCCGCCAGCGACATCTCCGACTATATCCGCCGCCACGACCTGCCCCGCCACCCGCTGGTGTCCAAGGGCTACCCGTCCCTCGGCTGCGCCCCCTGCACCTCGCCCGTCGCCGAGGGCGAGGACCCGCGCTCTGGGCGCTGGCGGGGCCAGGACAAGGACGAATGCGGCATCCATTTCGTGAACGGCAAGATGGTCCGCACCGGACCGGCCGCGACAGAACAAGGAGCGTGACAATGACTGTCATCGTGACCGATACGGGGTTTGGCCCCGAAAACTTCGAAGGCCCCTATGCCACGCCCGAAACCCGCACGCCGGAGAGCCGCGCGCTGGATCTGACCTCCGACACGGATGTGAGCACGCTGGAGGGCGGCCTCGACGGGATCGTGCTGATCCGGGTCGACTTCCCCAGCTTCGCTGACGGGCGCGGATTTTCCATCGCCCGCGCGCTGCGCCGACTGGGCTATGCCCGCCGGCTGCGCGCCAAGGGACATGTGCTGGCCGATCAGTATGCGATGGCGCGTCGCTCGGGCTTCGACGAGGTCGAAATCGACGCCGCACTGGCCGCGCGGCAGCCCGAACCGGACTGGCGGGCCCGTGCAGATTGGCGCGAGCATGACTATCGGTCGCGGCTCGCCAGTTGAGCTGCCCCCTTTACATAAATTCAACACCTCGCATACACGCACAGGAACGGCGCTCGTCCGGGCGTCGGAATGGATGACATGACCGAGCAAAGACCCGTGACCGACGCAAACCCGATCAAGGCCGTTCCCACGCTGCCCGACGCGCAGACCGTGACCTATGTGAAGCACTGGACGGACCGGCTGTTCCACTTCCGCTGCACGCGTCCGCAAACGCTGCGCTTCCGGTCGGGCGAATTCGTCATGATCGGGCTGATGGGCGATCCGGACCCGAAGACCGGCAAGGCAAAGCCGATCCTGCGGGCCTATTCCATTGCCTCGCCCAACTGGGACGAGGAACTGGAATTCTACTCGATCAAGGTGCCGGACGGCCCGCTGACCTCGAAGCTGCAGAAAATCGAGGTGGGCGACGAGATCATCCTGCGGCCCAAGCCGGTGGGCACCCTGGTCCATGACGCGATCCTGCCCGGAAAACGGCTGTGGTTCTTCGCCACCGGCACCGGCTTTGCGCCCTTCGCCTCGCTGCTGCGCGAGCCGCAGACCTACGAGGATTACGACGAGATCATCATCACCCATACCTGCCGCGAAGTGGGCGAGCTGGCCTATGGCGCCGAGCTGATCGAGAATATCCGCAAGGACGAGCTGCTCGCCGAGCTGATGGGCGAGGATTTCCACAAGAAGCTGCGCTATTACCCGACGACCACCCGCGAAGAGAGCCCCAAGATGGGCCGCATCACCGACCTGATGCGCAAGGGCGAGGTCTTCGACGACCTCGCAATCCCGCCGCTTTCGCCGGAGACGGACCGGGCCATGGTCTGCGGAAACCTCGCCTTCAACCTCGAACTGAAGGAGATGCTCGAAGAATACGGGCTGCGCGAGGGTGCCAATTCCGACCCAAAGGAATACGTGGTCGAGAAGGCCTTCGTCGACTGAAGGCACACACCCTCATGTTCTTTGAAGCCGCGCCTCGATGAAGCGCGGCTTCGTCGTCTCGACGGCGGTCAGTTGCCCGACGCGGTGCCGTCTGTCGTGGTTTCACTGGCGGCCGGCGCCGGTTCCGCAGCCTCCTCCGATCCGCCGGAAAAGTAGGAATAGCCGACAACGACGAGGATGACGACGAGCGCGATTCCGATCCACTTGCCCATGTTCGATGTTCCTTTTGAAAGTGAGGCGCCGCCGACGCTGGCGGCAGCCCGAGTATGGCACCAGTTTGCGACCGGTATGACTCGCATGCCATACTGACCGGGATTTCGGCGGTTGAGCGCCGGTTTTTCCCATCCCGAGCCGCGCATTCTGAAAACCACGCGGCCTTTGGGACCGCTTCCAAACCGCTTTGAATCGTCTTAGAACAACAAGGCGCCGAGTTGGCGAACTCTTCGAGAATGAGTCGTTTCATGGATATCCACTACGAATCCCGCAAGACCCTCGACCTTGTCCTGTCAGAAACGGACCTGTCCGCACTGCCTGCGCGCCGCCGCGCCGCCTTCATCAATCGGCTGAAAGCGCACTTCCCGGCGCTTTTCGAGAAGTTCCTGCAACTCTATGGCAGCCGATACGATGCGTATGTCCATATCCGCAATCTGGTCGAGACGCTGGCCGCGCATCAGGTCGAGGAGCACCATGCCGGACTGCCGGTCGAGACGGACCGGCCCTGGTATCTCGGCGAGGATCAGGTCGGGATGGCGGTCTATGTCGATCTTTTCGGTGGCGACCTCAAGGGCATGATCGCGCGCATTCCTTATCTCGAGAGCCTGGGAATAACCTATCTGCACCTGATGCCGCTTTACGAGGCGCCGACGGAGAATTCCGACGGCGGCTACGCGGTGTCCGACTACCGCAAGGTCGACAAACGTCTGGGAAGCAACAAGGATCTCAAAGCCCTGGCGGATGCCCTTCACAAGCGCGGTATCCGCCTCGTGCTGGATTTCGTCTTCAACCACACATCGGACGAGCACGCATGGGCCAAGGCCGCGCTTGCGGGTGATCCGCGTTATCGCCAGTTCTACTACCTGCTCGACGAGCCCGAGGCCCGCGCCTATGACGCGACGCTGCGGGAGATCTTCCCCACCGTCCGACGCGGCTCCTTCACCTGGAGTGAAGCGGCTGGCAAATGGGTCTGGACGACCTTCAACTCCTTCCAGTGGGACTTGAACTATTCGAACCCTGACGTGTTTGTGTCCGTCGTCGGTGAAATGCTGCATCTCGTCGCGATGGGCGCCGACGTGCTGCGGCTCGACGCGCTGGCCTTTGTCTGGAAGGAGCTCGGGACCGTCTGCGAGAGCCTACCAAAGGCGCATACTGTCATTCAGACCTTCAACCTCTGCCTGCGCATCGCCGCGCCGCATGTGCATTTCAAATCCGAGGCCATCGTCCATCCGGATCAGGTCAACGCGTATATCGGGCTCGAAGAATGTGAATTATCCTACAATCCGCTGATGATGGCGTTGATGTGGGAAAGCCTTGCCACGCGGCGAACCGAATTGCTCAACGCCTCGTTGGACAAGAGCTTTTCGATCCCCGACGGCACCGTCTGGGTCAACTATATCCGCTGCCATGACGATATTGGCTGGACCTGGGATGACGCGATCTCCGGCCGTCTCGGCATCAGTGGCGGCGATCATCGCGGCTTTCTCAACCGCTTCTACACTGGCCGTTTTGACGGCAGCTTTGCCGATGGAGTCCCCTTCCAGGAAAATCCCAGCACCGGCGATTGCCGTGTCTGTGGCACGTTGGCATCCCTGACCGGGGTCGAAAGCGCGGCGGCGGCGGGCAACACCCTGCTGCTCGATCACGCGCTGCGGCGGGTCAAGCTGCTCCACGGCATCGTGCTCTCGATGCCCGGCCTGCCCCTGCTCTATCAGGGAGACGATCTGGGCGTGGTCAACGATCATTCCTATCTCGACAGGCCGGGCAAGGCCGAGGATTCCCGCTGGGTGCACCGCAAGCAACTCAGCGAGCAGGACTTTGCAAACGCCGCCGACCCGCGCCGGCCTCAAGCGCGCATTGCAACCGAACTGGCGGAGATAATCACGCTTCGAAAGGCGCATGGCATTTTTGCCGCGACCGATTTCGAGCTGCTCCGGCTGGACAGCCCGCATGTGTTCGCTTTCCTTCGGCGGCGCGGAACAGAGCGCCTGCTGGTGCTGGCGAATTTCTCGGAACACGGGTTGCCGCTGAATCTCGACCTGACAGATGTGCTTGGGACAATGGCATTTCGGGACATGCTGGATCCGGAAGTCGCCACAACGCCGGTGCTGTCGGTGCTGGATCCCTATGCTCTGCACTGGTTCCACGCCGCCGGCTGACACTGCCGGCTGATCGGGGCCCCGCAGCACGCGGAGCCCCGGTTGGCATTACAGACCGAGCGCGCCGCGCACCTGTTCCAGCGCCGCTTCCAGCAGGGCCGGGTTGGATTGAGCCTGCTCGATTGCGGTTTTGAGCGTGGTCTTTTGAAGCTCCGAAATCGAGGCCCCGTCGATCAGACCAGACACCGCGTCGAGGTTGAACCCGTCCAGGGTAAGCGCGGAGAGATCGACAGCGTCGCTCGCCCCGTTCACAGCCGCCTGTGCTGCCTCGCCGGCCTCGGTCGCTTCACTGGCCGCCGCGTCGACGGCGTCGCTCGCAGCTTCCCCGCTGGCGTCCATGGCCTCGGTGACCGCCGTTTCCGCGGCCTCCGTGGCCTCTGCCGCCGCCTCCGTCACATCGCCCATCGCTTCGGACACGGCTTCGACCGCCTCATCTGCAACGGTCTCCGCGGCTTCCACGGCCTCGGTCGCCTCGGTCATGGCAGCGTCGCCCAGGTCACTGGCTGTATCCGACACCGCGTCCAGTGCGGTTCCTGCCGCATCGGACGCCGCGTCCACGGCTTCCTTTGCCTCGGTCACGACTGCATCCGTCACCTCTTCGGCGGCTTGCTCGACGGCCTCGACCGCCTCTCCAACAGATTCGGCCGCGGCATCCGCCGCCTCCCCGGCTTCCTCGGCAACGGCCTCAACGGCGTCTTCGACAGCCTCCACGGCCTCGCTCACGGCCGTTTCAGCCGGTTCCGCAGTCGGGGCTTCAGCGACCGGTTCGGCCTCCTGCATCGGCGCCTCGTCGGGTTTCTGCGTCAGGAAGTAGATCGCCCCGGCAATCACCAGAACGCCAATCGCGGCAACGGTTCCCTGTTTCATAACTCTTTCCTCATGATTTACTGATACTGGCGCCCCACCCGGCACGCCGTCAGACGTGACTAATGGCATTTTGCACGCGCAGCAAAAAGATAGTTTGGCTCAATTGCTGCGTCTTTCGTAAAACCCGCAAGGGACCGCTTGAAAATCCGCTCTCAGACGGCTACTTTCCGCGCACTTTTTCGTAATGTCAGAAGGACGCACGTCATAGCCCGCAGACCCCACAACGCGCCGCCCCAGCGTGAAACCGGCCCCCGCGTCAACGGACGCATCCGGGCCAATGAAATCCGCCTCATCGGCCCGGAAGGCCAGAATGTTGGCGTGGTTTCTCCCGCTCGAGCCATGGAATTGGCAGAGCAGGTGGGCCTTGATCTCGTAGAGATCTCGCCGAACGCCAATCCTCCGGTCTGCAAGATCATGGATTTCGGCAAATTCAAATACGAAACGCAGAAACGCGAATCCGAAGCGCGCAAGAAGCAAAAGACGATCGAGGTGAAGGAGGTGAAGTTCCGCCCCAACACCGACACGCATGACTACGACGTCAAGATGCGCAATGTCTTCCGCTTCCTTGAGAATGGCGACAAGGTGAAGGTCACCCTGCGGTTCCGTGGACGGGAAATGGCGCACCAGAATCTCGGTCGCGAGCTTCTGGAACGGGTGGCTGAAGACACCAAGGATGTCGGCAAGGTCGAGAACATGCCGAAGATGGAAGGGCGCCAGATGGTCATGATGATCGGCCCGATCGTCAAGTAACACCGTCCCGCCAGACGTGACCCCGTGACCACCTCTCGGCGATTGCCACGGCAATCGCCTGCCGGTCTCGGTAATTGCAGGCAAACACTGGAGAAAGGCGCCAGATGGTCATGACGATCGGCCCGATCGTTACCTGAGCATGGCGCTGCTCCCGGTTGCTCAGAACCAGGCCGGGACGCATTCCAGATGACCAATACAGGCAAGAGACACACAGCCCGCTACTTCCCCGGCCAGCATGATCTGGCCGGAGACGCCCGGCTGTATTCCGACGTTTTCCAGCGCAATGCCCCGCCGATCATCGCCACGCTGAGCCAGTACCTGCACGGGCAAAGCGGCACGGTGCTCGAGATCGGTGCTGGCACCGGACAGCACGCGGCCGCCTTCGCATTGGCCTTCCCGAGCCTGACCTGGCTGGCCTCGGACCCGTTCCCGGAGCATCTCGCTTCGATCCATGCCTGGCGTCGGCAGCTTCTGCGCGACGACCGCGTGCCGCTGGAACTGGACGCGGCACGCGACTGGGGCACAGACCCCGAGATCCGGTCGCAGGGTCCGCTCACGGCGATCTATGCCGGCAATGTCACACATATTGCTCCCTGGGCCGTGACCGAAGGGCTGCTGGTCGGCGCCGGGCGCTGCCTCGCACCGGGCGGCAAGGTCTTTCTGTATGGTCCCTTCCGACGCGGCACGGAGTTTTTCGGCGAGGGCAATCGCAGCTTCGACACCGACTTGCGCGCCGACAACCCGGATTGGGGCCTGCGCGACATCGACCATCTCGAAGCGGTCGCCCGCCCCCATGGGCTTGCGCTGGAGGACCGGCATGACATGCCGGCCAACAATCACATCCTCGTCTTCGGCCGGGTTCAGTAACTGCGTGTCGGGCGGTCGAGGACCTGGCGGCCGAAGAGGCTCGCGGTCAGGTCGACCATAAGCCGCGCGGTCTTTCCGCGAACATCGAGGAACGGGTTGAGCTCCACGAGGTCAAGCGAACTGACCAGCCCGCTATCATGCAACATCTCCATCACCAGATGCGCCTCTCGGAAGGTTGCGCCACCGGGCACGGTCGTGCCGACGGCCGGCGCGATGTCGGGGTCGAGGAAATCCACGTCCAGGCTGACATGAAGCATGCCATTCGCCGCCGCGACCCGCTCCAGAAAGGGTGCCAGCAAACGAGAGATCCCGATCTCGTCGATGGCGCGCATGTCATGCGCCTCCACGCCCGCCGCCCGGACCAGCGCCCGTTCCTCCGGGTCGACCGAACGCAACCCGAGAATACAGATATTGGCCGGATCGACCGCGGCCTCCAGCGGTCCGCCGAGCAAGGCCCCGCCCTCAGGCAACCCTTTGGTGAAACCCGGCTGGCCGGCGGCGAAGGCAAGAGGGGTGCCGTGCAGGTTGCCGCTCTCGGTGGTCGCGAAGGTGTTGAAATCGGCATGCGCGTCGAGCCAGAGCACAAAGAGCGGCCGGTTGCGCCGGGCCGCGACCATTGCCTGCCCTGCAACGGTTCCCGCCGACAAGCTGTGATCGCCCCCGAGGAAGATCGGGAAGGCCCCGCCCTGCCCGCAATCCAGAGCCGCCGAACAGGCCGCGCGGACCCAGCCCGCCACCTTGGGCAGGTTTTTCAGTGGCGCTGGCGAGTCCGTCACATCCGGCGTCGCCTCCGCTCGCAGGTCGCGCCCGTCATCAACATCGAAGCCGAGCGCTTCCAGTTCCTCGACGATCCCCGCCGTGCGAAACGCAGCCGGCCCCATGGCGCAGCCACGCCGACCGGAGCCTTCCTCGACCGGCAATCCCACCAGTACGATCTTCTTCATCACGATTATCCAGGTTGCCCCTCCTCGCGGCCGTGTCGGCGCGTGGCTACGGGGGCGGTCCAATTGGCGCGTCTCTAGCAAGCGCGCCAGCATCTGGCAAGCATGGCCCCTTCCCCTCATCGCCCATCCGGTCTATTGATTGAACAGAGTTCACGGAGATGACATGAGCGACAAGACAGATGCCCGCCGCGAGGCCCTGCGGCAGAACCTGACCGATATTGCCGAAAGACAGATCGCCAGCGCCGGGCTCTCGTCGCTCAAGGCGCGCGCTCTTGCCGGCGAGGCGGGCTGTTCGGTTGGCGCGATCTACAATGTCTTCGAAGATCTCGACGGGCTGATCATGGATGTGAACGGGCGCACCTTCCGGCGCCTCGGGGACGAGGTCCGCTCGGCTCTTGCCTCTGCCCCCGACGCCACACCGCAGGAGCGCCTTGTGCTCATGTCCTGTGCCTATCTGCATTTCGCAGAGAAGAACGAGTTTCTCTGGCGCTGCCTGTTCGACATTCGCATGAGCAACGATACGGCAATGCCCGACTGGTATCGCGACGCGCTGGAAGCCCTTTTCGCCCTGATCTCCGAACCGCTCATCCGGATTTTCACGTCCCTGGGGGCGGAAGACGTCTCCCTGATGACGCGGGCGCTTTTTTCCTCTGTGCATGGAATCGTTCTGCTCGGACTGGAAGACCGCATCTCCGGCGTGCCGCGTGCACAGATCGAACGGATGATCGAACTCCTCCTATTGAACCTGACTGCGCAACACAGCGTTTCCTGAACGGCGTTCATTTTTTTCTTGAACGACGTTCGGCGACTTGTTACATCCAATTCATGAACACTGTTCAAAACGGTTCACGAGGAGAGAATACGATGTTTGCAACGCTCAAGACCCTGTTTGCCGGCACCAATGCCCGCACCGAAGAAACGCTTCAGGACCAGTTCGCCATCGAGTTGATCGACCAGAAGATCCGCGAGGCTGACGCCAATCTCGCCGCCGCGAAAGGCACGCTGGCCACCCTGATCCAGCGCCAACGTCAGGAGAAGAAACTCTTCGATGCGCTGGAGACCCGTATCGCCGACCTGACCGCCCGCGCTCGCGCGGCCCTCGCCGAGAAGCGCGAGGACCTGGCCGGAGAGGCTGCCACGGCCATCGCCGAGATGGAGAACGAGCACATCCTGCGCCTGCAGACATTGGAGCGGCTGGAGGCCCGTATTCTGCAACTCCAGGGTAGCGTGGAAGCCGCCCATCGTCGGATCGTCGACCTCAAGCAAGGCGCCATTACGGCGCGCGCCATTCGCCGCGAGCAGGACATTCAGAAGCGGATGAGTCGCACTGTGGGCGGCACCAGCGCCGCTGACGAAGCGGAGAAACTGATCCGTCGTGTCAGCGAGCAGGACGACCCCTTCGAACAGAGCCAGATCCTCAAGGACATCGATGACGGCCTGTCCCAGGCGAATATCGCCGAGAAGATGTCCGATGCGGGTTTCGGACCGACACTGAAATCGACCCGGAAGTCGGTACTCGATCGTCTGAACGCCGAACTCTGACCCTCTCCCTTTCCCAAAACTTCATTCCAAGGACCCAGAAAAATGAAAAAATCCGACAACAACCTCATCATCACCTTCAATGCCGCCGGCGTCTTCATTGCCTATGCCATGCTCGCCATTTCGCTCTGGCTCGCCCCGGTCAACATCGCCACCAAGGGCTACTGGGCCATTGGCATCCTGTTCCTCTCGCTGAGCCTGGTGAATTTCGTCAAGTACCGCTTCGACGACCGCCTGCGCGAGGATCGAATCCAGCGTCTGGAAGAGGCGAAGAACGAGAAGCTTCTTGAGGACTATGTGACCGAGAAAGACGCCTGATCGACCAGCGATCTTTCGAACGAGAAAGGCTCCGCTTCGGCGGGGCCTTTTTCGCGTCTGTGACAGCGAGGGGCAAAGAGCCAATAGGAGAGGGCAAGGCTCTGGAGGGCACGGAATCAGGGCCGAGGGCAGGCGCAGGCACGGCTACCGTAATGCTCCTTGCAAACGCCTCGAACGGCAGCGTGGTCCACTCCCCCCCGGTCGCCCCAAAAGAAAAACCCCGCGACACTGTCGCGGGGTTTTCCAATTCTCTGAAAATCCGGGTGAGGGATTATTCGTCGTCGCCCTTGAGCGCCGCACCCAGAATATCGCCGAGAGACGCACCGGAGTCGGAGGAGCCGAACTGCTCGACCGCTTCCCGCTCTTCGGCAATCTCACGCGCCTTGATCGACAGGCCCAGACGACGGGTCTTGCTGTCGATATTGGTGACGCGCACGTCGACCTTGTCGCCGACCTGGAAGCGCTCGGGGCGCTGCTCGGCACGGTCGCGGGAGAGGTCGGAGCGACGGATGAAGGACTTCATGCCCTCGTACTCGACCTCGATGCCACCATCCTCGATGGCGGTGACGCCAACGGTGATGATCGAACCGCGCTTCACGCCGCCAACGGCCTCGGCAAACTTGTCGCCGCCCAGAGCCTTGATGGAGAGCGAGATGCGCTCCTTGTCCACGTCCACCTCGGTGACGATTGCCTTGACGACATCGCCCTTGCGGTATTCCTGGATGGCTTCCTCGCCGCGCTGATCCCAGCTGAGATCGGAGAGGTGAACCATACCGTCGATATCGCCCGGCAGGCCGATGAACAGACCGAACTCGGTGATGTTCTTGACCTCGCCCTCGACCTCGGTGCCTTCCGGATGGCTCTCGTCGAAGAGTTCCCACGGGTTGCGCATGGTCTGCTTGAGACCGAGCGAAACGCGGCGCTTGGCGGTGTCGATTTCCAGAACCATGACTTCCACTTCCTGAGAGGTGGAAACGATCTTGCCCGGATGGACGTTCTTCTTGGTCCAGGACATCTCGGAGACGTGCACTAGGCCCTCGACGCCCGGCTCCAGCTCAACAAACGCACCGTAGTCGGTGATATTCGTAACGCGGCCGGTATGCACCGACTCGAGCGGGAACTTGGCTTCCACGGAGTTCCACGGATCGTCCTGCAGCTGCTTCATGCCGAGGCTGATACGGTGGGTCTCCTTGTTGATCTTGATGACCTGGACCTTGATGGTCTCGCCGATCGACAGGATCTCGGAGGGGTGGTTCACACGGCGCCAGGCCATGTCGGTCACGTGCAGCAGGCCGTCAACGCCGCCGAGATCAACAAACGCACCGTATTCGGTGATGTTCTTGACCACGCCGTCAACCGCATCGCCTTCGGTCAGCTTTCCGATAACCTCGGCGCGCTGCTCGGCGCGGGACTCTTCGAGGATCGCGCGGCGCGAGACAACGATGTTGCCACGGCGACGGTCCATCTTGAGGATCTGGAACGGCTGCTTGAGACCCATGAGCGGGCCGGCATCGCGCACGGGACGGACGTCGACCTGAGAGCCGGGCAGGAAGGCCACGGCGCCGCCGAGATCGACGGTGAAGCCGCCCTTGACGCGGCCGAAGATCGCGCCTTCGACGCGGGCCTCGTCGGCATAGGCTTTTTCGAGACGGTCCCAGGCTTCTTCACGGCGAGCCTTGTCACGCGAGATGACGGCTTCGCCACGGGCATTCTCGACGCGGTCGAGGAAGACCTCGACGCTGTCGCCCACGGCGATCTCCGGAGCTTCGCCCGGATTCGCAAATTCCTTGAGGTCGACACGGCCTTCCATCTTGTAGCCCACGTCGATGATGGCCTGACCAGCCTCGATGGCGATCACGGTGCCTTTGACGACGGAACCTTCGTTGGGGGTGTCGATTTCGAAGCTTTCCTTCAGCAGGGCTTCGAATTCGTCCATGGTTGCTTTAGCGCACATATAGATGTGTTTCCTTTACTTGACGCTTTATCTGGCCGAGCGGTTGTCTCCGCCGGTCTTTGGATTGGTCGGGCAAAGGCGGCAGCGGGAATGCGATCAGGGCCGGAGGTTTCCCCGACCCTGCCTGCATACCAGCGTTACCGCCTTCTGGGTGACGGGCGTCGTATAAGCCCTTCCGGCCTTCTGAGCAACCCTTATAAACAAGGCAATTGCGGTTCAAGCGGGTGCAATCGCCCGCTCCGGCGCAGGATCGCTCAGCTGAAACGCTCCGGACCGCGCCACTGCGTGTCCGAATAGCGGTCGCCATGCGCCCAGCCAACGGGCAGGACCGCTTCAATCCGCGCGAGGTCTCCCTCGGACAGTGACACGGTCGTACCGGCCAGCAATTCATCGAAATGCCCGACCGAGCGGGTGCCGGGGATCGGGATCACGTGCTCGCCGCGCGACAGCAGCCAGGCGATGGCAAGCCCGGCGGCCGGAATTTCCATCTCGGCCGCAAGCCGGCGGAACCCGTCGGAGATCTTCAGATTCGCGCTGTAGGTCTCGCCGAGAAAACGCGGCATGGTCGAAAGGAAGAAGAGATCCGGCACGCGCTCGGCCGGGATCGGATCATCCGTCAGCAGCCCCCGCCCGACCGGCGAGAAAGCAACCAGCGCGGTGCCAAGTTCGGCGCAGGCCTGAAGCAGCCCCAGCTCCGGCGCCCGGGTAGAGAGCGAGTATTCCGATTGGACGGCGGCCACGGGATGCACCTCGGCGGCCCGGCGCAGCGAACTGGGGGCGATCTCGGAGAAGCCGAAGGCGCGGATCTTGCCGGCGCGAACCAACCCGGCCAGCGTCTCGGTCACCTCCTCGATGGGACGCTCCACCTCGCGGCGGTGGACGTAGAACAGGTCGACACACTCGATCCCCATCCGCTTGAGGCTGCCATCGAGTTCACGCTCAAGATGCCCGGCGGAATTGTCGAAGGGGCGGTCCGGGTCGCGGGTGATCCCGGCTTTGGTGGCTATGTGGAAGAACTCCCGTGCCGTCGCGCCCCGGTCGGCGAGGTAACTGCCGATGGCGTTTTCGGACTTGCCGTTGCCGTAGACATTGGAGGTGTCGATATGGGTGACGCCCGCCTCCATGGCCCGGTCGAGAATATGATGCGACGCCGCCTCGTCGGTCGGACCATAGGCATCCGCGAAGGACATGCCGCCAATGCCGATGCAGGAGATTTCCGGGCCGTCCTTGTAGAACTTTCGCAATTTCATCGACGTCACTCCTGTTTCTGCGCGGCGCGGGCCACCGTGTCGATGGCGGCCTGCACTGCTTCCTCGATAGTCATCAAGGAGGTGTCAAGTTGCACCGCATCACCGGCCGCCGTCATCGGCGCGGTTGCGCGGGCGGAATCGCGGCGGTCGCGCTCGCTGAGATCGGCGGAAACCTCGTCGAGAGACACGTCGTGCCCCTTGCCGACCAGTTCCTTGTGGCGCCGTTCGGCGCGGACCGCGTCGGACGCTGTCACGAAGAGCTTTGCTTCGGCATCCGGGCATATCACGGTGCCGATATCGCGCCCGTCCAGCACCGCCCCACCCTGCCGGCGCGCAAAGGCGCGCTGGAAATTGACAAGGGCAGTGCGAATCTCCGGCATCGCGGCGACAACGCTCGCGGCCTGGGCGACATCGGGGCTGCGCAGCGCCTCGGCATCGGCGTAATGCTCTGGCTGGAGCGTCTCGGCGGCCTCCAGCGCGTCCTTGCCTTCGAGCGTACGCTTGCCCACGGCACGATAGAGCAGCCCGGTATCGAGATGGGCAAAACCGAAATGCGCGGCGACCGCGCGGGCAATGGTGCCCTTGCCGGCTGCGGCCGGCCCGTCAATGGCGACTGTCAGACTCACCTGTTCCGCCTCCTCGCTAGGTGGACATTCCTCATAGCCCATTGACGCAGCGGGGGGAAGCTGGCTCAGCGACAGAGCCGAGCGCAGGTGGTTCGGCGGTTTTTGGCGGGTTCGATGCCGCATTGCCGGCCGACGGCACCAGGCGTCACTCCTGTCCGGACCCACCCGCGCGCCGCGCCCTGACAAGCCGCCGTGCCCCGGCCCGCAGCAGCCCGAAGAGCACCCCCAGCATCGCCACCGATGTCAGCGAAGATTTCATCACGCTCGCCCGCGAGGCCGCAACGATATCGGCATCCTCGGGTACGCCGTTCAGCAGCCCCGCCACCCGGATGTTTTCCAGCCAATCGGCCCCCATGCCACCGAGAATGGCGGCGAGAAACAGGGCGCGCCAGATTCGTCCCCGGTAGAGCTGCCAGATCGCTCCGGCAAGCGACAGGGCCAGAAGCGGCGGATAGAAGATGTCCAGCCATCTCTGCGGCCCCGCATAGAGCGCGCGCCCCTCGTCGGAGAGCGCCGAGAGGAAGGCCCGCGCCTCCTCCGGGCCATAGCCCCCCGGGCGCATGTCGAACGGTGCCAACCCGTCAGCGGCGCGCGAGATCGCTGGCAGGGTCCAGCCCAGCATGACTGCATAGACGGCGAGGGTCAGCGCAAGAATGCCCCACCAGGCGTGGCGCATCTGCATCCGCACCTCAGGAATTCGCCAGTGACAGAGAGGCGCCAAGCGTCGTCATGAGCGGCTCGAAGATCGGGAAGGAAGTTGCAATCGGGCCGGCATCGTCCACCGTGACCGGCTTCTTTGCCGCCATCCCGCAGATCAGGAAGGACATGGCGATGCGGTGATCGAGCCGCGCCTCGGTCAGCGCCCCACCGGGGACATTCCCGGCACCGAGCCCGTGGATTGTGAAGCTGTCCTCGCTTTCCTCCACCTCGACCCCGCAGGCGCGCAGGCCCACGGCCATGGCGTCGATCCGGTCGCTCTCCTTGACGCGCAGCTCATGGGTGCCGGGCATATGGGTCACACCGCAGGCGTTTGCGGCGACCACGGACAGGACCGGGTATTCGTCGATCATCGAGGGGGCGCGCTCGGCGGGAACCTCGATGCCCTTCATGTCGGGCGAGTAGCGGGCGCGCAGGTCGGCTACGGGTTCGCCACCCTCTTCGCGCGGGTTCTCGAAACTCAGATCCGCACCCATCTCCTGCAGCGTGGTGAAGAGCCCGGCGCGGGTCGGGTTGAGACCGATATTGGGCACCAGCACATCCGAGCCCGGTACGATCAACGCCGCGCAGACCGGGAAGGCGGCCGAAGACGGGTCGCGCGGCACAGCAATGGTCTGGGGCTTCAGCTCCGGTTGGCCGGTGAGCGTGATGCGATAGCCCGCCTCGGTCTTCTCGGTCACCACCTCGGCGCCGAAGCCGCGCAGCATCCGCTCGGTATGGTCGCGCGTGGCAGCAGCCTCGGTCACGACGGTCTGTCCCGGCGCATTCAGCCCCGCCAGCAGCACCGCCGACTTGACCTGCGCAGAGGCCATCGGCGTGACGTAATCGACCGGCAGCGGCTCGGCGGCGCCGACCAGCGTCATCGGCAGCCTGCCGCCTTCACGGCCAACCGCCTGGGTGCCGAACAGCGCCAGCGGGTCCGTCACACGGCCCATCGGGCGGGAGCGCAGCGAAGCGTCGCCGGTGAAGGTCGCCGTGATCGGCGAAGTCGCCATGGCGCCCATGATCAGGCGCACACCAGTGCCGGAATTGCCGCAATCGATCACGTCCTCAGGCTCGGCAAAGCCACCAACGCCGACCCCATGCACCGACCATTCGCCCGGCCCGTGCTGAACCACCTCGGCGCCGAACGCAGTCATGGCCCGGCCGGTGTCCAGCACATCCTCGCCTTCGAGCAGGCCCGTGATACGGGTCTCGCCGACAGCCATGGCGCCAAAGATCAGCGCGCGGTGGGAGATCGACTTGTCCCCGGGCACATCGGCCTGGCCCTTGAGCGGCAGGCTGGTGCGGGCGGTCATCTTGCGGGCGGGTCCATGTGCCGACATCGGGCTCTCCTTCGCGGGTTTCCCGCGCGGCTTAGCCCAGAGCGGGCGGGCGGTCCAGCCGGCACGCTCACCCGGTGGCCCTGCGCTCCCCGAAGAGGCGCGGCCTGAGGCATCCCAGGACCAGCTCTGTCAGAAGCGGGATGACATTGGACATGCCGACAAGCGCCTCGGTCGCTTCCAGGTCATGGAAGGCCTGCGGCAGCGGGTCGGCCGGAGGCACCGCTTCCGCCATCACCCGCAGCTCCGGCATCATCGGCACGAGAAAGACAACGGCATTGACGCTCAGAAAGGCGATCATCGCCAGCTTGACCTTCATCCAGTTGGCCCGGACTCCGAAGCCAAAATACAGGCTCAGGTCACAGAGCAGCTTCAGCCCCAGCCCCGGCAGGATCAGGATGTAAGCGCTCAGCTCCTTGTAGGTATAGACGATGGCTGCGGTCTGGCCGTCGGGCGACCCGATCGTGGCGCCGATGACGATATGGCTGAGGATCCCGCCGACATACATGATGCCGGCGATCTCATTGAAGAACTCCAAAAGTTTGCGCATCTGGCTCACTCTTCCCGCTGGCCGAACCACATGCGCCTGAACAGCCCGTCGCGACGGACATAGTGGTGCCAGAGCCCGGCGCCCGCATGGCCCAGGATCAGAACGCCAAGCAGAAAGGCCAGCGCCCCATGTGCCGCGCGCGGCGGGAAGGCAGCGAAATCCGCCGGCAGCGGCGCACCGGAGCCACCAAAAACGATCCCCGGAAGCCCCGCCATGGTCGCGGTGGCCAGCCCGGACAGGCAGAGCGCTATGACGACACAATAGAGTGCCCAATGCATCGCCTGTCCGAGCCAGTTGAGAAGCGCATTCCCGATGTCGGAATGGGGTGGTTTGCGGGTGGTTAAGCGTGTGGCCAGGCGCAGGAGCATCAGCGCGAGGATGATCATCCCCATCGACATATGCATGCGCAGGGCGGTGAGTTTGAACGGGTCGTCATTGGCGGTCTCGGCAAGGACGGTGCCGCCCAGGATCAGGCCAAGGATGATCATCGCAGCCAGCAGCCAGTGCAGGGCGACAAGTAGGGGGTGGTAGCGGGTCATGTGCGTGTCTCCGATTCTATATATTAAGGCTACACTTGCAAATGTTATTCTTGCAATTGCAATTATTGCACAGGTAGGGTGCGGAGCGTAATCAGAGAGCATGAATGTGAAAGACGAGACCCGCGCCCTCCGCGAGGCAAGCTTCGGCTGGAAAATCCAGCAGCTTGCGCGGCGGATGGATGACCGGATGACGGCCGAACTGGCAGAACTCGGGCTGAACTTGCCACAATTCCCGGTGATCATGACGGTGCTGGAGCACGGCGGTGTCACGCAGGTCGAGATTGCCAAGCTCTACGACCGTCCGGCCTATGTGATTTCGCGCGCACTGGACGGGCTGGAGGAACAAGGGCTGGTGGAACGCCGGCCGCATCCGACCTCGCGCCGGGCCCATGAAATCCACGCCACGCAAGCCGGCATGGCCCTGTCCGCGCGCCTGCATGCCATCGTGGAAGAGGTCAATGCGGCGACCCTCGCACCGCTCTCGACTGCGGAACGGGAGGCACTTCTGGTGATGTTGCCGAAGCTTCTGGCCCCTTAGTCAGCCGGTCCCGCCCGGCCGCTCTCCAAGCCAGATCCCGGGATTGGTCTCGGCAATCTGGCGGAACCAGTCTTCGCCGAGCGTGTTGCGCAGCCGGAAGCTGATCGCCCGCTCGGAGAGCTTCTCGCGCTTGATCATGTAGTAATCCGACCCGAACAGGACTCGCTCCCGCACCCGTTTTTCGCCCATGAAGACCCGCAGGAAGGGCGCAAAATCGTCGAAATGGAACAGCGTGTAGGAGATGTCTGTCCAAAGCCCCGGCCACTCGCCCGACCGCAACAGGTCGAGGATGGCGGCGAGCCAGTTGCGCTCCCGCGCGCCCGCGTCGAGCGGGTCGATCCCTTGCTCGATATAGCTGCGCCAATCGACCTGCCCGCCGAAATGCGCAAGACACAGGCGCAACTCGGGAAAACGCTCCAGCACCGGCAACACCGCGCGCGGGTCGGTATAGGCATCGGCCAGCGCCATTGGCAGGCCCCGCCCGGCGACCCCGCCGCGCGCGCAATGCGAGATCACCGGCACATTACGCTCAAGCAGCAGCGGGTAGAGCTCTTCCATGAGCACCGGGTGATCGGGGGCGAAGCCGAGCCGGGGATAGATCTTGAGGCCGCGAAAGCCGAGCGTCTCGATTGCCCGCCGCGCCTCGGCGACGGAGTCAGGGGCGTCCGGATAGACTGTCGCGAAGGGGATGATGCGCGGCCCCAGAACCGGGTCGGCAGCAAGTTCCGCCAGTTCGTCATGCTGCATTCCAAGGTCGGCCTGAACCGCGCCGTGGCCGATATGCGCCATGTCCATCGGCAGCACGACAAACCGTGCATCGCCGGGATAGTGCGGCAGCATCTCCCGCAGGACATCGGATTGCAGCGCCTGGTCCCCGGTTGCCCGGAACCGTTCCAGACGGGCAACCACGCCGGCCCAGTGCTCCTGCCCGACCGCCGCCAACCCCCAACGGACCGCGCCGACAAGCCCGGGCACGAGGCGGATCAGGGAAACCAGCGGATGCGGGTAGCGATCCGGCACATGGGCCGTCGTGAAAAGATGCGTATGACAATTGGTGATGCGGATATCCGACATGCGCGCCCTTCGTTCCCAAGGATGGCGCCAGTCTACACCCCCGTCGGGCGATCCGGCAGGGAAATCGCGCTCAGTCGCGCAGGAAGGTCAGGTAGTGCGGCACCCGCCCCTCTCGCAGCGCCTTCTTCTCGTAGCGCGTGGAGATCCAGTCATCCCAGGGCATGCGCCAATCCGCTGGCCCCTCGGCCGTCCAGGTGAAGCCGTGGCGCGGCACCTGTTCCAACGTCTGGCGCACATAGTCGGGAATGTCGGTCGCGACCCGCAAGACAGCACCCGGTTTGAGCACACGCGCGAGCGGCTCAAGATGCTCGGGGGTCACGAACCGGCGCCGGTGATGGCGCGTCTTCGGCCAGGGATCGGGATAGAGCAGGAAGGCACGGGAGATCGACGCTTCGGGCAGCACGTCGAACATATCGCGCGCATCGCCGGGATGGACGGCGACATTCTCCGCCCCCGCCGCACGGATCTTGCCCAGCAGCATGGCAACGCCGTTGATATAGGGCTCGCAGCCGATGATCCCGACCTGCGGATTGCTCGCCGCCTGATGCACCATGTGCTCGCCGCCGCCGAAGCCGATCTCCAGCCAGGTCTCGCGCCCGCCGAACAGGGCCTCGAGGTCGAGCGGATTGCGGTCGGGGTTGACGTCCCAGTCGACCGGCCCCGGCGACAGGCTCGCGAGATCCTCGTCGAGATAGCCCTGCTGACTGGGGCGCAACGACTTGCCATGACGGCGGCCGTAGAAATTGCGCCAGGGGGCGCCAGTGGGGGCGGTATCGGGCTTGTTCTCTGACATGCCGCGTCCCCTCGCAAAAGCACGCGGCCGGGTCAAGAACCGAACCACTTTCAAGGCGCGGGTTTGCGCGCTGAAGGGGCGGGACATGCGACGAGCAGGCATTTCTTCGTGAAGGGTCGCAATTCTCTGCCTGGCAGCCTTGCTGCCGTTCGCTGCAAGCGCAACGGCAGCCGCACCTTGATCCCGGCCCCGTCAACGCTCTGCACCAAGGTCCTCGACCGGCTCACATTCCTTCACGCGACTCCATCGTCCAAGCGCGCAGTCCCGAAAGTGCCTCACCCAGTCTCCACGGGACGCCATCGCGTCATGACATCCGGCCCGACCGCCCGCAGGCGCTCCAACCGAAAGCGCGGCGCCACGGAGAGAGCGTCGATCCCCATCGCGCCAAGACATGGCTGCCCTTCGGCCCCAAGCGCCATCCCGGCGCTGTAGACGACCAGTTCGTCGACCACACCAGCCGTGAGCAGTGCACCGGCCAGCGTTCCGCCACCCTCGCAAAAAACCCGCGTCAACCCGGCCGCCCCAAGCGCCTCGAGTGTCGCCACCGGGTCGAGCTGCCGCCCCTGTTGCCGGTCGATTTCCAGCAGCCGCGCTCCCTGCCCGGTCCAGGCCTCCCGCCGTTCGGGAAGCGCATCCTTGCCATGGCAAAGCCAGACCGGTGCTGCCGTGATCTCCCGAAACAGTTGGCTTTCCTGCGGCAGGTCGAGATGGCGCGAGGTCACGATCCGCACCGGCTTATGCCGCACACCCAGCCCCCGCACCGTCAGTGAAGGGTCATCGGCCCGCGCCGTGCCGCCCCCGACCAGCACTGCGTCGTGACAGGCCCGCAGCCCATGCACATCCCGCCGCGCCGCCGGGCCGGTGATCCACTGGCTCTCGCCGGTCGCCGTCGCGATCCGCCCGTCGAGCGACACCGCCAGCTTCAGGGTCAGATGCGGTCGCCCGGTGGTCACACGGCGCAGGAAGCCCTCATTGGCCCTTCGCGCCTGCTGTTCCAGCACCCCGGTCACGAGCTCGATCCCAGCGGCCCGCAAGATCGCATGGCCACCGCCGGCCACGCGCGGGTCCGGATCGGTCACCGCCGTCACCACCCGCACCACGCCAGCTGCAACCAGCGCCTCCGCGCAGGGCGGCGTCTTTCCATGATGGGCACAGGGTTCCAGCGAAACATAGACAGTTGCGCCATGCGCCGCCGCCCCTGCCTGGGCAAGCGCCTCTGTCTCCGCATGCGGCCGTCCGCCGGGCTGGGTCCAGCCGCGCCCGACGATCCGCCCGCTCTGGACAATCACACAGCCGACCGCCGGATTGGGCCAGACAGCCCCCAACCCACGTCTGCCGAGCGCTATGGCCAGCGCCATGAAGCGCCGGTCGGCCCGCGTCATCTCACTCACTCGGAATTCGTCTCCCCAGGCCGCAACTCACTGACGAACTTGTCGAAATCGTCGGCTGCCTGGAAGTTTTTGTAGACGGACGCAAAGCGGACATAGGCGACGGTGTCGATCCGCGCCAGCGTCTCCATCACGATCTCGCCGATGGTCGTGGACTTGATGTCCGTCTCGCCCATACTCTCCAGCCGCCGCACGATGCCAGAGATCATCTGGTCAATGCGATCCGGCTCCATCGGGCGCTTTTGCAGCGCGATCCGCACCGAACGCTCGAGCTTGTCGCGGTCGAAATCTTCGCGTCGCCCATTGGACTTGATCACCACGAGGTCACGCAGTTGCACGCGCTCATACGTCGTGAACCGACCACCGCAAGACGGACAGAACCGCCGTCGCCGGATCGCGACATGGTCCTCCGCCGGACGGGAATCCTTGACCTGTGTATCTACGTTTCCGCAAAACGGGCACCGCATAGGCGTCCCCTTTCCTACTGCCCTTGGGGGTGGTCCCCCTTCTTGTTACGATGACTATAGGACAGCCTCGAAAGCTTGGGTAGGGAATTTGTCCACATACCCTATCTTGTCCCTCGAACTGTGATTCGGTCGCAATAGGCGGCCATCAAATGCTCCGTCTTCGCTTGTCGTTCCGGACGTCTTTTCCTCCTGCGCCTTGCATGGGCCTTCGTGGACAAATCCGAGGCATGGTTGAAGTTCAAACCTTCGAAGACAGCGTCTGCTTGCCTCACAGGACCGATCCGGACTTTCCCCTGCCGTGCCACGGTGCGATGAGAACAGCATGATAGACTACCTGATCATAGGCGGCGGAATTGCCGGCCTGTCGGTCGCGGCCGAACTGGCCCGGGCCGGGACCTCGGTCTGCCTGCTGGAGGCGGAAACAGCACTTGGCTACCACGCGTCCGGGCGCTCGGCCGCGATGTTTCTCGCCTCCTATGGTAACGCGACGGTGCGGGCGCTGAACGCGGCCAGCGCGGAGACCCATGAGGCTGCGGACGTGCTGTCAAAGCGCGGGTTTCTCATGGTTGCGGATGCGGAACGGGAGGCACAGTTCGAACTGGAACACGCCGAATTCGGCGCAGAAGCGATATCGCCCGAGGATGCCGCTCATGTCTGGCCGATCCTCGATACGGCGTATTGCACTCGGGCGGCATGGCTCGAGGCGGCGTATGATCTCGATACCGACCGGCTCCTGCAACACTATACCCGAAGCGCCCGGCATTTGGGCGCCGAGATCCGGACCGGCCACCCCGTCACCGGGATCCGCAAGCTCGACACGGGCTGGCAGGTGTCGACACCGGGAGACGTGGTCGAGGCGCGACGCCTGGTCAATGCGGCCGGAGCCTGGGCCGATACAGTTGCAAGGATGGCCGGGATTGCGCCCATCGGGATCCGTGCGCTGCGGCGCTCGATGGCGAAACTGCCCGCGCCAGACGGGCTCGACACACGAAGCTGGCCCTTTGTCATCGAAGTTGCCGAGGATTGGTATGGCAAACCCGATGGCGGCGCCTGGCTGGTCTCGCCGGGGGACGAGGACCTCGTCGAGCCACAGGACGCCTGGGCCGATGACATGGTCATCGCCGAGGGGCTCGCACGCTACCAGCCCTTTGCGACGGTCGAGGTGACCCGGGTCGAGACCACCTGGGCGGGCCTGCGCAGCTTCGCCTCCGACCGCTCGCTCGTTCTTGGCCCGGACCCGGCCATGCCGGATTTCCTGTGGTGTGCAGGACAGGGCGGCTACGGGTTCCAAACCGCCCCCGCCGCCGCGCGCCTGCTGGCGGACCTGGCCACCGGCCGCCCACCCGAGCTCGCACCGGATCTCATCGCCACACTCCGGCCGGACCGTCTCCGCCGGTGACGCCAAAATATCTCCTGACGCGGACACAAGCGCTTGCCGCCGAGTGACGGCACGCGGTCTCTCCCCTCACGCTGACGACGGGCAACCGGGCGCTCCCGCCGGTTTCCCTCGCATCACAGATGCTCGGGAAACGGTTGGGGGTGGCGCGCCTTCGGCGCGTCAGCCTGATTTGGCCGCCACCGCCCCCCTGCGACCGTCGTTCATATTGAAAATCTTGCATTCGTGTCCCAAGTCTCGCCCAAGCCACACGGCCCGCGACCTGCACGTCTCCGCGCAGGCCACGAGCCGGCTTCCGGATGCACGTGATAGGCACGCGACACCGGCGAGACTCAAGGATTCTTTCCAATGGACTGGAACAATTTCGTCGACGACATGAACGGCCAGCTCCGCGAGCTGGGCAAGACCATCCCCGAAACCACGAAAGGCTTCGGCGTCCTGACGAAGGCTGCGAAGGAAGGCGGCGTCCTCGACATCAAGAACAAGGAATTCGTCGCCCTCGGCATCGCCATTGCCATGCGCTGCGAGCCTTGCATCGGCTTCCACGTGAAGGCGCTGCACAAGGCCGGCGGCACCCGAGAGGAGCTGTCCGACGTTCTCGGCATGGCGATCCAGATGGGCGGCGGCCCCTCGCTGATGTATGCAGCCAAGACCCTTGCCGCCTGGGACGAGCTGACCGGCGAGTAATCCGCCGCTCGAAAAACGATCTGAGCCGCCTCTCCCGGGGCGGCTCTTCGTTTACCGCCAGCATGGGCATACCGCGCATTCGTGACCTTGCGTGATCTGCATGCGCCATGAGGTTCCGTTGATTTCCCGTGAGAAAACGGCAAAGGTTCACCTTGGACCTTTTCAATTTCTATCCGGAGCTGCGCCCAATGCCGACCCGCCGCAGATTTATCGCCCTCTCTTCCGCGACCGTCGCAAGCGCGGCGCTGATACCCACCCTCGCCCGTCCTCTCCTGGCGCAGACCGCAACCGAGCCAGCACAGCCTGCCGAAGGATTCCAGGTCGACCCGCGCTTCCAGCCTCAGGTCGTTCGGATCAAGAATACCTTCGCGCCCGGACAGCTCCTGATCCTGCCACGCTCGCATTACCTCTACTTCGTCATCGAACCGGGCAAGGCGATCCGCTATGGCGTCGGGGTCGGCAAGGCCGGGTTGGAATTCTCCGGGACCGCGACGATCGACGTCAAGAAGGAATGGCCCACCTGGCGCCCGACCGACGAGATGATCGCCCGCAGCCCGAGCACCTATGCCAAGTTCAATGGCACCGATTACGTCATGCCCGGAGGCCCCGGCAACCCGCTCGGCGCCCGCGCGCTCTATCTTTTCCAGGACGGCAAGGACACATATTTCCGCATCCACGGCACGATCGAGCCCAGCTCCATCGGTCGCTCGGTTTCCAGCGGTTGCATCCGGATGCTGAACTCGCACGTGATCGATCTTTACAAGCGCGTGCCGCTGGGAACGGTGGTGACGGTACTCTGAGGTCATCCGAGCACCCGGGCGAAACGGCAGCGCTGGCCTGACCGGCCAACGCCCGGCACGCAAGGGAAAGGACGTCCTTGGCCGGCCTTCCCCGGCAAGCCGCGCGCATAGCGTGCTGTGGCTTGGCTATCTCCACGAGAGGAGCGCCCCAAGACGGGCTGTCGCGCAGTCAACCGCCCGTCGGGGCGTTATTTCAGCAAGTCTCCGACAATCCCCATGGCATCGAGGACAACCTGTGTGTCTTCCGCGACCTTGAGTACTTCATTGTCGAGCTTGATGTATTTGTTGCCCTTGCCCGGCGGTGGAAGTTTCCAGTCCGACAGGTCCCCGATATCGTCCCAATTGACATCCGTCGGCAGTTTGGCGCCTCGCGTATATCGCTTGATCTGACCGGGAGGCACGGCCTTCGGCCCCTTTCCGGGATTCTTGACCGCGGCGTTGTTCCCCTTGCCGCCCTTCGCATGATCCGGTTTGCCTTTGTCCTTGGCCACGGCCATTTCTGGAGCGGCAAGAACCAAACTCGCGGCGATGAGCCCGATACCAAAAATTCTGAACAAGACGTTTCCTCCCTCGATGCCGGGACAACGCTACTCTGCATCATCGACGCTTGCAATTTCCCGCGTCACATCCGACCCGCGCCCGGCGAGCAGACAGTCCATGGACGCAACCAGCGCAATCGTCCCTTGATCTAGGAGCCTTGCTCAGAATGTCCAGACAGGGCCGCGCCTTGCCATTGCCTCTTTCGTCGCCAACCTCCGAGATTGCTCCCGGTCTGAAGCAGCTTCGTCGCATCACAGCGTGAACTGGCTCGAGCGTCCCGGGTATCTCGGAGTAGGTTCGAACGATTTCTGTCAGAGATCCGCTCCCTGCGGGCCCGATCACCGCGCGAGAATATCGGAAATCTCGTCCCAAAGCGCCGCGACCTCCGCCGCTGCCCTGCCCGAGCGCTGGCGCTCGGTGACGCCAAAGCCCAGCCCGAGCGCCTCGGCGAACACCACGCGGTTGCCGAGAATGGTCCCGGCGACCGGCGCATCCAGATCCTGCATCCCCTCGACCATCTCTGCCGAAAGCCGTGTTCCCGTCCGCGCCCGGTTCAGCACTGTCAGCGCCTGTTTGCGCGTCCGCTCGACCAGTTCCAGAACAGCCTCCGTCGCCCAGAGATCGAGCTGGCTGGCCGACACGGGGACGATCACGAGATCGGCCTCCCGCAAGGCAGGCCGCAGATCGCTGTCGGCCTTGGGCGGGGTATCGATGATGACAAAGTCGTTCTGGCGGCGAAGCTTTTCGCACTCATAGCCCACGCCCCAGGCAGACGCCGTGGAGAATTCCAGCCCCGGCGCCCCCTCGGTCGCTTCCAGCCGGGTCATGAACCAGCGACCGAGCGATCCCTGCGGGTCAGTGTCGAGCACGGCAACCGAATGCCCCTCGGCCACCAGGTGCACCGCGAGATTGACCGCCACCGTCGTCTTGCCGCTGCCACCCTTCTGCTGCGCCACGGTTATTGTCTGTCCGGCCATTGGGTGTCCCCGCTCTCATCGCCTTGCCTGCGCGGGATCGTGACCCAGATGCTGCAGTAGCACAATACTGCGCCACAACCGACAGGTGAGGCAAATGGCCTGCCCCGGCGGGCTCCGGGCTTGTCGCGGAGGTTCCCCCGGTCGGAAGACAGGAGCGGGCCATGCCGGGAGGCGCGCGCCCTGCCCTCGCCCCGATCTGAAGCGCTTCGGTGTTCGTTTTTTGCCTCACCCGCAAGTTCTCCATCCGTTTTTGCAACGCACGCCCTTTCGCTCTTGGCGGTTTTGCCTGCATCAAGGTACAACCTCTGGAAACGGGACCGGGACCGATCCCGCGATTCAAGAAACGGGCCCAAAAGGGCGAGGGATAGTGTCGATGAAATCCACGTACCCCATCATGTCGTGTCTTGGCGCGGCAGCACTGACAGCGCTGTTCGCCCAGCCGGTCTGCGCGCTGGACAGCGTCACCGTCACCGCGCCGGGGGCCGAGGAAGCGCTGGCCGCCAAGCTCGAAAGCGCCTCGATGATCCTGCAGGCGCAGGAAGAAGAACGCACGACACCGGAAGAACTGCTCGGCACGGCGCGCGCCGAATACAAGCGCATGATCTCCGTGCTCTACGGCGAAGGCTACTATAGCGGTGTGATCTCGGTGCGGATCGATGGGCGCGAGGCGGCCGATATCTCGCCCCTGAGCCCGCCCAAAGCGATCTCCAATATCAGCGTGACGGTCGAGCCAGGCCCCCAGTTCCGCTTCTCGGAAGCAACCGTCGCCCCGCTCGCTCCGGAAACCGAGCTGCCAGAGGGCTATGCGACCGGCGAGATCGCGCAATCGGGCCTGATCGGCAAGGCCGCCAGCACAGCAGTCTCGTCCTGGCGCGATGACGGCCATGCCAAGGCCGAACTGACGGGCGAGGATATCACGGCCAATCACCCCAGCTCTACCATCGCCTCGCGGCTGACGGTCGATCCCGGCCCGAAACTGCGCTTCGGGCCGATGACGATACGCGGCAACAAGCGGATGCGCACGGAGCGGATCGTTGCCATCGCCGGCCTGCCCGAGGGCGAGACCTTCAGCCCCGAGGAACTGAATGATGCCGCCGAACGCCTGCGCCGCTCCGGGGCGTTCCGGTCGATCTCGATGAAGGAGGCCGATCAGGTTGGCCCGGGCGACCAGCTCGCCATTGAAACGGATGTGCTGGAGGAGAAGCGCCGCCGCTTCGGCTTCGGCCTCGAGTTCTCCAGCCAGGAAGGCGGCCGGGTCAACGCCTACTGGATGCATCGCAACCTGCTCGGCGGCGCCGAGAACCTGCGGTTCGACCTCGATATCGAGAACCTCGGCACCACGGCCGACGATAACGGCGTCGATTATTATCTCTCCGGCGTTTTCCGCCGCCCCGCCACCTTCCATCCCGATGTGGACGCGCTGCTGCGGGCAAAGATCGAGCACGAGGACGAGCCGGGCTATATCTCGACCCTGGCCGAGGTCGGCGGCGCCTTCGCCTGGCATTACTCGGACGAGCTGGAGCTGCGTGCGGGGCTCGATTACCGCATCTCCGAGGTCGAAGACGCCTTTGGCGATCGGCAGTACCAGCTGGTCTCCTTTCCTTTCGAGATCGATTGGGACAAGCGGGACAACGAGTTCGACGCCACGCGCGGCTTCTTCCTCGGCGCAGAGATGCGCCCCTTTGTCGGCGTGGACAACATGGACAACGGCGTGTTGAGCGAGCTGGATCTGCGCGGGTATCTCGGCTTCGGCGCCAAGCGCAACACGGTGCTCGCAGGCTGGCTGCAACTGGGCAGCCTCTACGGGCCGGAAATCTCCGGCGCCCCGGCCGACTATCTCTTCTTCGCTGGCGGCGGCGGCTCGGTGCGGGGCCAACCCTACCAATCGCTCGGCGCGGGCGAATATGACGACACGATCATTGGCGGCCGCTCCTATGTCGCCAGCTCCGCGGAGTTGCGCTCCTATGTTGCCGGCAATCTCGGCGTCGTTGGCTTCGTCGACGCGGGTTATGTCGGTGCCGAAGAATTCTATGACGGCTCCGGCTCATGGATGTACGGCGCGGGCCTCGGCGTGCGCTACAAGACCGGATTCGGTCCGATCCGGGTCGACATCGCCACACCGGTCGAAGGTGGACCGGATGACGCTGAAAAGGTTCAACTCTATATCGGGATCGGACAGGCTTTCTGATGCAACTTGCCCGCCACGCCGCCCTCGCCTCCTGCCTTCTCCTTCTTGCTCCGCCGGCCCTCGCCCAGGATGACGAGGATGGCGGCGGGATGATCCAGCGCTTCCTGCAGGACAAGCTTTCCACTGGTGGCCGCGAGGTCAAGATCACCGGTTTCGAAGGGTTGCTCTCGGGGGCTGCCCGCCTCGGCGAGCTGACCATCGCCGATGACCAGGGCGTCTGGCTGACCCTGCGAAATGCCGAGTTGGACTGGAGCCGGACCGCCTTGCTGCGCGGCAATCTTTCGGTGGAGACGCTGGTCGCGGGCGAGCTGATTGTGGCGCGCCTGCCGGCCCCCGCTCCCGCCGACAGCGCCCTGCCGGAGCTGCCCGACACGCCAAAGGCCGAGGCCTCGGGCTTCTCCCTGCCCGAACTGCCGGTCTCGATCCGCATCGACCGTCTGGCCATCGAACGCGCCGAGTTGGGCGAGACCGTGCTGGGACAGGAAGCGGTGCTGGGCCTCGAAGGCGGGGTGCAGCTCGCGGGTGGCGAAGGCAAGGTCGACCTCGAGACGCGCCGGCTCGACGGGCCCGAAGACCATATCAGCCTGCATGGCAGTTTCGTCAATGAAAGCAGGACCCTGTCGCTCGATCTTGAGATGGAGGAAGAGGCTGGCGGGCTGGTCACGTCGCTGCTCAAGCTGCCGGGCGAACCCTCCGTCGCGCTGAAGATCGCGGGCGAAGGGCCGCTGACCGATTTCACGGCCGACATCGCGTTGGCCACCGACGGGGCCGAGCGGATCACCGGCTCGGTGAACCTGACCGGCAACGATTCGGGCGAGGCCGGGTTCACGGCCGATATCGGCGGCGATATCACGCCGCTCCTGCCGGCCGAGTTCCATGATTTCTTCGGTACCGATATCCGGCTTCAGGCCGAGGGAAGCCGCGACGCCGAGGGCGCTTTCGAGCTGCCCGGTTTTGAACTGACCGCGCAGGCCCTGTCGTTGGAGGGCAGTGTCAGCCTCGGCGCCGACGGTCTGCCCACCGCCTTCACGCTCGACGGTGACATGGGCCGCGCCGATGGCGCTCCGCTGCGCCTGCCGGTCTCCGGTCCCGGCACCTATCTGGACGCGGTCACGCTCGATGCCAGCTTCGACGCCGCGCAAAGTGACCGCTGGCAGCTAACCGCAGAGATCACCGGCGTCGAGGCCGAGGCCGCGACGCTCGACAGCCTCGCGCTGGACGGCACCGGCCGCATCACCACCGAGGATGGCGCGGCCGTCACCGCTGACCTGCTCTTTGATGTTGCCGGGCTTGCCATGGCCGATCCCGGCCTCGCCGAGGCCATCGGCGACACGCTCACCGGCGGCGCCGGGCTTGACTGGACGCAGGGCGGCGCACTGAACGTCACCCGGCTCTATGCCGAGGGCGAAGATTACGACGCGACATTGCTGGGCGATCTGCGCATTGCCGACCGGTCGCTGAAGCTCTCCGGCCAGGGCCAGGTCAACGCGACCGATCTCGCCCGGTTCTCCACCATCGCGGGCCGTCCCCTGACCGGACAGGTCGAGGCCGCGCTCTCCGGTGCCGGCGATCCTCTGGGCGGGCAATTCGCCGTCACCGCCGATGTCGAAGGCACCGGGCTCTCCATCGGCCAGGAGACCGCCGACCGCCTGCTCGACGGCCCTGTCACCCTCTCCACCGCGCTGCGCCGGGACACCGAAGGCACCGTGCTGGACCATCTCGAACTGCGCAGCCGGGCCATCACCGCGGATGCGAAGGGCAAGATCGGCGGCGGCGCCTCCGATCTCGGCTTCGACGCTGCGCTGAGTGATGTTTCGCTGGTCCTGCCCGGCCATGAAGGCGAGCTGACCCTTGCCGGCACGGCAAAGGAAAGCGCGCCGGGCGACTGGCAAGTCGGACTCGATCTCGCCGGTCCCTATGCGCTCGCGGGCAAGGTTGCGGGCCGGGTCCATCCGGGCGAAAGCGATGTCACGCTTGACCTCTCCCTGCCCGACATTGCCCCGCTGGTCCCCGGCCATGAAGGCCCTGTCCGCATCGCGGGACGGGCCGGCGAAGAGGTTGCCGGCGAATGGGATGTCGATCTCGATGTCGACGGTCCCTATGCGCTGACTGCGGCCGTCGAGGGGCTGATCGCCCCCGGCAAGAGCGACGTTTCGCTCGATATCGCGCTGCCCGATCTCGCCCCGCTTGTCCCGGGTCATAGCGGCGCGGTCGCACTGACCGGCCGGGCGTCGGAGACGGGCACTGGTGGCTGGGACTTCGATCTCGACGGCTCCGCACCCTATGAGGCCACCGTTGCGCTGGACGGGCGCGTCGGCGGTGGACCGGGCGAGGTGACCTTCAACGCCGCCCTGCCCGATCTCGCCCCGCTCGTGCCGAGCGTCCCCGGCCCCGTCCGGGTCAATGGCAAGGCGACGGATGCGGGCGACGGCCTCTGGCAGGTCGATCTCGACGCCTCCGGTCCGCAGGGTACGCAAGCCGCCATCGATGGCGTCGCTGGCGGCGGACAAAGCGATCTCGACCTCGACATTTCCGTCCCCGATCTCGGCGGTTTCGTGCCGCAGATTTCCGGCCCGCTGCGCGCCACGGGCAACGCCGCCGAGACCGGCGACGGCCGCTGGGCGATCGATTTCGACGCCACCGGCCCGCAGAACGCCCAGGCCAATATCGACGGCGCGGTCGGCGCCAGCGGCACTGAACTGGCGGTGATCCTCGACGTGCCGCAGGTCTCCGCCTTCGCCCCCGGCGTGCCCGGCGCGCTCAACGCCACCGCCAAGGCCGCCCAGCAGGAAAACGGCGCCTGGGAGCTGATGCTGGACGCCAATGGCCCCTATGCCAGCACCGTCAATGCGGGCGGCAGCTACGGCGCCGGCGCTTCACAGCTCGCCTTCGAGGCCGCCCTGCCGGATGTCGGCGCTCTGGTCCCGGCCTATTCCGGCCCGCTCACCCTCAAGGGCGACGCCAAGGAGGCCGCCACAGGACGCTGGAATGTCGTCCTTGATGCCGGCCTGCCCTACAAGGGCAGCGCCACCGTCGCCGGCACGGTCGAACAGGGTGCAACCGCGATCGACCTCACACTCGATCTTCCGTCCATTGCCCCCTTCGCCCCGGGCGTCACGGGTGGCTTCTCCGCCAATGGCAACCTGTCCCAGAGCGGTGATGGCTATGCGATCAAGCTCGACACACGCGGCCCGCAAGGCGTGTCCTCCAATGTCTCCGGCACGGTCGCATCGGATTTTGCCACCATGGCCCTCAATGCCAAAGGCACAGCCCCGCTCGCGCTGGCCAATGCCGCCCTCTCGCCGCACTCGACCTCCGGCACTGCCGCCTTCGACATCTCCGTCAACGGCGCGCCCTCGCTGGAGGCCGTTTCCGGCACGGTCACCGTCAGTGACGGTGAACTGGCCATGCCAACCCTGCGCCAGAGCCTCAACGGCATCACCGTCAATCTCGGTCTCAATGGCGCGGCCTTGCAGATCGACGCCTCCGCCAACAGCCCCGCCGGCGGCTCGCTCGGCGCGCGCGGCTCGCTGCAACTGACCGGCATGGTCGCCAATCTCGAAGCCTCCCTGAACAGCTTCACCCTCACGGACCCCACGCTCTTCACCACGGTGCTCGATGGCGGCGCGACGATAAGCGGCCCACTCACCGGCGCGGCTAGCATTGCCGGGCGTATCAATGTCGGCCGCACCGAGATCCGCATTCCCGATGGCGGTCTCGGCTTCGGCGGCGCTATTCCGGACTTGAAACATGTCGGCGAGCCCGCCGGCGTCTTCCTGACCCGCAAGCGTGCGGGGCTGGTGAAGGAAGACAAGGCATCTGGCGGCTCCGGCGGTGGCGGTGGCGGTCCGGCCTATGCCCTGGACATACGTGTCAATGCGCCGGAACAGATCTTCATCCGCGGCCGCGGGTTGGACACGGAGCTGGGCGGCGCGCTCATTGTCGGCGGCACCACGGCGAGCCCGACGCCTGTCGGCGAAATCGAGGTCATTCGCGGTCGGCTCGACATTCTCGGCAAGCGGCTCGACATGGACGAAGGCACTGTCTCCATGGCCGGTGGGCTTAAACCCTATCTCGATCTCACCGCCTCCTCGACCCAGGACGATTTCGAGTTCCTCGCGGTGATCTCCGGGCCGGTGGACGATCCGCAATTCAAGCTGACCTCCGTGCCGGACCTGCCCGAGGACGAGGTGCTCGCCCGCTTCCTCTTCGGCAAGAGCGTCACCGACCTGTCGCCGCTACAGGCGGTGCAGCTGGCCAGCGCCGTGGCAAACCTGACCGGGCGCGGCGGCGGAGGTCTCACCTCCGGCCTGCGCGAGGGTCTGGGGCTGGACGATCTCGACCTGGCCACCACGGATGATGGCGGCACCGAAGTGCGGGCCGGCAAGTATCTCAGCGAGAATATCTACACCGAGTTTGTCGCCGATAGCGAAGGTGACACCGAGATCGATCTCAATATCGACCTGCACAAGAATGTCACCATCAAGGGCACGGCCAGCTCCAGCGGCGACAGCTCCATCGGCGTCTATTTCGAACGCGACTACTGAGCGGGACGCCCCGGTATGGGTCGCGTTCCGGGCGGGCGGGCCGACATGCATAGCATGAGGTCCGCGCGTCCGACCTGTGTTCCTCAGCTGCCGCGATAGGTCGAATACCCGAAAGGCGAAAGCAAAAGCGGCACATGGAAATGCGTCTCCTCCGCCATGGCGAAGCGTATCGGCACGACATCGAGAAAGAGCAGCCCCTCCCCGCCCTGCCTGCTGGCGCGCAGATACCCACCGGCGTGAAAGACCAGCTCATAGATCCCGGTCGCGAAATCCGCCTCCGGCAGGATCGGCCCATCCGTGCGCCCATCCTCGTTGGTGATCCGCCGTCCGAGGAATTCGCGCCCCTCCCCCTCGATCCGGAAAAGCTCGATTTCCAATCCGGATGCCGGTTTTCCCAGCGCCGTGTCCAGAACATGCGTCGTCAGATACCCGGCCATCACTCTCTCCATCTTGCGTCCTCGCCATGAAGGCGGGAAACTCGCGCCCAGACAAGCCCGAACAGACCGGAGCAGAAGATGAACCGCTATCCCCGCGACATGCACGGCCACGGGCCAACACCGCCCAACGCCACCTGGCCCGGCGGCGCCCGGCTCGCGATCCAGATCGTGATGAATTACGAGGAGGGCGGCGAAAACTGTGTCCTGCACGACGACGCCGCCTCCGAGGCCTTCCTCTCCGAGATCGTCGGCGCCGCAGCCTGGGAAGGACAGCGGCACTGGAATATGGAGAGCATCTATGAATACGGCGCCCGCGCCGGCTTCTGGCGCCTGCACCGCCTCTTCACCTCCATGAACATCCCCGTCACGGTCTATGGCGTCGCCACCGCCCTCGCCCGCTCCCCCGAACAGGTGAAGGCGATGCAGCAGGCCGAGTGGGAAATCGCCTCGCACGGGCTGAAATGGATCGAATACAAGGACTTCTCCCCGCAGGAGGAGGAAGCCCATATGAAGGAAGCGATCCGCCTTCATACGGAAGTCACCGGCGCGCCGCCGCGCGGCTGGTACACCGGCCGCTGCTCGGTCAACACGGTCACACTCGCCGCCCATAGCGGCGCCTTCGACTATATCGCCGACAGCTATGCCGACGACCTGCCCTACTGGATCGAGGCCGATGGCCGCGACCAGCTCATCATCCCCTACACGCTCGATTCCAATGATATGCGCTTCGCCACCCCCCAGGGGTTCAACACCGGCGCCGACTTCGAGAGCTACCTGCGCGACAGTTTCGACATGCTCTATGCCGAAGGCGAAGCGGGAGCGCCGAAAATGCTCTCCATCGGTCTGCATTGCCGCCTCATCGGCCGCCCCGGCCGCCTCGCCGGGTTGAAACGCTTCCTCGACTATGCCGCGTCTCGGGAGGGCGTCTGGTTTGCCCGCCGCGTCGACATCGCCGAGCATTGGAAAACCACCCATCCGCCGCACCGTCGCCCCCGCCCAAGCCAGTTGACGCGCGAGGATTTCGTCGACCGGTTCGGCGACATTTTCGAACACTCCCCCTGGATCGCGGAACGCGCCCACGGGCTCGAACTCGGCCCCGCCCATGACAGCGCCACGGGTGTTCACTCTGCCCTCGCCCGCGTTTTCCGGTCTGCCAGCGAGACCGAAAGGCTCGGCGTGCTGCGCGCGCATCCGGACCTCGCCGGCAAACTCGCCCAGGCCGCGCGCCTGACAGAGGACAGCACTTCCGAGCAGGCCAGCGCCGGGCTCGACGCGCTCACCGATGCCGAACGCACCACCTTTACCGAGCTGAACACCGCTTATACCGAGCGCTTCGGTTTCCCCTTCATCATCGCCGTACGCGACCATGACAAGGCAGGCATCCTTGCCGCCTTCCGCCGCCGACTCGAAAATTACCGCCGCGCGGAGTTCGCCGAGGCCTGCCGTCAGGTCGAGCGCATCGCCGAACTGCGGCTGAAGGCAATGGATCTGTGATGCAGGAGATCATCCCTGAACCGCTCACCGCCGAAGCCTTCGCCCCCTTCGGCGACCTCCTTGCGACCAGCGGCGCCCCCGACAAATGGATCAACGAGGGGGCCTGCGGCCGCTACCACGACCGCGCATCGCTCGATTTCGGCAGCGGCCGGGCCGGGATCTCGCTTTTCAAGGCCGATCCGCGCAGCCTGCCCTACAGGTTCGACCTCGTGGAACGGCATCCCGATGGCAGCCAGACCTTCCTGCCGATGAGCGAACACCCTTTTCTCGTCATCGTCGCACCCGATCTCTCGGATCGCCCCGGAATGCCGCGCGCCTTCCTCACCGCGCCCGGAGAAGGCATCAACCTTCATCGCGGCACTTGGCACGGCGTTCTGACACCGCTCCACGCACCCGGCCTCTTCGCCGTGGTCGACCGGATCGGTGATGGCGCAAATCTCGAAGAGTACCGGTTCCCGGAGGGCTTCATCGTCATGTCGGGATAGGCGCTATTTTTCCCCGGGACACCACGGCGTCGAAGAGCTCCCCCGCCCGCTATGCGTGAGCCAAGTGACATCTGCGATGTCTTACACGGATGTCTGGCGTGGATCGACCAGCCGATTGGCTCCACAAAAAAAGCCTGTCGCGAGAAACGCGACAGGCTCATTTGCACCATGTTCGACGCCACGAGCGGTCTCCGCGGGAAGGCCGAGGACGAACCTGCCGGTATCAGGCCCGACGCCGGCGCGCGGTGAGGCCCAACAGACCAAGGCCGCTCACCAGGAGCGGCAACCCGGCCGGAAGTGGCACGGCACTGATCGTGTCCGTGTACTCGATGCTCAAGGTGACCGGATCGTAGCTGCTATTCTCCAGCGCGGCGATCTGCCAGGACGCAAAGCTGTCGGTCTCAAGCCGAACGGTCAGAAGGTCGCCCACCAAAGCTGCACCGAAGGTCGACAGGTCGGTCAGAGAGAAGCTGCGAACATCTCCTCCGCTCCCCCCGGCCGCCGTCGTCGTATCGAGCGCCAGCGTTCCGGACGCGTGATGATCGGAGATATCGACAACCCCGTCACCGAGATAGGTGACGACATCAAGCGCGGCATCTCTCCCACCGACATTGGAAATGAAACGCGTCAGAATCATTGAAATATCGACCGCGTTGATAATCGCACTATCCGGAATCGCCGACAGATCGAATTCGAGGATGGCATTCCGGGTCAAACCACCGGACTGAACCATCGACAGTCTGTCAGCCGTCGTCTGGACGTCGTCCCCGCCGAAAATCTGCACATCACCGTCGACGGTTGGTGTCAGATCAATGATGGCCGCGTGGGCGGTGCCGGCAATAACGACCGCCGCGGCGGCCCCGAGTACAGAAGAAAAAATCGTCATAGCAATACCTTGTTGATACACACAGCTCCCTGAGTGAAGGATCCGATGCATCTGGTCATACCCCAAATGAGGTAGGGCAGCGCCAAGGCTGCACTTTTTTCCGTTTGGAGGCCGCTTCGCGGGCGCGCTCCCGTCCGTTGCGGTGTCGCTGGTTGTCTCTCGACCCCATTCGGGTGAGCGCTGCCGCTCCGGCCAAGGTCATACGAAAGCGGCAGCAGAGAATTGATGCGACGACGTCGGACAGTGTTGATCGGCGTTCAGGCAATCTGCCCCCCATCGGAGATGGTCGGATCACATGTCTGGCCCGCCGCATCGGGGGCCGTCCCCAAGGGCAGCAAACGTGTTTCATTTCCGACATCTGGACCAATCTCCCCCCGCTTCCAGATAGACTTTCCCTCCCCGTCCGAAGATAGTCGCAGCGCGCAGAGCCAAGGAGCCCCACCCCAATGCCCGCACTTGAATCCGGCTTCGTCCCGCTGATCCTGACCGCCGTCCTCGCCTATCTGCTCGGTTCAGTCCCGTTCGGCATCGTCATGGCGCGTCTCTTCGGGCTGGGCGACCTGCGCGCCATCGGATCCGGCAATATCGGCGCCACCAATGTCCTGCGCACCGGCAACAAGGTCGCGGCTTTCCTCACCCTGATCCTCGACGCGGCCAAAGGCGGCATCGCGGTGCTGATCGCCCGCGCGCTGGTCGGCGATGACGCGGCCCAGATCGCCGGTTTCGCGGCCTTCCTTGGACATCTCTACCCCGTCTGGCTCAACTTCAAGGGCGGCAAGGGTGTCGCGACCTTCCTTGGCGTGCTGCTGGCGCTGGATTGGCGCGTGGGCCTGGCCTGTTGCGCCACATGGCTCGCCATGGCGTTGATCTTCCGCATCTCTTCGCTCGCCGCTCTCGTCGCCGCTGCCAGCGCGACCGCCTGGATGCTGGTCTTCGGACAGGCGCAGATGGCGCTGCTCGGCCTGATGCTGACCGCGCTCGTCTATATCCGCCATTCGGCCAATATCGGACGGCTGCTACGGGGCGAAGAGCCCCGCATCGGTGGCGACAAGAAAAACAGCCAATAGCGCTGCACCGCGAATTCCATCCAATTGGCAAAGAATTGCCGCAAAGTCAGGTCAAGCTACCAGCAAAACCGGACCTAAGGGGCAGCAAATTGCGCAAGTTCTTCGCAGCTTTCGACAGCTTCATCTTTAACTTTGTCAACATTCTGGGCCGTTCCTCGCGCGCAGATTACTGGTGCGTCATGCCCGTGCTCTGGGCGGCGATGCTCGGGCTATTCTGGTGGGACCTGCGCGGCTTCGTCTTCAGCCTCGATGCTGGCGAGATGCCGTCGCTGAACCCGCTCGCCTATGGCTCGGTGCTCTTCATCCTGGTCACGGCCATCCCCCGCCTGACCCTCGCCATGCGCCGCTTGCAAGACAGTGGACGCAAGGGAAAATGGGCGTTTCTGCCCTTCTCGGCCGGTTTCTTCGCCCTGATGGGGCTGTTCGGTATTGCCACCAGCGGCATCTCCACCGCCTTCATGGGAATGGGTTCCGGCGCTGGCGGTCTCGGGGTCGATGCAAGCTTCAATCCGGACATGTCCTTCCATCACCTGATGGGACGGTCCAGCGCCGAGGCCGTGGTGCTCGGGCTCTACGAGATTCTGTCAAATATCGAACATCTGCGTCTGACGGGCGCCTTGCCGAGCTTCAGCGAGATGGCGGCCAATTTCACCGCCAATACCGCGAACGATCCGGCCATGGCCCTTCCCTTGATCCTGATGATCTGCTTCTTCTTCTTCTACCCGCCGGTCGCGGTCATGGCCTATATCCTGTTCATGACCATGCCGTCGGACGAAGGCGAGAACCCCTATGGGTTGCCGAGCTCGACCGGGAGGACGCCGGTGCGCGCTGCCAAAGGCGAGCACAACGCCTTCGCCTCCTACGCGATCCTGACCAGACAGGACCACGCGCCCACCGAAGAGGAAGTCGCGGCCCGCAAAGACACCGTGCACAGCCTGTACGAACAGCGCGTGCTTCGACGCCAGCAATAGCGGAAATCAGGGGGCCGCGTGGCGGTCCCCGTGAAATCAGTAGCTGAATTCTGAATAGATCCGTGTGAGATCGCCGGCCCACGCGCCCTCGTAGCGCTCCAACAGCTCGTCGGCCGGTACCTTGCCGGTCTCGATGCTCTCTTGAAGCGCGTTGAGGAAATGGGTCTCGTCCGGGATCATGCCGCCTGCGCCGGGGATCGCCCGTGCCTTGAGCCCGGTTTCGGCAATGTCCACCGCCCGTGCCGCAAGATCGCGCAGCTTCACGCCACCGGACTCGCCCTGAAGCCCGTCCACCGACGCCGCGACCCGCAGCCCTTCGCGTGTCTCCGCGTCGAGGCCCTTCACCAGGTCCCAGGCCGCGTCCATTGCGCCTTCGTCATAGAGCAGCCCGACCCAGAAGGCCGGCAGCGCGCAGAGACGCCGCCACGGCCCGCCATCGGCACCGCGCATCTCCATGTATTTCTTGATCCGCGCCTCGGGGAAGACCGTGGTGAGATGGTCGGCCCAATCCGACAGCGTCGGCGTCTCGCCGGGCAGCGCGGGGAGCTTCCCCTTCAGGAAATCGCGGAAGGACTGGCCGAGCGCGTTGATATATTTGCCGTCGCGATAGACGAAATACATCGGCACATCGAGCGCATATTCGACCCAGGCCTCGAAGCCGAACCCCTCTTCGAAGACGAAGGGCAGCATACCGGTGCGCGCGTCATCCAGGTTGCGCCAGATGCGCGAGCGCCAGGACTTGTGGCCGTTCGGCTTGCCTTCCAGGAAAGGCGAGTTGGCGAAAAGCGCGGTGGCGACCGGCTGCAGCGCAAGGCCGATGCGCAACTTCTTTGTCATGTCGGCTTCGCTGGCGAAGTCGAGATTCACCTGCACGGTGCAGGTGCGATACATCATCTGTTTTCCGAGATCGCCGACGCTGTCCATGTAGTCGGTCATCAGCCGGTAACGCCCCTTGGGCATCTGCGGCATGTCCTCATGGAGCCATTGCGGCGCAGCGCCGAGCCCGATGAAGCCGGCACCGATCTCGTCGGCCACGGTCTTGACCTCGCGCAGGTGCTCGTTGACCTCGTCGCAGGTCTCGTGGATCGATTGCAGCGGCGCACCGGACAGCTCGAGCTGCCCGCCCGGTTCCAGCGAGATATTGGCGCCGTTGAGCTCCAGCCCGATGATATTGTCCTGCTCGAGGATCGGCGCCCAGCCATAGCGGTCGCGCAGCCCTTCGAGCATGGCCTTGATCGAGCGCGGGCCGTCATAGGGCAACGGCCGGAGCGTGTCGCGGCAATAGCCGAATTTTTCATGCTCGGTGCCGATGCGCCAATCCGCCTTCGGCTTGCAGCCACTTTCGAGATATTCGACCAGTTGCTCGTAACGCTCGATCGGCCCGCCGCCGGATTGAGGGATGGACATGGGGATTGGTCTCCGGATTGGACGCGCAATCCGGTTTAGGTGCGCTTCCGGATCGCGCAAGTCAAGGGGGCGCCGAGCGAAGCGAAGGCGCCCCCCCGGGTCGTCGCGCGCAGCGCGGCGACAAATGGGTATGAATGGCCTCGCGGGGAACGGATTCGGAAAGCAGAAGGAGCGTCCGTCTGCTGCGGGCAGTGGCACAGCGACCGCGCCCTGATCCGGTGTCCTTCGGCGTGGAGCTTCGATGTCTGCAAACGGCTCGGATCGAACGCCCGGAACACGCCCGGTCACTCAGAGTTCAGCCTCGATCAACTCCGGCTCGAGGTTCCGGTGCCAGATCCGCCGCGCCGGTTTCGCTTCGCCCTCAAGGGCCGACATCAGGGCACGGCTCTCCATGCCCGGCAATGCTGCCAGATGGTCGTAGAGCGCCTCGGCCCCCGCGGCAGCGAGGGGAACGAGCAGCATCTGATTATCCGCCTGGCGCAGGCGCCAGCAGCGGCGGGGCCCGGGCAGGTCGATCACATCGATCTCGACCAGTTCGGCCAGTGCCACCGCCCCCCCGACGATCGGTCCGAGATAGGTGATCCGTCCCTCGTCGATCGAGACGACACCCGGCGCGTCGATCTCGAGCCGGAAACGCTGTCGCCGCCAGGCAAAGACCGCCATCAACAGCCCCATCGCCGTGACCAGTCCGCCCAGGACAAGCATGATCGGCCCCCCGAGCCCGACCAGCCAGAGGCCGAACAACGCAACGGCCAGCGCCACCAATGCTTCACGCCAGCGGGTCAGGGTCCGCGCGAGTTCCGGCCGGATCAGGCTCATGCCGCCTCCACATCCTGGACACCATCGAACATCAGCATGCTGAACGTGCCGATCCGGGTGAATCCGATTGCTTCATAGGCCCGCGCGGCGTGATCGTCGGCCGCCGAAAGGACAGCGCGGCAAACGCCCATGGCGCGCGCCGTCTCAAGGTGCAGAGCCACCGCGCGCCGCGCGTAGCGCCGGCCCCGAAGGTGCGGCGGCGTATAGACATTTCCAACCTGAACGATATCCGGAAGAACCGCGTTGAACGCCGTCATCGAAATCGGCCGTCCGGCGGATTCCAGCACCGCCAGCCGCCCTGCCTCGGTCATCGAAACGACCTGCCGCGCGGCCTGAACCGCCGCCTCCGGTTCCGGCATGTTGAAAACATCACCCAGAAAATCCGCGCGCCAACGGGTCAGGATTTCGGCGTCGGACGACTCCGCAAGGCGCAGATCCGAATTCCCGGGCGGAACGATCAGCGATCCCAGTTCCAACCTGTATTGCGGTTCGGCCACGTCGCGGCGCACCTGCGCGCGGCCCAGCCCCAGCCTCCGACGCGCTGCCATGACACGCTCATGCGGCCCGACGATACCTTCGATCTTTTCGCCCGCGAACAATTGCGCCAAATCCGTCCCGACCTGCCCTGCGTCCAGCGCAACAAAGAGATATCCGGCATTGCTCAGCCCAATCGCACCCACGATCTCGCCCCTTCCCGACTCCTCGATCCAGATCCGCGTTGCCCGGTCGCTCGTGCCGCCACAGGGTCCGTAGAGCCGCAGGTTGTCACGCAGATACATGTTGCCTTCCGGCTGCCGCGACAGAAAGGCGTCGAGTCTCTCGGCATCGTCCGGACATGCGGGTCTCATCAGGCCGCCGCCCCAACCGATTGCGTGTCCGCGAAGAAGAGCAATGTGAAGCGCCCGACCAGTCGGAAGCCGATCGCCTCATAGGCGCGGCTCGCCGCCGGCCCGGAGGCAAAGAGGATCGCCCGTTTCACACCCTCCGCCCGCGCCCGCTCGAGATGCAGCGCCACCGCGCGGCGCGCATGGCCCTGCCCACGCACTTCATCGGGCGTGTAGACATTACCGACCTGCACTGTGTCCGTCAAAATCGCGTTGAAAGAGGTCATGGCGACGGTCTCGCCCGCCGCGTTCTCCAGCAGCATCAGCGTGCCGCGTTCCAGCATCCCCTCGATATCCGCCTCGGCCATGCCCATGGCCTCTTCGGGGGTGAAATGGATTGTCTCGACCAGGTAGGAGGCGCGCCAGTGGAGAAGCAGGTCCGTGTCCGCCTTCGTGGCCGAGCGCAGGGAAACAGACGCCCGCGGCAATACGAGCTCGTCCAGGTCGAGCGCGTAGAGCGGCTCGTCCTCATCAAGCTGGACCGGTGCCCCGTTGAGCCCGAGCGCGCACCGCGCGGCGTGCACCTGCTCCGTCGCTCCGAGTATCGCGTTGATCTCGTCCTCGGCCAGGGTTTCGGCGAACTCTTCGGACGGAAACGTGCCGGGAAGCTGGACCAGCACGAAACCGGCCGTTGTTATTCCGAAGACACCGTCCACCACGCCCGCTGTCTCGCGAAGCCACATCCGCGTTGCGTTTCGATCCTCACCGCCGCAAGGGCCGAACCGCGCAAGGTTGCCCCTCAGGAACATCGATGTGTCGCAATGTCCGACGAGGAAGGCTTCGATCGCCTCCGCGTCGGACACCACCGCCTCTCGAAATCTCATCTACCAATCCCCCAAAACACTCTGCCACAGCGTCAGAGCCGCCACCGCCGCGGTATCGGCCCGCAGGATGCGCGGACCGAGGCTCACGGCCACCGCGGCCTCCATATCACGCAGTCGCCGGCGTTCGGAGTCAGAAAATCCGCCCTCCGGACCAACCAGGATCGCCCACGGGCCCGATGCGCCCGAGAGCGCCTCGCGCGCGCCCACAAGCGCTTCGTCGCAAAACATCAGCCGCCGCTCTGTCGGCCAGTCGGACAGCACCCGGTCAAGCCGCGCCAGCTCGGCCACATCGGGGACATAGGTGCCGCCGCATTGCTCCGCCGCCTCCACCGCATGGGCCTGCAACCGGTCCCGCCGAATGCGCTCGGCATTGGTGAACTCGGTCTGAACCGGACAGATTCGCGCCGCCCCCATCTCGGTCGCCTTCTCGACGATGAAATCGGTCCGCGCCTTCTTGATCGGGGCGAAGAGCAGCCACAGATCGGGCGGCATCTGCAGATCCCGCGTCCGCTCGACGCATTGCAGCACCCCGCCGCGCTTGCCGGCTTCGGCAATCTCGGCCCGGAACTCGCCGGTCTGCCCGTCGAAAACATGCAGATCGTCGCCCATTCCGAGCCGCATCACGCCAAAAAGATAATGCGCCTGCTCCCGCGTCAGTGAAACGCTTTGCCCCTCGGCAAGGCTTTGTTCTACATACAGGCGGACCTTAGACATCGCTTACATTCCCAGTTTCCGGGGCGGACCATATGACCGACACCAGCCAGACGCCAGTCACCACGCAAACCGATACCGTGCCCGGAGCCGTCGCCGATGCGCCCGATGGCAACTGGGTTGACCGGTTTTCACCCGCCCTGATGCGCCCCTATCTGAGGCTCTCGCGGGCCGACCGGCCCATCGGCTTCTACACGCTGATCATCCCCTCCTTCTGGGGCCTCTTCGCCGCCGCGGCCGCCACCGGCTGGCGCGCCTTCGACCTCTGGATCCTGGTCGCCGTCATCCTCGGCTCCATCCTGATGCGCGGCGCCGGCTGCACCTGGAACGACATCACCGACCGCGAAATTGACGCGCTGGTCGAGCGCACCAAGTCGCGCCCACTGCCCTCCGGACAGGTTACGCCGAAGAATGCCATGATCTGGCTCGGCGCGCAGGTCGGCATCGCCTTCCTGATCCTGCTGACCCTCAACTCCACCGCGATCCTGCTCGGTGTGCTCTCGGTCTTCCTCGTCGCGCTCTACCCCTTCGGCAAGCGGTTCACCTGGTGGCCGCAATTCATTCTCGGGCTGAACCTGAACTGGGGCGCCATGCTGGCCTGGGCCGCGCATACCGGCGAGCTCACCCTCGCCCCGGTCTTCTTTTTCTTCGGCGGCGTTGCCTGGACGATCTTCTACGACACGATCTACGCCCATCAGGATATCGAGGACGACACGCTGATCGGGGTGAAATCCACCGCCCGGCTTTTCGGCGACGAGACCCCCGCATGGCTGCGCCTCTTCACCATGGTCACCGTGCTGATGATGACCGTCGGCGTCTTCCTCGCGCTCGGCTCTCTGGGCAGCCCGATGGCACTCATCTTCGGCCTGGCCGGCGCGCTCGGCATGGGCCTGCACATGGCCTGGCTGACCGCGACGGTGGACCTCGACGATCCGATGTCCTGCCTGCGCAGCTTCCAGGCCCTCAAGCTGACAGGCTCGATCCTCGTGATTGGCCTTGTGCTGGCCCTTCTGGTTCTGTGAACTGGCGAAATGGCGCTTGTTGCGCGGCGGGCGATTGATCCCGCCGCCACGCGCCTCTAAGAAACTGCCAACGGGAACAAGAAGAACGAAAACATGCGCCTAGGCCCGAAGATCATCGCAGCCGTCGCCATCCTGCTCGCCGGCCTTGGCAGTTGGCTGACCGCCTCTGTTGCAGCCGGCATCATCGAAGAGCGCTCCGGGCGCGCGGTCAATATCGCGCTGATCGAGGCCGGCCATGAATGGGCCGATGTCTACACGGACGGGCTGCAGGTCCATATCGGCGGCATGGCCCCGACCGAGGCCCGCCGCTTCAACGCCCTGCATATTGCCGGCAAGATGGTCGACGCGACCCGAATCGTCGACGGAACCACCGTCCAGCCGAGCAAGCCGATTGCGCCGCCGCGCTATTCGATCGAGATCCTGCGCAATGACGAGGGCGTGACGCTGATCGGGCTGGTCCCCGACAGTCTCGACCGCCCGACCATGGTCAACGAGATCATGGCGCTGGCGCAGGGCGCCGAGGTGACAGACCTGTTGCAGAACGCGCATTACCCGGCCCCGCCGGGCTGGGAGCCGGCCGTGCATCACGGCATGAACGCGCTGGCGCGCCTGCCGCGGTCGAAAATCTCGATCTCGTCCGGCAAGGTCGACATCACCGCCATCGCCGCCTCGCGTGAGGAGAAGGCCCAGATGGAACAGGCGCTGGAAGGGCTGCTGCGCCGCCGCAGCAACCTGCCCATCGAGGTCAGCTACCGCATCACCGCTCCGCGCCCGGTCATCACGCCCTTCACGCTGCGCTTCCTGATCGACGGCAAGGGACCGCATTTCGACGCCTGTTCCGTCGACACCACCCGCGACCGGGAGCGCATCCAGGCCGCCGCCGAGGCCGCCGGGATGAAGGGGACCGCCGACTGTACGCTGGGGCTCGGGGTGCCAACGACGGAATGGGCCAATGCCGTCATCATGGGGATCGAGGCGCTGGCCGAGATCGGCGGCGGTTCGGTGACTTTCTCGGATGCCGACGTCACCCTCGTCGCACAGGAGACCACACCGCAGGCTGCCTTCGACCGTGTCGTGGGCGAGCTGGAATCGAACCTGCCGGAAGTCTTCTCGCTGCATTCGGTCAAGCCTGAACCCGTCGTGGTCGACGGCACCGGCGAGGGGAACGGACCGCCCGAATTCATCGTCACCCGCAGCCCCGAGGGCCAGGTCCAGCTGCGCGGCCGCCTCAACAACGACATGGTGCGCGACATGGTGGAAAGCTATGCCAAGGCGCGCTTCGGGATCGGCTCTGTCTACACGGCTGCGCGGCTCGACGAGGACCTGCCGAAGGAGTGGCCGGTGCGCGTGCTGGCCGGGCTGCAGGCATTGTCAGAGCTCGAATCCGGGTCGGCCGTCGTTCAGGAGGAATTCATCGCCCTGCGCGGCAAGAGCGGCAATGCCGAGGCCCAGGCGGAGATCGCGCGGCTGCTGGCACAGAAACTTGGCGAGGGTCAGAACTACTCGCTGGACATCGAATATGACGTGAAGCTCGATCCGATCGCCGCGCTGCCGAAACCGTCGGAATGCATTGCCGAGGTCAACGGGCTGCAGTCGGAGACGAAGATCACCTTCGAACCTGGCTCGGCCGATATCTCGGGCGGCGGGATCGAAGTCGTCAACGGGATCGCGGAGGTCCTGAAGGCCTGCCGCGAGGTCGAGATGGAGATCGAGATCGCGGGCTACACCGACAGCCAGGGGCGCGAACAGATGAACCTGGAGCTGTCGCAGGGCCGGGCCGAAGCCGTTCTCGAAGCGCTGACCGCCCGGCGCGTGCTGACATCCTCGATCACCGCGCAAGGCTATGGCGAGGCCGACCCGATCGCCGATAACGAGACAGAGGAAGGCCGTGAGGCCAATCGCCGTATCGAGTTCCGGCTGCTGACCGCCGAGGCAACGGGCACGGAGATCGACACAGCCACGGGCGACGACGCAACCGATGGCGAGGGCACCGCCGCAGACGCCGCCGTAACCGAGGCGGACACGTCGAAACTCGACGCCACGACAGGCGCGGCCGAGGCGCAAACCAGTAGTACAGAATCCGCCGAAGGCGGGGAGGAAAGCCAGTGAACCGCACCGAATTCATCGTCGCCACCGCCGCGGTCCTGTTCGTAGCCTTCCTGCTGGGATGGTTCGCCTCGTGGATCATCCACCGCGTGACGCGGGTGACGCAGTCGGAAATGGGTGAGCTGGACCAGATGGCGCAGTCGCTGCATGAGGCCGAGGAGACCCGCGACCAGGCGATCACCTATCTGCAACAGCGCGAAGCCGAGCTGACCAACCAGCTCAGCCAGACTGAAGCCGAGCTTCAGGCCGCCATGGACGGGCTGCGCGATGCCCGCGAGGAAGCAGAGCAGTTGCGCTCCTATATCGAGCGCGAGATGGCCGAAAGCTGAACCACAGGCCGATCTGGCCCCCGATGGTCGGGAAGACGGCCCAGTGCCGCTATCCCGCCGTCTCTACCGCCCTGCCCGCGATAAAAGCGCCCCGGAGCATGCGAAGGCGCTCTACGCGCTCCCGCAAAATCGGTTCGGTCAGGATCGTTTGCTGTCCGGGGCCATGACGACCGAGGTGGTGGTACTGGGCCGATGCGTTGCATGTTCGGCCTGCGGCACGGCCTTGCGAGACTTCATCCGCAGCAGCGTGAAAACCGCGAAACCGCCCATCAAAAGGCTGACGAACCATATCAGCGAGTCGTCGCCGAGGGTGGCGGAAAGCAAAGCGGTGGCCAGCGGTCCGGCGACCCCTCCGACCGAAAACGCGAAGAGCAATGTCACCGCTGTCGAGCCCACATAGACAGGCACCGTCCGGTCCATGGCATGGGCGGTGAGCAGCGAATAGAGCGGCAGCAGCGTTCCCCCAAGAAAGATGCCCATGACAAGGGCAAAAAACTGCAGCACCGGTCCTTTCTGGCCCAACAGGATCGACCCTTCCGTTTCTGTCAACGCCGCCATGAGAACGAAAATCGCACAGAGCGCCAGTGAAGTCAGGGCGATCACGCGGCGCCGATCCATCCGGTCCGAGGCGCGCCCAAGCGGGTATTGCAGCAGGATCCGGCCGCAATAGATCGCGCCGATCAGGATCGCGATCACTGTCGAACTCACGCCGAGACTGGCGGCCCGGAAGGGCAGGACATTGAGCATGATCGTGACGATGAACCCGTTGAGAAAGGCGCCGACAAAGGCGGTGGGCGACAGCCGGTAGGTCGCCACCAGCCGAACATTGGCCTTCTGTTTCAGTGGCTTCGGATCGTTTCGGGTCGAGGCCAGCACAATGATCGCGATGCAGAACAGCGCGGACACGGGGATGAAGGAGCCGGCAACATCGTCACTGTAGAGGATCACGAAGACCTGGCTGACGACGGAACAGACCCCGAGCACGATGGAATAGATCGAGAGAATCCGGCCGCGGGAGGAGGCCTCGGCCGTGTCGTTGATCCAGGCGTCTCCGATGGCATAGAGGCCGGCCGTGGCGAGCCCGGTCACGAATCGTGTGGCGAGTGTCATCGCCGGGTTGGCCGTTTCCGACAGGATCAGAGTGGCCAGCGCACAGAGCGCCGCTGCCGCTGTGAAGGCCCGGATATGGCCGATCGCCCCGAGCGGTCCGGCGATCCGGAAACACCCCAGCAGGAATCCCAGCGAATAGGCCGAGGCAACCAGCGAGGCGAGCTCCTGCGATCCGCCGGTGGCCGCAATATCGAGCGCAACAAGCGTGCCGAGCGCGGCGGTCGCGATATGGATCGCTCCCAGGGACAGGAAGAGCGCCCGAAGGGATAGCAACTTGTCGTTCATATCATTCCCTTCGGATGGCCGGGCTGGGCGCCAGCCTATCCCGCTTGGGGCATCAGTGCACAGATGTCTTTGACAGGACGGCAGGTACCCGCTCGCGGGTCACGGCGCTGCCCGGAGGGACAAGCTCGAGCCGTTGCGCGCGCCCGCATCGCCGGCTCAGGCGGAGGGACTGTCCGACATGAAAAGCGGACCGGAGCGGCCGAGATGATCCTCGATCATTTGCACAGCACCGGCCCGATCCCCCCGCGCGAGCAACTCGGTCAGGGACGCATGCTCCCGCAGGGTCGTGTTCTCGCGCCCTTCCCAATGAAGTACAGGCCGGTAATAGGCGAGCAGCCAGGTCAGCATTGCCCGCGTGACGCTCTCCAGCAGCGGGTTCCCGGTGATCCGGGCGATGCGGACGTGAAAAGCGATGTCGGCCTCGATGAAGGCCTTGTCATCACCCAGCCGGCTCCGTTGGACCTCGATCAGCGCCTGCAAGTCCCGCGCGTCCTCGGCGGTGCAGCGCTCGGCGGCAAGGCCGACCGTTCCGGCCTCGAGGATCTTGCGGAGCTGTTTGAGGTGATCGACATTCGACGGCTCCGCCGACAGCAGGAGCCTGGCGATCTCGTCGACCTGGCCCAGCGCCGTGCTTGCATCCAGCGCGTTCACACGGCTGCGCTCGCCATGGGAGATCGAGATGAGGCCCTTGTTCGCAAGCATCTGCAGCGCCTCACGCACAGCGGGGCGCCCGACCCCGAACAGCTCCATGAGTGCGCGCTCGGAGGGCATCGCATCTCCTGGCGCAAGCTCCCCCGACTTGATCATGTGCCAAAGCCGGTCGAAGACCTGATCCGACAGCTTCTGCCGCTGGATCGGTTCGACCGGCTGTTTCGCGAAGGGTGTGTCCTCGTCCATCTCTCAACCATGCTGCCTCTTGCCAACGGCGTACCCGAGGGGCTCCCGCACGGCAAGGCGGCGGCCCGGGGACGCGCCCGGACCGCACACCACAATCCGGATCAGGTGATCCGCTCGACGCTGGCCGCGATCTCGTCTTCATCGAAGCACCGCTTCCAGTCATCCTTCATGAGAACCGGAATACCGAATTCGATGGCCTTGTTGGCCGCGTCCGAGAAGACACCTTCATGCTGGTCGAAGGTCACGGCCCCCATGATGTTCATGTGCCCGAGCAGGAAATCCCGCGCGCAGTCATAGCTCACTCCGCGGGCGATGACCTCGTCCATTGCCTGCCGCAGGACCGCCATCAGCGACCCGTTCACGGTCTCGGACAACCCCGGTTCGAGCAGCGCAAATTGCTTGAGCGTCACGCGATGCGATCGGGCGACCGGCGCGTAGATGGTCTTCGCGACAGCCTCGCCAAGCGCGAAATCCTCTTCCGGCCCCTGGACGAGTACGTTGACGATGCCCTGCTTTGCAGCGATCCCGCCGAAATAGTCGCGCCTGGCTTCCAGCTCCGTTTCGTCGTTCCAGATCGGCGGGTGACACGGATGGGAGACGAAATAGGTGATGTCCGCGCGCTCCGGCAGATGCCCGGCAAAAGGCGCCGCACCGTCGAGGCAGAAGACCATGGCTCCGGGTTTCACCTTGTCGATGATGCCGTGCGAGATCTTCCCGATCAGCGTGTCCGGAACGGCCAGCACGATCACGTCGGCGACTTCAAGCGCGGTGTCCGGGTCGACGCAATCGACCCCGAACGCCTCTTTCACACGCTGCTGTCCCTCCGGGGACACTTCCACATGGGAGGTTGCGAATGCGTCGGACCTGACAAGGTTCGCCCCAAGACGCATTCCCATTTTCCCGCCCGCTCCAAACAAGGCCAGATTTGTCACGATAGCTTCTCCTTCTGTCCATTCCCGCCTCGCAGGAATCGGATTGACAACTGGTATGATGACTTAATAACTATACCACTATGCCAAATGTCAACAGAAATGCAGCAACCATGGATGGACCACGTAACGCGGAGAGCCCCCTCGGCGCGGGATGCCTCGTGGCATGGTATGGCGATGACTTCACAGGCGCAGCGGCGGTCATGGAGGTCCTGACCTTCTCCGGCCTTCCCGCAATCCTGTTTCTCGATGTTCCGAGCCCCGAGCAACTCGCGCGCTTTCCGGAGTTGCGCGCCATCGGCGTCGCCTCGACCGCGCGGACCCAACCGCCCGACTGGATGGACCGGACGCTGCCGGATATTTTCAAGCGGCTGAAGGCGCTCGGTCCCGAGTTGATCCACTACAAGGTCTGCTCGACGCTCGATTCCTCGCCAGTCTCCGGTTCCATCGGACGCGCCATGGAAATCGGGGCCGACAGCCTTGCCACGACATGTGTTCCGGTGCTCGTCGCCGCGCCGAAAATGCGGCGCTACCAGTGTTTCGGCCACCTCTTTGCAGGGATGGACGAGGAAGTGGTCCGTCTTGACCGGCACCCGGTCATGTCGCGCCACCCCGTCACGCCCATGGACGAGTCCGATGTCGCGCGCCACATCGCGCGCCAGTCGGACCGGCTGGAGACCTGTCTTCTCTCACTCGAGGATCTCGCCCGTGGGACAGGGTTGGAGAAGGCTCCCCCCCTTGCGCCGGGGCGCCTCTGCGCGGTCTCAATCGACACGATGGACAGCGCCTCCGATGCCGCCGCCGGACGCGCCATTTGGGAAGCCCGGGCGACAAGCCCGTTCGTGATCGGTTCGCAGGGCGTGGAATATGCGCTGGTCGAGCATTGGTGCCAAAGCGGTCTGCTGGACCGGGTCGCGCCGCCGACGGGGCTCGGACGCTCAGCCGGGATGATGTCGGTCTCCGGCTCGGTCTCGCCCACCACGGCCGCGCAGATCGCATGGTCGACGCAGAATGGATTTGAGGCCATCGCCTTCGATGCGTCGCGGGTCTGCCACGGCAAAGAGAGGGTCGAGCGGGAGATCGCACGCGTCGTCGACGCCTCCCTGTCCGCGCTGTCCGACGGGAAGGACCCGCTTGTCCACACAGCCGAGGGGCCGGACGATCCCGCCGTGACACGGTTCCGCGCAGCGCTTGCCGAGACCGGAACAGATCCGCAAACGGCGAACCGGACCGTCGGCGAGGCCCTCGGTACGGTCCTGAAACGGGTGCTGGAGCGCAGCGATATCAGGCGGGCCATCGTCTCCGGCGGCGACAGTTCGGGCTTCGCCACGCAAAAACTCGGCATCTTTGCCCTCTCGGCGCTCGCACCAACCATTCCAGGCGCCTCGATCTTCCGGGCCCATTCGGACGGGCCGATGGACGGGCTGGAACTGGCGCTCAAGGGCGGCCAGATGGGCTCGCCGGACTATTTCGCCTGGGTTCGCGACGGTGGTGGACCGCGGTGAAGCAATACGGGAGCCCCCCATGTCACGCAGCATGATCACTGTAACCTACCGGATCGAAACGCCCGGCGATGTCGAGGCGCTTGCCGCGCGGATCGCAGCGGACCAGTCGACCGGCACCTTCACCGACCTGCCCGGCGAGACGGAGGCCGTCCGCGCCCGATGTGCCGCGCGCGTGACGGCCATCACCCCACTCGCTCCCGTCCCGACGCCGTCCTTCCCGGATCCCGGCGGGCATGGCCCCTATAACCGCGCCGATGTTGCGGTCACCTACCCGCTGGAAGCGGTCGGGACCGATATCGCCGCGCTGGCGACCATAACCATCGGCGGCGTCTTCGCCATTCGGGGCGCCACCGGCATCCGCGTGATGGATATCGACCTGCCGCCGGAATGGGCCTGTCATCCCGGCCCGCAATTCGGCATCGAAGGCTCGCGCCGGCTCATGGGCGTGGCCGAAGGGCCAATGATCGCCTCCATCATCAAGCCCTCCCTCGGTCTGCTGCCGGAGGAGACGGCGCGCGTCGTGGCACAGCTCTGCGAGGCCGGCGTGGACTTCATCAAGGATGACGAGAAGCTGATGAGCCCGGGCTATTCGGCGCTCGAAGACAGGGTCAACGCGATCATGCCGGTCATCCATGACCACGCCCAACGCACGGGCAAGACGGTGATGTATGCGTTCGGCATTTCCTCCGCCGACCCGGACGAGATGATGCGCAACCATGATCTCGTGGCCCAGGCCGGCGGCACGGCGGCGGTGGTCAACATCAACTCCATCGGCCATGGCGGCATGACCTTCCTGCGCAAGCGTTCACGCCTGTGCCTGCATGCCCATCGCAATGGCTGGGACATCCTCACCCGCCATCCCGGCCTCGGCATGGAGTTCCGCGCCTATCAGAAGATCTGGCGCCTGCTCGGGGTCGACCAATTCCAGATCAATGGAATACGGGCCAAATACTGGGAGCCCGACGAGAGCTTCGTCCGCTCCTTCCACGACCTGGCCGAGCCAATCTTCTCCCCCGCCGATAGACCTCTTCCGGTTGTCTGTTCCGGGCAATGGGGCGGACAGGCCGTCGACACCTATCGGCGGACAGGGCGCAGCCTTGACCTGATGTATCTCGCGGGCGGTGGCATCCACGGACACCCTTCAGGGCCGGCCGCCGGCGTGCGCGCGATCCGTCAGGCGTGGCAGGCCGCCGAGCGCGGTGTTGAGCTGTGCGACCACGCGAAGGATCATCCCGAACTGGCAGCCGCGCTCGACAAATGGGGCGAGAACGACCGCCCGAACGCGTGACAGGATCTCGGTGGCTCACCGAAATGCCTTGAAAGCCTGCGCCGCCCGGCAAAAGAGGCTGACCGGTCCGACCGGTCAGCCGAGATATCGCGACAGCAGGTCGGCCAGGTGCTGCCGCCGGAACGGCTTGCTCAGCAACACGACCCCACATTCCGTCAGGTCCTTGTCGAGGCCAGTCTCCACCGGATAGCCTGAGATCAGCGCAACCGGCAGATCGGGGCGCTGGCGCTGGAGGCTCCGAGCGAGATCCAGACCGCTCTCCCCACCGGGAAGCACCACGTCGCTCAGAAGAAGATCCACCGAAGCCCCGCTTTCAAGGCAGTCGCGCGCGCTGGCGACGCTATAGGCCTCGCGCACCTGATAGCCGAGCGCCTCGATCATCCGTCGGCCGAGCTGTCGCACCTCCGGATCGTCCTCGACCAGAAGCACTGTCCCGCACGCCCTCGTCGCGACGACCGGACCGGCGTCGTGCTCGACCGCGTCGGCCGGCCTTGGTGCGGAGGGCAACGTCATCGTGACCACCGTGCCGGCGCCCGGCTCCGAGGCGAGTTCCAACTGCCCGCCGGACTGCATGACGAAACCATAGACCATCGACAGGCCCAGTCCGGATCCCTCGCCCACGCCCTTGGTGGTGAAGAACGGCTCGACCGCCCGCGCCCGTGTCGCTTCGCTCATGCCCGTGCCGGTGTCGCGCACGATGATGCGGGTGCGAGCCGCCGGATCATCGCCACTGGCCGCGCGACAGGCACGGATGTCCAACCTGCCGCCCCGAGGCATGGCATCGCGCGCGTTCAGCGCGAGGTTGAGAAGCGCCGTCTCGAGCTGGCCCGGATCGGCCAGCGCAGGCGGAACATCGTCCTCGGCCTGCACCACCACGTCGATCTGCTCGCCGAGAGTCCTGTCGAGGATCGGGTGCATGTCGTCTAGAAGCCTGGCCAGATCGACCGGGCGGGACCGCAGCGGCTGCTGTCTCGCGAAGGAGAGCAGCCGCCGCGTCAGTTCGGTTCCGCGCGCCGTCGCCCGAAGGATCGGCCCGGTCAGGTCCTCTTGCGCCCCGGCCTCTACCTCGAGCAGTTCCGCATTCCCCTGGATCACCTGCATCAGGTTGTTGAAATCATGCGCAATCCCGCCCGAAAGCTTGCCGATGGCTTCCAGTTTCTGGCTCTCTTGCAGCTTTCGCTCCAGCGACTGGCGCTCGGTCACATCGCGAAAGACCATCACGGCGCCGGTGATCTGCCCGCTGGCTTCCCGGATCGGCGCGGCGGAATCGCTGACGGCATATTCGCTGCCATCCCGGCCAAGCAGGATGGTGCCACGACCCAGTTCGATGATCTTGCCCGACCGGAGACACTGGCTGATCATGTTTTCTGCGGGTGTCCGGCCGTCCTCCTGCACAATCCTGAACACCTCTGACACCGGCGCTCCGGTCGCCTCGGCCAGCGACCAGCCGGTGAGCGTTTCCGCGACCGGGTTGAGATAGGTCACCCGCCCATCGGTATCCGTGGTGATGACCGCATCGCCGATGGATTGCAGCGTCACCTCCGCCCGTTGTCGCTGGGCAAATTCGGACGCTTCAAGCTCGCCGATCGTTCGCCGCAAACGGTCGGTCATCTCGGCCAGGGTTCCGCCAAGGCCCCGGATCTCGCGCGGCCCCGACACCGCCACCGGCGTTTCCAGTTCGCCCTCGGAGATCCTGCGGGCCGACCGTGCCAAACGCTCGACCGGGCCAACCATGGCCTGGATCTGGCTCAGCGCCAGGGCCGACACGATGACAAGCAGGATCGCGGTGCTCAGGAAAGTCATGTTCCGCGTGTCGCGGGCGGGGCGCAGCGCCTCGTCGAGCGAACGGCTCACGATGACAAAGGCCGGGTCCTGAACATAGGAGAGCGGTTCGATCGCGACCAGACCGTCGCTTCCGTCCGGCAACACGTAGGCGCCATTGCCAGATGGCACGGGATAGACCGTCGAGGACAGGGACACGGAGGGCGCCGGATGCGCCAGGACACGCCCGTCCCCATCGACAACGAACGCCACGGTTTCGCCCGGCAGGTCCAGATCGGCGAGCAGGTCCCAGATCTGCTTGAAGCGCACATGGGCAAGCAGGAAACCGGCAATTTCGCCAGTGCGCCGCTGCAGGATCGGGACCGTTATGTCGAGCAGGGGTTCCCGCAGGTCGGTGTCGAAGATCAGCGGCCCGGTATAGACATCGTGGTTGTCCCAGAAGGCCGGGTCCATCGGCAACCGTGCATGCCCGACGACGTTTTCCGCCGGCGCGGGCCGGGTCCGTGAGGCGAAACTGACGATCTCGCCATCCGCCGCGAGAAGAAGCAGGTCCTGGTAGACATTGTCATGAGCGAGCATCCGTCCGAGCGTGGCGTTTTGTTCCGAGACCGACATCTCGATCAGGACATTGGTGCGCTCCAGAAGCCGGAGTTCCCCTTGCCGGGCCGACAGGAAGGCAGCAACCTCGCTCTCGACATGGAGCGCCAGCTGGCTCTGCAGGGCGAGGCTCTGCCGGGACAGTTCCTCGGCACTGCGGTGACCGGCAAGGAGCCCCAGCAGCAATATCGGCAGCGTGGCCACGCCGACCATGACGACATATGTTCTCGCGCGAAGACTATCCAACACCGCAGGCATCGCCCCCTTTGAAAACACCTGTCGCAAAAGCCGTCATCGTTCCGTCGCCTCTCCCCAGCCGTCGTCGTGCAGAATATGGTCGGCCAGTTGCAGGATTTCCTCCGGGAGCTCGAGCCCGATCCGCTCGGCGGCGGCCACGTTGATCAACAGATAGAACTCTGCGCTTTCGACCGGCATCGTCGCCGGGTCCCTGCCGCGGAGGATACGGTCCGCGATGGCCGCTGCCTGCTCGCCCGCCTCGTGGTGAACGATCCCGTAGGCCATCAGCGCCCCGGCCTCGACCTGCGCCGCGCTCGGCGCGGAGACCGGAAGCCCGCGCGTATGCGCCGTGGCCAGGATTGTCTCGACCTCGCGGTTCACCCTGCTGTCAGGCAACAGGAAGATCGCGTCGGTCTCCGGCGGGATCTCGGCCAGGCGGGCCCGCACCCCGGCGCTGTCCTCCGCATGGGCATGCACAAGGGTCAGCCCGAGCGCGGCCGCTGTCGGCGTGATCTGCTCGATGGCGGAGCGCGGTGCGGCGTCGGTTGGATCATAGGGAACCCAGACAGTGCGTATGTCCGGTAGAATATCTTTCAGCAGGTCCAGGCGCCGCGCCTGGTTGTTGCTCAGCATCACGCCGGTCATGTTGCCGCCCGGCCGCGTGAGATCGCTCATGACTCCGGCAACAATCGGGTCCGCAATCACACCGAACACCACCGGAACACCGCTCTCCCACGACGCCTTCCACGCCGCAATGCCGGTCGGCGTGCCAGCGGTGAAGATCAGGTCTGCGCCCTGCCCGATCATGTCCTGAATGCTCTGCTCGAGCGCATGGTTGGGTGTCGGCTGCCCGGAGAACAGGAAGGTGGCTGTTTCCCCCGCGCGATAGCCAAGCGCGCGCAGTCCGGCGCGAAACCCGTCCACATTCCGCATCCCGTTCGGGTTGTTCGTGATCATGCCGATGGAGACACGCGCGTCGCCCGGGCCGTCATCCTCCCGCGACATGAGACGCGGGATCGTCGCTAAGACGAGTAGAACAAGCACCAGTCCGATGCCTGCTCCCAGAAGTCCCGGGGATTTCTGTTGCTTCATGATCCGGATTCTCTTGAGACAGCCCGGGGGCCGTCGCTGCGCGTTCCTTGATGTCAGCGCACTCGGGAATTGCAAGGCGTCCCTTTGCCTCTACCATAGGGAGACAGGTTTCATCGTCCTGCGCCTATTGGACCAACCTGCTTGCAAGTCTCTGTCTGGATTGCGCTGTCTTCTTTAATTCGGGCAACGATTTGCGCGCTTCCGGCCTTCGACGCGACAAAATGCAACGATTTCGAAATGGATCTGGTGCGCGCCATGACTGGTGTCGCGAAACCGCCCCGTCTCCGCAGTCCCATCCCGCCCCTCGCCCCCCGTTTCCCGTGCCCCATATCGATCCTGCGGATTGTGATCGCGGCCGTTCCATGGCAACACCCTCGAAACATGACAGAATGGCTCCAGGGGAATGATGGACGAGCTCATGTTCACCGGCATGGTCCATGCCTGCTTCACCGCCACGTTCCTTGCCGCCAAGCGCGGCCGGACACTAAATGACACGGTGCTCGCGGTCTGGATGATCTTCATGGCCTTGCCACTCTTGTCCGGCGTGGCTGGCCGCTTCTTCGATGGCATCTCGATCCCGGTGCTGAGGTCAAACCTGATCTACCCGCTCACCTACGGCCCCTTCCTCTGGCTTTACGTCCAGACGCTGACCGGCCATATCGGGCAGCTCCGGCCAGCGCATCTTGTCCATTTCGCACCCTTTGCCGCTATCAGCCTCTTCCAGTTGCTGTCCGGCTGGACACCAGCCATGCCCAACCCGACGGATGAAAGCTTCAGCCCGGTCGTGCGCTTGATCGGCGCCGTGAACCTGGCGCTGTTGCTGGCCTATACCGTGGCGGTGATCTGGCGGCTGCGACAGCATGGCCGGGAAGTGGTCGAGCATTTCTCCGAGCTTTCGAGCGGTGTTACGCTGGTCTGGCTCTACTGGGTCACGCTCGGCGTTTTCGGCGTTTTCCTGCTGCTTTTTCTCGGCTCCGCCCTGTCGATCAACACGCTGCTCCCCATCCATATCGCGGCCCTCGTTGCCTTCATCCTCACGCTGAGCTTCTTCGGCCTGCGCCAAGCGCAGGTCTTCGACCGGAAGGCGGCGGGGTCCGAGCCGACAATGTCCGCTCCCCGGGCCGTCGAACACACAGTCCCGGCTATGCCGGAGCCTGCTGGGCCTCAGGATTCCGGTACTGAAACCGAGGGCGACAGCAATTCCCGCTACAGCCGCTCCGGGCTTACCGAAGAGCGCGCCGAGCGGATCTCGCGCAAGCTCGAAGCCTTCATGCGCGAGGACCAGCCTTATCTCGATGCCGAGCTGACGATCGAGAAGCTCGCAAAGCGGATGGCGGTTCCGCGCCACTACCTCACACAGGTCATCAGCGAACGGCATGGGAAGAATTTCTACCTCTTCGTCAACGAGTACCGGATCGAAGCCGTCAAGGCCGCGTTGCGGGACCCGGACGGCGCGGAACGTACCCTGCTCGACATCGCCTATGCCGCCGGATTCAACTCCAAGTCGACCTTCAACACCGCTTTCAAGCGGCTAACGGGAATGACACCGTCGCAATATCGTCGGCAGATGTCCTGATTCAGCGGCGCATATAAAAAACTGAAATAAGTGAACAATACTGAACCGCCGCGCAATTCGGACGCGCTGCGGTCAGCCCCCACCGGGTTCGGGATCAGCGGGGCGAACGACCCGCGCGCCCGGCCACACTACCTGCCTCTTGAGCTTCCAACGAGCCACGACACGAACAGGCCCGGTCGCACAAGGAACAGTAGATGACGAAGAAGACACCGAAGCGCACACCCTTTTCCACCTTGTCGCGACGCAACGTGCTGACCATCGGCGCAATCGGCGCGACGGCGCTTGCCGCCCCGGCTGCGATCCGCAATCTCGGCGCCCGCCCGATGGGCCAATCGGTCAAGGAGAGCTACGACACCGACGTGCTGGTGGTCGGCAGCGGCTTTGCCGGCACCTTCGCCGCCGTCGCGGCGCGCCGGCAGGGACACCGGGTGCTGATGCTCGACAAGGGCTCGGTCGGCTGGTCCGGCCTCTCGCCCTGGGCTTCCGACAGCCGGCCCTTCGATCCGAGCATCTATGACCGCGACGAGTGGATGGAGAACCTTTCCACCAATTGTGAATACGTCAACGACCGCGGCTGGTTCGACATCTTCATGGACGAGTCGCTCGACATTTTCGAGACCCTGGACAGCTGGGGCGTGCACAACTGCAAGCCCTTCGAGCGTTCAAAGGTCTTCCGCCGGGTGCTGCTGCAGGCCGGAGTCGAGATCGTTGAACGGGTGATGGTGAGCAGCCTGCTCAAGGACAGCGCGGACCGGGTCGGCGGCGCGGTGGGCTTCACCTTCGATGACAGCTCCGAGGACTGCCGCGCGGTCACCGTGACCGCGAAAACCACGATCCTGTGCACTGGCGCGGGCGGCTACAAGAGCCCGGGCTTCCCCAACTGGGGCCAGACCTTCGACGGCGACGCCATGGCCTATGAGGCCGGTGCCGCGATCACGGGCAAGGAATTCCACGACACCCACGGCACCTTCTCCAACTACTCCGCCGCCTCCTATCAGAACTGGAGCTGGGCGCAGGAAGTGACCGGGGCCTTCATCATGGTCGGCCCGCCGGGCCGGGCAAATGGCGGATTGACCATCGACAGCGCGTTGCAAGCTGCCCAGAGCGGTGTGTCGAAAAACGGCGGCCCGCTCGCTGACGGTGTCGGCGCCGCAGGGAGCCCGCCACCGGAATTCGCGGCCATGGCCAAAGCCGCCGAGGAAAACCTCGCCTACAAGGGCAAGGGCTTCCTCGCCCGCGAGGACCTGATCCTCGATTTCGGCCTGCCCCCTGAAGGCCCGCCGCCGAGCGCGGGGTTCGACAAGGGCTACCATGTCGGCGGCGCCACGGCCGGCATGGGGGTGCACAAGTCCGAGGGCGTGTTCTGCGCCGATTACAGCTGCAAGGCCGACGGGGTCGAGGGGCTCTATGTGGCAGGCGACGCGCTCGGCTCGATGCTCTGCGGCGCCTCCTATCCGGGGCGCGGCTTCTCCTCTTACGGCTCCGCAATCCAGGGCCGGCGCGCCGGGAAATACGCCAGCGAGGCAGCGGCCGCGATGGATCCCGCCGAGATCGCGCAATCCGAGATCGACGCGAAGATCGCCGCCATGTGGGCACCGCGCGAACGCGAGCAGGGCTATTCGCCCGACTGGGTGACGCAGGTGCTTCAGGCGACAATGACGCCCTTCCACATCCTCTACATCAAGGAGGAACGCCGCCTCGACGGCGCGCTCTCCTCCATCGAATACCTGCGCAAGCATATCGTGCCCAACCTCGTTGCCAGCACCGGCCACGAGCTGCGGCAGGCCCATGAAGCAGCGAACATGCTGCTCAATGCCGAGATGAAGCTGCGCGCGGGGCTCTATCGCACGGAAAGCCGCGGCACCCATTTCCGCGAGGATTACCCGGCGCGCAACGATGACGACTGGCATTGCTGGGTGCTGATGCGCAAAGGCGCGGGCGACGACATGGAGATGTCGAAACACGCGCTGCCCGAGGCGTGGAAGCCCGACGTCTCGGTCAGCTATCGCGACGCCTATCCCCGCTCCTATCCGGGCGAAGACAGCTACCGCGCCACGCAACACGCTGGCTGAAGGAGACCAGACATGGCCATAGACCGAATCCACGGCTGCACCGGTTGCGGCAATTGCGTGCGCGCCTGCCCGACAGACGTGCTCCGGATGGACCCGGAGACCGGGCTCGCCATCATCGCCCACCAGGAGGCCTGCCAGATCTGCCATCTCTGCCGGCTCTCCTGCCCGGTGGACGCCATCACGCTGACACCCGAGAAATCCATCCCGCCGATGGTTTCCTGGGCCTGACGGAGTTGACAGACATGACCGATATCACCCCCGACACGACACCGCGTTCTGGCCCCGGCTCCGGCCCCGTTACCTTCCCGCGCCTGCTCGTCCTGCTCTGCGCGCTGGTGCTGGTGCCCTATGGGCTGGCCCTTTCTCAGGGGCTGGAAATCCGCAACTTCTACACCGAGCTGGTCACGGCGCTGTCCATCGCCGGGCTGGCGGCGATGCTGCTGCAATTCGTCCTCGCCGGCCGGATCGGCTGGTTCCTGCGCCGCGCCGGGCTCGACCAGTCGATGCTGCTGCACCGAAGGGCCGGGCAGTGGATCGCGGCGCTGTTCTTCCTGCACCCCTTCCTCCTCGTGCTGCCCCGTTTCATCGTGGCACCGCAGCTCGCGGCTTCCGATATCTGGCTGACCTTCACCGCCGCCGAAACCGCCACCGGCTTCTACGCCATGGCGCTCATGGCCGTTCTGGTGCTGGCCTCCGTCTTCAAGGACCGGCTGCCGATGCGCTACGAGGCCTGGCGGCTCTCGCACGGGGTCGGCTTTGCCATCGTCGCGATCCTCGCCACCGACCACGCCATCACCAATGGCCGCCACGGTGTCTACAATGCCTGGTTCGACGCGATGTGGATCGCGCTCTGCGCCGCCGCCGTCGCCTCGCTGCTCGACACCTATCTCTGGCAGCCCTGGCGCCGCACGCGCCGCCCCTTTCGCGTCGCCGCCATCGAGCGTGGCAGCGCCCGCGACATGGTCCTGACAATCGAGAAGAACGGTGATTTCCCGCTCGACTTCAAACCCGGTCAGTTCGCCTGGATCAACACCTCCGGCCATGCCGGCAATCTCAGCGAACACCCCTTCTCCATCGCCTCCACGCCGCAGGACCTGCCGCGCCTCTCCTTCGTGATCCGCAACCTGGGCGACTACACCTCCACCCTTGGCGAGATCGAGATCGGGCAGGATGTCTTCCTCGACGGGCCCTATGGCGACTTCACGCTGGACAGCGCGCCCGCGCCGGAGATCGTGCTCATCGCCGGCGGCGCCGGGATTGGCCCGATCCTCGGCCTGCTGCGCCAGCTGCGCGCGGAAGGACGGGACAGGCCAGTCCAGCTGATCTATGGCAGCCGCACTCCTGAGGATGTCGTGGCCCGCGAAGAGATTGCCGCCACAGAAGCAGAGATGGCCGACTTCACTGCCACGCTGGTCTTGGAACACGCGCCCGATGACAGCACCGAGAGCGGGCTCATCGACCGGATGCTGCTCTCGCGCGCACTCTCGGCCGACCAGATCGACAGCGCCGCCTTCTATGTTTGCGGCCCGCCGCTCATGACCCGGCTCGTCACCCGCACCCTGCGATCGCTGGGCGTCGCGCGGCAGCGCATCCGCTATGAGCACCTGTCCTTCTGATGCCAGCGCATGACATCACAGGGACACAAGCCCCCCTCGGCCAATCCGTCCTCGGACGCCGGGGGATGCTGTTCCTGCTGATCATCCTGGCCGCCTTCCCATCGGTCACGATGGATCTCTACCTGCCCGCGCTGCCGCAGATCGTGGACAATCTCCAGACCAGCCGCAGCGCGGTCAACCTGACGCTGGGCGCCTATATGGTCGCCTATGCCTGCGGGATGCTGTTCTGGGGTCCGCTCAGCGAACGGTTCGGGCGCAAACCGATCCTGCTGGCCGGGCTTGTCATCTATATCCTCGCCAGCCTCGGCTGCATGGCTGCGCCCGGTATCGACACGCTGGTCGCCTTCCGGGTTCTGCAGGGCTTCGGCGGGGGCGGCGTTACGGTGGTGCAGACCGCCATCGTCAAGGATCTCCATGAGGGCCGGGAACGGGAGCGCATCATGGCGACCGTCATGTCGCTGGTGATCATCGCGCCAATCGTCGCGCCGGTGCTGGGTGCCTTCCTGCTCAAGATCGGCTCATGGCGGGCGATGTTCCTCGTGTTGACCCTCTTTGGCGCCTTCGCCACGATCCTCGTCACGCTCTACCGCGAGACCCTGCCCGAACGCCAACAGGGGCCACTCCTTGCCTCCTGGCTCCGGCTCGGCACGGTTCTGCGCAACCCGCGCTTCGCGTATCTGCTGCTGATCTTCGGCCTCGCGCCGATGTGCCTGATGTCCTTCATCGGCAGCGCCGCCTTCATCTATGTCGACGGGTTCGGGCTCTCCGAACAGGGATTCAGCCTGATATTCGCTCTGAACGCGGTCGGCGCGCTGGCCGGACCAACGCTCTACATGAGGCTGTCGCGCGTGGTGCCGGTGCAACGCATCATCCTCGGCGGCTTTCTCGTGATCTCTACGGGCGGCGTGTTGATCGCCCTCTTCGGCGCCGTCTCGCCCTGGCTCTTCGCGGCGCTGGTCGCGATCTCGACCATCGCAGTGATCGTGCTGCGCGTGCCCGGCGCGAACCTGCTGCTGGAACAGCAGCGGAGCGATACCGGCTCGGCCGCTGCCCTGATCCATTTCACCACGATGATGCTGGGCGCGGTGGGGGTTCAGATCGTGGTCGCCCATACCGGGGACCTGTCCCGAACGCTCGGGTTGCTTTTCGTGGTCATCGGTGTGAGCTGCGCGATCCTCTGGAGACTGGTCCAGAACCGGCCTTTCGTGGCCGAGAAGGTCACGCGCCCAGGCTGAACCGCGACGTGCGGCCAGCCGATGGGCGCGTTCACTTGTCCTTTTGCCCCCAGGGGCCGGGAACGGTGTCGCGCCCTTCGGAATTCTCCACGCCGGTCATCTCGTCTTCGCCCGTCCGGTCCACGCTATAGGCCTGGTTCGTGTCGTGGTTCTCGCCGTTCACATCGTCCTCGGGTCCGGCCCAGGGATTATTATGCGCCGCCATCGATGCCGTTGCGGTGAAGATCGCCACCAAGGCAATCTGCGTCATGCGCTTCGTCATCTTCATCGCTCGTCTCCTCGCTCAATCCTTTTTTGTCTCTGGACGGTTTCCTGCGCCCGAGCCCGCGCGGACCATAAATTCGCGAAAAGGAATGTACATATTCCAAACGCCGGCAACCTGACCGCCCGGCGGTATCCTGCTTGGCCGTCCGCATCTTTTCGCCAAACCGGCGGTTCGCCGGAAACAGGCCGCTCCAGACGCGCACGAAAAAGACCGCCGCCCGGAATACGGGCGGCGGCCTGAAGCGCGGTTTCGCGCGGTTTATTTCGCCGGGAGCCCCTGCTTGGAGGAGTATTTCAGCAAAGCCCCGATGAGCAGGACGATGCCGCCGGTGATGGAGAAACCGAGCACGGCGATCGCATAGTCGCCATCCGGCTGCGGGATCAGCGGCAGCAGGAAGATCGTGCCACCATAGATCATCGCCAGCGTGCCCAGCTTGTTGCGCTGCTCACGGTCGGTGTCGCTCACGCCCTCTTCGGAGACGACCGGGGTCGCGATATCCTCGAAGAACTCGTCCACCTCTACGTGCCGGCGTTCCGTCAGCCCGTTATAGAAGCGCTTGGTCCAGAAGAAGAAGCCGGTGGTGACGGTCAGGTGCAGGAACATCGAGACGATGAAGACAAGGTCCGTCTTTTCCCGAGAGGTGAACTCCACCCCGAAGATCCCGCCCAGAAGGTCCGGCGTCAGCACGTATTTCGACGCCAGCGATATGCAGATACCGAGCAGCACCGTCGCCCAGGGCGCCCAATCCGGCACCTTCTTGACGAAGACCGCGAGGAAGAGCGGGATCAGGATCGGCATCTGGATCAGGCTGCCCATCTGCAACATGATATCAAAGAGGCTGAGTTCCTTCAGGGAGGCGATGAAGAGTCCGACCAATACGATCACGCAGCCGAAGAGGAAGGTGATGACCTTGCCGACCAGCATCAGTTCCTTGTCGGTCGCGGTGCCGCGCTTGATCACCGGCTGGTAGAAATTCATGCACATGATGCCGGCGGATCGGTTTAGCCCCGAGTCCATCGAAGACATGGTGGCCGAGAAGAGCGCCGCCATCATGATCCCGACCATGCCCACCGGCATGAGGAAGTCGACGAAGGCGAGATAGGCCGCGTCGGCCGCCTTGCCGCCCAGGGTCGGATAGGTCTCGGCGAGGTCGATACCGGCGCCAGCTGCGGCCATCGGCGGCAAGAACCAGATGAAGGTACCGCAGAACATCAGCACCGAGGCCAGCAGGGCGGCCTTCTTGGCGTGGCTGCTGTCTTTCGCCACGAGGTAGCGCGCGGCGTCATAGAGGTTGTTGGTGGAGAATATCTGCTTGGAGATCGACATGAGCGCCCAGACGAAGAACAACCCGACATAGGTGATATCGTTCAGGAACAGGTCGTTGGGGAACTGGGTGATCACGTTGGAAACGCCGACTTCGATGAAGACGAAGATCGTCGCCGTGACCGAGATCGCCATGATCACCAGCATCTGCACATAGTCAGAGGCGACCACGGCCCAGGCCCCGCCCGTCAACGAGACGAACATGACGATGAAGCCGGTGATGATGATCGTCGCTTCGATGGGGATGCCAAAGACTGCCGAGGTGAAGATCGCGAGGCCGTTGAGCCAGATGCCGGCCTGGATAACGCCGAGCGGCACTTGCGCCCAGGTAAAGAATTGTTCGTTTACAGGGCCATAGCGCCGCCGGATTGCATCCACTGGTGTGATACAGCGTGTCTGTCGGAACATCTCGGCGATGAGCAGGAAGGAGATGTAATATCCCACCGCGTTGCCGATGAAGATGACGGCCACCGACAGCCCGTCAGTATAGGCCTTGCCGGCTGCGCCGGTGAAGGTCCAGGCGGAGAACTGCACCATGAAGGCCGAGGCGCCGGTCATCCACCACAGCAGCTTGCCGCCGCCGCGAAAATAGTTGCTCGGATTGTTGGATTTCCCGCTGAAGAGAAAGCCGATCGCAATGATGAAGGCCAGATAGAGGACGACAATCGCCAGATCCACGCGTCGCTCAAACAGCGACATAACCACTTCGTTTTCCATGGACCCCCCGTCCAACAAAAAAGATACATACGGCCATGGGTTAGCATGACGGCGTCGCTCGCGCGAGAGTTGAGTGTCTTTCGCGTCCGCCATTTCTCCGGCCTGCGCCGGACCTACCGCAGGTAGATACAGGGCGGTTCACTTCAAGTCCCGCGAGTGCGTGACAGGCACCGGTCGATGTCTGCCGGCTGAAACGAGATCTGTTCGGGAGTGATCGGCGGGTGTTCCAGACCGCGTGCCCGCCTGCACGGTGTTCCAGCGCACAGGCCTGACCAAAACCGCTGAAGGACGGGTCGCGACGCCGCCGTCCGCGGCCACCGGCAGCTTCGACTTCGACATCGAACGCCGCTCGCACCCGGCCGCGGTCTGGTGAGCGAGGTCGAGCACGACATGTCCCGTACCGGCCCATGCAATCCCCCGACGACGATGGCAGCATCTTTGTCAGGCGCACGCGATATTGCCCCACCCGTCATCGAAGCTGTCATCCAGCGCGGTTGCGCGCCGGAAGCGCCACGCGCACCTCGATCCCCTCCGCACGGCCGGGGGCCGGTGAGCGCAGCTCCAGCACCGCGTCGGCCCGCTCCGCGATTGTACGGACAATCGCAAGGCCGAGCCCTGTTCCCGCTCGCGCGCCGCCGGCGCGGGCAAAGCGCGCCGTGAGCCGATCCAGGTCCGCCTGCGGGATGACCGGTCCGGCACTCGAGACCGTCAGCACTGCCGGTTCGACCAGCCCGATGCGGATCGGCGCCCCGGTCGTTCCGTGCTTCAACGCATTCTCGATCAGGTTGCGCAGCAGGATACCGAACGCATCAGGGTCCAGATCGGACAGGATCGGCGCCTCGGCGAGAGTCAGATGCAACCGCCCCTCGACGTCAAGCCGCTCGAAATCCCCGACAATCATCTCGAGGATCGGGCGCAGGTCCGTCTCGGTTCCGGTCCGCAACTGCGCGCCCTCTGCCCGCGCCATCTGCAACAGCTTCTCCGAGAGCCCGTTGAGGCGCTTCAGCGTGGTCTCGATCTCCTGCGCGCGGGACGCGGCCTTGGGGTCGCCGGTCTCCACCTGCAGCCGTTGCGCCTGTGCGATGGCCCCCGCCACTGGCGTGCGCAACTCATGGGCTGCATTGGCGGCGAAGCTGCGTTCAGCCTCGAAAGCAGCGGCGAGGCGGGCGAGCAACCCGTCGATGCTGCCGACGATCGGGGTAAGCTCGCTGGGCAGGTCACGATCGCCCAGCGGGGCAAGATTGCGGGATGACCGGGCCTCGAGGTCCCGGCGCAATTGCCGCATCGGCGCAAGGCTGCGGCCAACCACGAGGAAGATCACGACAAGGCTCGGCGGGATGACCAGCAGCAGCGGCAGGCTCAGGCGGATCGCGATCTCGCGGGTCTGGGCCTCGCGTCGCGACAATGGCTCTGCCACTACGATGGTCAGCCGTTCCTCGCCCCGCGGCGCGCTGTCAAAGAAGAGCGCATGCTCCTCGGTCTGGCCAAAGCCGCGCCTCTCGAAGGCTGGAAACTGCGCAGGGTCTGCGCCCTCCGATTGCAGGATCACATCGCCCTCCGACCCCAGGATGACGAAGGCGAAACGGTCCACATCCGCCGTTTCCGCGACAACCCGCGCCCCGTCGTTCTTCCCCGATTGCGGTGGCCGCCGCTCGGGACCGGCACCAACGAGGCGCAGGAGCCGGCGCGCGCTGTCGCGCAGGGCGCTGTCATAGACCCCGTCCAGTTCCACGCGCAGCTTCTGCGTCGTATAGGCCACCGAACCCAGCCACATCACGCTCACCGCGAGCCCGACCGTGAGCGCAAGGCGCAACTGGAGGGAGCGCGGCCTCCTCATGCGCTGGCCAGCCGGTAGCCCAGCCCTCTCTCGGTTTCGATCACCGCGCGGCCGAGTTTCTTGCGCAGGCGGCTCACATGGACCTCGATGGTGTTGCTCTCGATATTCGCATCGAAACTGTAGAGATGCTCCTCCAGCTGGCTCTTGGAGAACACACGTCCGGGCGCCTGTACGAAGGCTTCGAAAAGCGCCCATTCCCGGGCGGTCAGCAGGACGGGCCTGCCGTCGCTCCGGATAGTGCGGGCAGCGAGGTCAATCTGTAGCGCCCCGACCTCCACCAGCGGGTTGGGATTGCCAGCATAGCGCCGCGCAACCGAGCCGATCCGCGCCGACAGTTCCGAAAGATCGAAGGGCTTGACCATGTAGTCATCGGCGCCGGCATTGAGCCCCGCGATCCGGTCCGAGACCTGATCGAGCGCGGTCAGGATGATGACCGGCGTGACGTCGCCGCGCGCCCGCAGTGCCCGCAGGAAGGGAACGCCCTGCCCGTCCGGCAGCATGAGATCGAGCAGCACCAGCTCGAACGCACCGACCTTTAGTGCCTCGCCCGCATGGTCGAGGCGCTGGACCCAATCGGTCGAGTGGCTGTCGGCCAGCAGCTGGTCCCGCACCGCCTCCCCCAACACATGGTCGTCTTCGATCAGTAGGATGCGCATCGCTTTCCCCGCAGTGTCGTTCGCACCCTATTGCGCCACGAAGCTTACGGGAAGCTGAAGCCATTTCGTCCAACGCGTCAGGACGCCGTCAGACTGGGCGGGCATTCAGACGCAGGCAGGGGCCCGCGCCCCGCCCGCCCCGAAACAGGTTCCAGACCGTATGACACGTCTCGCTCGCCCCCTTCTCCTCGCGGCCGCCCTCCTCGCGGCGGGCGGATTTGCCACCTGGCAGGGAAGCCGCCTCGATGCCGCGATCTCCGGCGAAGACCGACGCCCGCCACGCCCCCGAAAGGAAGCCAGCGCGCGCACGGAAGTCTCTGTTGTGACCCCGGCGCCCAGCGCGATCACCCCGGTTTCGACGGTCTATGGACAGATCAGCGCGCCGAACCGGGTCACGCTGATTCCATCTGCCTCCGGGCGGATCGTCGAGGTTCTCGACGGGCTGCGCGACGGCGCGCGGGTGACTACGGGCGACTTGCTCCTGCGGCTCGACGATACGGAGGCCGCGCTCTCCCTGCGCGAAGCCGAGGCAGCGCTGGCTTCCGCCGAGACAACACGGAAGGAGCGGCGCCGCAATATCACCGAGGCCCAGGAGACGCTGGCATTGCTGGGCGAGTTGCTGGCGCTGAAGGAGGCCGAGCTCGACCGGACCAACGCGCTCATCGAGAAGGGCACCTATTCGCCGAACCTGCTGGAAACCAGCCGCGCCGCGCTGCTGGCCGCTCGCCAATCCGTGTCGCAGGGCGAGGCGGCGCTGGCGGCGTCCCGGGATCTCGCCCGGCAGGCGGAGATCGCCGTGGATCAGGCTACGCTTGCGGTGGAGAGCGCCGAGACCACGCTGGCCGACCACGCCCTCATCGCCCCGATCTCGGGCATCTTCTCCGGCGAACGGCCGATCGCGGGACAACACCTCTCCGACAGCTCGATCGGCACCCTTGTCGACATGGACAGCCTCGAGATCCGGCTCGACCTCACCCAGGCGGTCCTGTCGCGGATCACCGGGCCGGAGGGCGGGCTGCTGGCGCTGCCGATCACGGCGACCCGACCCGGCTCCGAGGTAAGCGCTCCCGGCCGGCTCGACCGGCTGACCATCGCGGACGCCTCGGATGACAGCGACCAGAGCATCGCCATCGCCCGGTTGACCTCGACCAGAACCGCCGGTCTGCGACCGGGCGACTTCGTCGAAGTGCAGATCACCGAGCCGACCCTGGACGACCTGCTGTCGGTGCCTGCCTCTTCCGTGCTGCCCGATGACAGCGTGCTCGCGGTGACGGAGGGGGTGCTGGAACGACTCCCGGCATTGGTTCTTCGGCGACAGGGAGAGCGGGTGATCCTGGCGACACAGGCTCTGGCAGGGCGCGAGATCCTCCTGCTGCCGGGCGGCGAGCTACAGGCCGGCATGCGGGTCACGACCTCCCCTGCCTCCCCGCTCGCGCTGGCCGAAAGCGCGGAGTGACACCATGCGCATCGTGTCCTTCTTCGCCCGCCACGCCACGGCGGCCAATCTGCTGATGTTGCTGGTGGTCGGCTTCGGCCTCTATGCCGCCACCCAGATCCGCGCCCAGTTCATGCCGGATGTGGTAACCGAGGAAATCAACGTCAGGATCGACTGGGACGACGCCTCTGCCGAGGATGTCTCCCGCGATATTGTCGAGGTGGTCAGCCCGTCGCTGCTCGGCGTCGAGGGCGTGACCTCGCTCTCCGGCAAGGCGCGGGACGGAGATGCCCGGATCACGCTCGAATTCGAGCCGGGATGGGATCTCGATCTCGCGGTGGAGGAGGTCGAAGCGGCCCTGCCGTCGAGCCGCTCGCTTCCCGATGATGCCGATGACCCGGTGATCGAGCGTGGCCATTGGCGCGACCGGGTGTTCGACCTGGTGCTTTCCGGCGCGCCGGGGACCAGCGTCAGCCGAATGGAGGCGCTTGGCGCGGATCTCGAACATGCGCTGCTGAAATCCGGGCTGACCAAGGCCGAGCTGCGCGGCCAGACCACGCCGGAGATCACCGTCGAGATCACCGCCGCGAGGCTGGCCGAACATGGCACAACCCTGACCGATCTGGCCAAGGCCATCGAACAGGGCACGCGCGATCAGGCCGCGGGCGAGGCTGGCGACAATGCGACCCCGGTGCGCGTGGGCCAGGATCGGCTTTCCGTGGAGGGGCTGGCGGAGCTGCCGCGGCGCACGGATCGGGGCGTCGTGCCGTTGGGCGAGATCGCCCGCTTCACCGAGGCCGAACCCGGTTCGGAGCGGGCCTATTTCCTCGAAGGTCGCCCGGCGGTCTCGATCAGCGTCGAGCGCGGCACGGGCGGGGATGCGCTCGACATCCACGCCACAGCCCTCCAGGTCGCCGACGCCTTCCTCGCGCAGCATCCCGATGATCTCCAGGTCGACCTCGTGCGCAACAACGCGGCCGAGATCGAAGAACGGCTTGCCCTGCTGATCGACAACGCAGCCTTCGGGTTGCTCCTCGTTCTGCTCCTGCTTTTCCTCTTTCTCTCTCCCTCGGCCGCGCTCTGGGTGGCGGCCGGCATCCCGGTAGCGATGTGCGCCAGCCTCGGCCTGATGTGGCTGACAGGGCAGTCGATCAACATGATCTCGCTCTTCGCGCTGCTGATCTGCCTTGGCATCATCGTCGACGACGCCATTGTCATCGCCGAGAATGCCGAGGCCCGCAGACGCCGCTTCAACGAGCGGCCCGCCCAGGCCGCCGAACGCGCGGCGCGGCGGATGCTGGCGCCCGTGCTCGCCTCGTCCGTTACGACCGTTGTCGCCTTCCTTTCGTTGCGCGCAATCGAGGGCGATTTCGGCGCCTTCATCGCCACGATCCCGCTGGTGGTGGCCACGGTGCTGATCGCCTCGCTCGGCGAGTGCTTCCTCGTGCTGCCCCATCACCTCGCCCATGCCGGTGGCCGGCTCGACCGCTCGCCGCTGGCCTGGCCGTCGCGCTGGCTCAATCGCGGCTTCGACCGTCTGCGGAAGACAGCCTTCGTCCCTCTGATCCGCGCGGTCATTTCGGCTCGTTACGCCGTGCTGCTGCTGGCCGTCGGCGCGCTTGCGCAGGCCGTGCTTTTGGTCGCGGAGCGCGACGTGAAGTGGCGTTTCTTCGACGCGCCGCAGCAGCCGACCATTTCGGCCAATATCGCCATGCGCGATGACGCCTCCCGCGCCGATACCGAAGCCATGCTCGCGGAGGTCCTGCGCGCAACCAATGCCGTGCGCGCCCGGTTCGAGGCGGAGTATGGCGCCGACCCGGTCAAGATCGTGCTGACCGAGATCGGCGGCACCGCCGGTCGCGGGTTGCAGATTGCCGAAGACAAGGACGCGGACCAGTTGGGCGCGCTTACCATCGAGCTAATCGCAGCCGATCTGCGCCCCTACGAGACCGACGCATTCGTGCTGGCTCTCGAGCAGGAGCTGCGGCGCCCGGAGACACTGGAAGTGTTCAGCTTCCGCGCCCGCCGCTCCGGCCCCGGCGGCCAGGGGCTCGACGTCGCTCTCTTCGGTCCCGGCCCCGAGGTTGTCGACCAGGCGGCCGAAGCGCTCAAGGACGCGTTGACCGGCTATCCCGAGATCACCGGGCTGGAAGATGACCTGACGCTGTCGAGCACCGGGCAGGCTCTGAGGCTGACGGGCTTCGGCGCCGCTCTCGGCTTCGACGAGGCGGACCTGGCCGAGGAGGTGCAGGCCCGGCTCGGTGGCGTGGAGGCCACGACATTCCAGATCGGCAAACAGACCGCCACCATTGAGGTCAGCCTGCCAGAGGAGGCGCTCAGCGCCGCATATCTCGAAGAGGTCCTGCTGCAATCTGCCACCGGCCGCTGGGCCGAGCTGGGCGAGATCGTCGATGTCGCGGCCGACCCGACGGTCAAGGCGATCCACAGCTATCTCGGCGAGGCCACGGTGCGGGTGAGCGGCGAGATCTCGACCGAGGACGCGCTGGCCTCCGAGGAGATCCTGCAGGCCATCGAGAGCGTGGAGCTGCCCGCCATCGCCCGGGAATTTGGCGTGACCTGGAGCCTCGAAGGACTCGCCGCGCAGGAGAAGGACTTCCTCTCGGAGGCCGTCATCGGCTACGGAATCTGCCTTCTTCTCATTTACATGACCCTCGCGCTGGTGCTCGGCCACTGGGTCTGGCCGCTGGCGATCATGTGCGTGATCCCGGTCGGGCTGACCGGCGTGATCTGGGGCCATTACTGGTGGGAGATGAACCTCTCGATTTTCTCCATTGTCGGGCTGATCGGGCTGAGCGGCATTATCGTCAACGATTCCATCGTCCTCGTTTCGGCCATCTCGGAGAGGATGAAACAGCTCCCCGAGCGCGAGGCCGTCGTACAGGCCACCTCGGAGCGGCTGCGTCCGGTGCTGTTGACCACCCTGACAACCGTGCTCGGCCTCGCGCCGCTTCTGTTCGAAGCCAGCACGCAGGCGGAATTTCTCAAGCCGACCGCCGTCACCCTGTGTTTCGGCCTCGCCTTCGGCCTCTTCATCGTCCTGCTCATGGTGCCGTCGCTGATTGTCGTGCAGGCAGATTTCCGCAACCTGCTCTCCCGTGTCTGGCGCGCGCAGGCCGAACGCCCTGCCCCGAACGCGCCGACCTGATCCGATCCGATTTGACCCAAACGAACGCCGAACGCAGCCAATCTGCGATCCATGAGAAACGTGTGCACGCCCCTATCAAAGCCGACATCCAAGCTCGGCAGCGCGAAAACCTGCTCCGCACCGGCTCGACAACCGCCCGAGGTCGAAACGCACGCCGAGACCCTGACCGCATTGCGGAAACCGGAGGTGTACGTCGTCCAGGCTTTCTGGGGCGAGGGTCAGGCCACTCGGACCGTGATCCATCACGCGCTTGCGACATGAAAGTCGGCACAACCATCACTGGGCCGACAGGATTGGACGCAGCCCGAACAGAGAAATTTATTGCACCCCCACGGCATGCGGCCCATCCTTGACGAACGAAGCTGAGCGCCTTGTTCGTCCAAAAAAAAATCGGGCGTATCTTTGTGGGTATTTGTAGCGTGGTTCACATGGTGCGTGACGAGAGACGTTTGTCGAAGAGCCTTGCAGCCGTTGCGAACCGGCTCAGATTGCAGCTGCGCCTGCTTTTGTTCTTCCTCGCACTCCCCTGCATCGCGCTGATCGCGTGGCTCGCATTTCAGGAACGGCAGGCGGTAATCGAGACCTATCTCGTCCGGAGCGAGGCTGTCGCCGACGCTCTCGTCAAGACCCAGCGGGAGCTGGTCAACGACACCGGGTCATTCCTCCAGGAAATCGCCCTCTCGGCAGCAGCGCAGGCCCCGTCGACCCCAGCCTGCGGCGAGTATCTGGCCTCGCTTCTCGCGCTGCACCCGGAATTCGCCAATCTCGGCGTGCCGCGTGCGGATGGAGAGGTGCTGTGCAGCGCCGTCCCGCTTCCGGGACCGGTCAATGTCGCCGATCGGTCCTATTTCCAAAGCGCCCTCGAGACGCGGAGCATCAGCGTCGGCACCTACCCGGGTGACGAGTCCACCCGGACCGCCGGTCTCAGTTTTGCCTATCCGGTCTTTGATCCTTCGCGACCCGCAACACCTGTCGGCGCGGTCGTGGCGGTGATTTCGCTCGACTGGTGGAACAATGCCCTGCGCGCCGCCGGACTGCCAGATGGCAGCCGCGCAGAGATCACGGATCCCGACGGCACGGTCATCGCGCGCTTTCCGGCCTCGACCGAGCCGGAGGCCCTCGGACAAACCCCGTTGGCGCGGACCGGAACCAGCGCATCGCTGCCCTCGGACCGGGACGGCCAGCAGCCGGTGGCGCTACAGCGGGTCCTGATCGAAACCGCCACTGGAGACAGAATCCGGATGCGGCTCGAAATGCCCTTCGATGATGGCCTCACGGCCGCACTTGACCGGGCGCGGCTGCGATTGTTCCTGTTGCTCGCGGCGATCGCCGGGCTGTGGTGGCTGGCAAAGTCGCGTTTCGAGCGCATGGTGCTGGCGCCGCTGGGGGCCACTGAAACAGAAATCCAGCGGCTCGAACGGGCCGCGCCCTTGGTCGACAACAGCGCAACTGGCGCAACCTATGACGGCGGCAGGATAGAGGGTCCGGATCTGGATCCGTTGACAGAGGACCTGCGGGACCTGTGGATCCAGAAGCGCTTGGCCGAGGATGCGGAGAAGGCCACGTCCCTGCGCCTGATGGCACTTGTCAGCACCCTGCCCGATCTCTTTTTTCGGCTGAACGAAACTGGCCGGATTATCGACTACCAGGCCGGGAAAGAATCCGATCTCTACCTTCCGCCGGACGCCTTTCTTGGGCGAAAGATGGCGGAACTCCTTCCCGAAACGACCGCAGCACAGTTCAACCGGAACCTGCAACGCCTGGCGCAGGAGGGCGTTCTGCAGAGCTGGGAGTATCAGCTGGAGGTCCAGGGGCGGCTCAAGGATTTCGACGCCCGCGCCTGTCCCATCGATGACAGCACCGAGACCCTCATCGTCATCCGCGACATCACGCGACGCAAGGAGGCGGAGCGGGATCGCGCGACCGCCGAGTTCAGGTTGCAGGAGATCCTCGCGGATCTTCCGGGCGCGGTCATCTCGCTCGACCTGACGGCGCCGGACGCGCTCGAGATCGTCTATGTGAGCCCCGGCTGCCAGATGATCTGGGGCTATGACAGCTCCGAACTGATGGCCGATCTCGACCTGATCCACAAGGCGCATGACCCCGACGATGCGCCGCTGATGCGCGCGGCCCTCCTGAACACCGCGCACACTCTGGAGCCCGAGACCCGCCGCTACTGGCTCCGCGGGCGGGACGGTGCGCGCAAATGGGTCGAGGTCCATATTGGCGCCACGCGGCTTGCCGACGGCACCCACCGGGTGACGACATTCGTCGTCGACATATCCCGCGAAGTCGAGGCCGAGCAGCAGCTCGACGAACAGCGGGAGCTGACTTTCCGGGCGATGAAACATGAGAGCATCGGCCAGCTGACCGGCGGCGTCGCGCATGATTTCAACAACCTGCTTGCGGTGATCATGGGCAATCTCGAATTGCTGCGCGACGGTCTGTGCGATCCCGAGCAGATCACACTGATCGACCGCGGTATCAACGCCGCACAGCGCGGGTCCGAGCTGACCCGCTCCATGCTCGCCTTCGCGCGCCAGGCGCGCCTGGATCCGGTCGAGATCGACCTCAACCAGCTGGTCCGGGACGTGCACACCTGGACCGACCGTACCCTGCCGGACAATATCCGGGTCGAGACAGATCTGGCCGAGGCGCTCGGGTCGGTCGTGGCGGATCCTGCCTCCAGCGAGGCGGCGCTTCTCAACCTGATCCTGAACGCGCGGGATGCCATGCCGGAGGGCGGAACGCTGACCCTGCGGACGCGCAAGCTCCGCATTGAGGCCGAAGCGCCGCAGGACACACCGGATGGGCTGCGCCCCGGGCGCTACGTGGTGCTGGCGGTCTCGGATACCGGCCACGGCGTCAGCCCGGAGGCGCAGTCGCAGATCTTCGATCCGTATTTCACGACCAAGCCGCCCGGCGCTGGCTCCGGTCTCGGATTGCCGATGGTCCAGGGGTTCATGATCCAGTCCGGAGGGGCGGTAAAGGTTCGCTCGGAGCCGGGCAAGGGCGCGGTCTTCGAGCTCTGGTTCCCGGCTGGGGAGCGTGGGGCGTCACTTGCGCAGGACAGCGAGACCAACGGGCCGGAGATCCGCGCGGGCAAGCATGTGTTGCTGGCAGAGGACCAGGACGAGGTTCGGCAGGTGGTCAAGACGATCCTGACGCGGGCGGGCTACCAGGTCACGGCTGCGGAAAACGGAGACGCGGCGCGGACGCTTTTCGAGACCGCGCCCTCCTGTGACCTTCTTCTTACCGACATCCAGATGCCCGGCACATTGCAGGGCCCGGACCTGGCCCGCGCGCTCCGCGCGATCCGGCCTGACCTGCCCGTGGTCTTCATGACGGGCAATGCCCCGGATCAGGAGGTCGCAGAGGATGGGACCGCCGATACCGATATCCGGCTGATGAAGCCGGTCCGGCGTAATGAGCTCCTGACTGCCTTGAACCACGCCTTCACCCCCTGAGCGGTCTTGCAGCAGGCGCGCTCTACCCCCGCAATGGTCACCCAAGCGGCGCTGGAGGCATGGCGGCAACCGCCGCAACCAAGCCCCCGAAGGGCAGAGCGGGCTGGTTTCATCGGACCTCGCGGGGAGGGATGACGGAGGCTTCTCTCCGACTGTCTCCGGGACCATATCGCAGATCCGGGTTCCGAATGGCGATGGATCACGGACAGGGCATGCTCTAGCATTCGAGCCGGCGCACTTGAGCATCCGGATCACCGGGCACGGCGCCGGACGGGTCGCCAGATTTCGGCGGCAAGCCATGCGAGGGAATGATGACTTCGGACCAGACGATCCTTTTCGCGCTGTTTGGCGCTGTATTCGCGATGCTGCTCTGGGGCCGCGTCCGCTACGACCTCGTTGCCTTCGCGGCATTGCTCGCTGCGGTGGTGTTGAAGGTCATCCCGCCCGAAGACGCCTTTGCCGGGTTCGGGCATCCCGCGACGGTTGTTGTGGCGCTCGTTCTGGTCGTGTCGGCGGGGCTGGTCCGGTCCGGCGCGGTCTTCCTGATCACTCGCACATTGGTCGATTCCTCGCGCAGCCTGGGCGCTCATATCGCCTTCATGGGCGGAATCGGCGGCGTGCTCTCGGCCTTCATGAACAATGTCGCAGCCCTTGCCCTGCTGATGCCGGTCGATATCCAGACCGCCCGCAAGGCCGGGCGGCCGGCGCGGCTGTCGCTGATGCCGCTCTCCTTCTGCACCATCCTCGGCGGCATGGTGACGCTGATCGGCACGCCACCCAATATCATCATCGCCGGCATCCGGCGCGACCAGCTCGGCGAGAGTTTCGGCATGTTCGACTTCGCCCCCGTGGGCGGGGTTGTTGCCATCGCCGGGCTCGCTTTCGTGGCGCTGATCGGCTGGCGGCTGGTGCCGAAGGCCGAAGGAGATGGCGCGCTGTCGGAGGCGCGCGAACATGCCAAGGATTACGTGGCCGAACTGAAGATCCCGGAGGGGTCGGACCTGGCTGGTACCCGGCTCTTCGAAATCTATGACGTGGCCGAGAAGAACGATGTCGCCATCATCGGCCTGACGCGGGACGACAAGCGCCGCTTCGGGCTGCAGCGCAACACGCTGTTGCGGGAGGGCGACTCGATCGTCCTGGAGGCCCGGCCGGAAGCGCTGGACGAGTTCCGCGCCGCGCTGTCACTGGATTTCACCGACGCGGACGAGAAAGAGCGCATCGGCCTTGCCGGCGAGGGGCTGGCCATTATCGAGGCCGTGGTCCCGGAGAGCGCCCGCATTGCCGGGAAGACGGCCCGGGCGCTCGGGCTTGCCTGGCGGCGGCGGACGGTGCTGCTGGGGATCTCGCGCGAGGGGCGCCGGATCACCAAGGAGGTCCGCAAGACCGAGGTCCGTCCGGGCGATATCCTCCTGCTGCTGACGCCGGAAGGCGATGAAGCCATGGTGACTGACTGGCTCGGCGTGCTGCCGCTGGCCGATCGCGGCCTTGTCGTCACCGATTTCGCCAAGGTCTGGCTGGCCATCGGGATTTTCGCCGCCGCGGTCGCTGCCTCGGCACTCGGGCTGATCTACCTGCCGGTGGCGCTTGGCATGGTCGTGCTCGCCTATGTGCTGACCGGGGTGTTGCCGCTCTCCGAACTCTATCGGCATATCGAGTGGCCGGTGGTGGTCCTGCTCGGCTCGATGATCCCGCTCGGCGCGGCGCTGGACGCGTCCGGCGGCACGGCGCTGATCGCAGGCGCGTTGCTGGGGCTCGGCGAGGGCTGGCCGGCCTGGGCGCTGCTCACACTTCTGATGGTCGTCACCATGACCCTGTCCGACGTGCTCAACAATGCCGCCACGGCCGTGGTCGCAGCCCCGGTTGGCATCCAGATGGCGACGAGCCTCGGGGTCAACCCCGATCCCTTCCTGATGGCCGTCGCGGTGGCCGCCTCCTGCGCCTTCCTGACGCCCATCGGGCACAAGAACAACACGCTCATCCTCGGCCCGGGCGGGTATTCCTTTGGCGATTACTGGCGTATGGGTCTGCCGCTGGAATTGCTTGTCGTCGTGCTGGCAGTGCCGATGATACTGCTGGTCTGGCCGCTCTAGACCCGCCATCCGCTCCCTGAAACGCAACGGGGCTCCCGAAGGAGCCCCTAAGACGGAAATCTGTGCTGTGTCCTACGCGGAGGGCGTCTTCTTCGCGCGCGGCTTCCGGGCGGTCTTGGCCGGTGCCTTGGCCTTTGTTTCGGACTTGGTCTCGGGCGTTGCAGCCACCTTCGGCGAAGCGGCTTTCGCAGTCGCGGCCTTGGACGAGGCCGGTTTCGAAGCGCTTTTCGAGGCACGCGGTTTGGCCGGCGCCTTGCGCGCCTTCTTCTTCGGCTGGGGAGCGGACAGGGCATCAATGGCTTTCAGCCAGTGCGCCTCGTCGCGCCCATGCGGCTGGCCTTCTTCAAGCCAGAAGAGATAGGCGGCTTCGCGGATCTGATCGTCGGTCAGGTTGGGTTGAGTCATCGCGGTATCCAAATATGTCACGGCATCCGATAGGATCGGTAGCGCTAAACTATGGGTTGCGCACGAGAGTTCCAAGACGTCGAGTCCCTGAAACGCAAAGAAAAGCGTTGTGGCGGAACAGACCGGCGGTCTTTCTCCGAATTGCATGGGTTTTCGGCGGGAGCATGCCGAGGAACCTCACCGGGACGTCTACGCCCGGCCATGTCCGCGTCGCCCCATGGTTGCACCTTCGCAACCGTCGACGTCCAGCATGCGACCTGATGCGTTCGGACAGACACGCTTGCTTGCCAACCGTCCGCTCAACTGTCAGCGTGGTGTCGAGACCAGACGCCGCCAAGGCACGGAGGGCGACGGTCTTGTCGTAACCATTGTCGACTGACGGCATCCAGCCGGACGTCCCGTTCAGGAAACGAAATGGAAAGGCAAGCAATGAAGCATCTCACGACACTCACGCTCGCAACGCTCGCGCTCTTCACACAAGCCGCGACGGCGCAGGACGCGGCGCCCGCTCCGGTAGCGACCGACAGCTGGTCCTATGAGCTGAAAATCTATGGCTGGGGCACCGAGGTCTCAGGCGAGGCCCTGGGGGCCGAATTCGAGATCGGCTTTGACCAACTGCTCGAAAATCTGAACTTCGCATTGATGGGCGGTGTCGTGGCCCGGCGGGGCGACTGGGGCTGGTATGTCGAAGGCAACTACGCCCATATCAGCGCCGATAACGCGATCTCCTTCGAAGTGCTGCCGGGCGCACCGGCGGGCGGCATTGATGTCGATGTCGAAATGACCGTCGAACAATCGGTGCTCAATTTCGGCGCCTCCTATCGGCTTGTCGAGACAGACAGCTATCGGCTCTACGGCACGCTTGGCGGGCGCTACCTGGGGCTCGACACCGAGTTGAAGGCGGACGGCCCTCGTCAGAAACGGCGCGCGAGCGGGTATCAGGACAGCTGGGATCTTACGATCGGTGTGAACGGGCGAGCGGATATCAACGAGGACTGGTTCGTGCCCTTCGCCTTTGATATCGGCACCGGCCAGTCGAACCTTACCTGGCAGGCCTGGGCCGGCATCGGCTACGAGTTCAACCGCAGCGATCTCGTCTTCGGCTACCGGCATATGGAATGGGATCTCGGCGGTGATGATCTCATTACGGAATACAAATTGAGCGGCCCGGCGATCCTCTGGAACTACCGGTTCTGACGGCGGGTCGGCTCCGCTGATCGTCTCGCTTCAGGCCGGCAGCGGCTCCAGCAGCCCTGCTCCGGAGGCCCGGTTGGAATTGACCTCCGTGCCAACCCGGTTCCAGGTCAGACACCCGGCCGGGGCGGGTTTCATCAACACGGCCGCGCCATGCCCCGCCTCGCCCAGCCAGAGCGGCCAATCCGGCTCCGACAGGATCACCGGCATGCGGTGATGCAGCTCTTCCATGCCACCGCCGGCCGCGCAGGTGACAAGGGCGACACAGCTCAGCCGCTCGCCGCCCGCCTCCCAATCCTGCCAGATCCCGGCCAGCACCATCGGCGCACCGTCGGCCGGCCGGATATACCAGGGCAACCGCGCCCCATCCGTGCCCTTCGTCCATTCATAGAACCCTGTCGCGGCGACAAGACAGCGCCGCTGCCGGACGGCGTCGCGGAAGGCGGGTTTTTCGGCGATGGTTTCGGCGCGGGCGTTGATCAGAAGCGGGCCGTCATTGGGTGCCGTGTACCAATGCGGCAGGAAGCCCCAGCGCATCGGTCGCAAGCGCCGTTGACCTTCCGCCGAGACCGCAACGGCGATCTGGTTGGTCGGGCAGATATTGTAGCGCTCGCCCACGGGCAGGTCATTCGAGGGCGCCGCATCGAAAAGCCGCGCCATCGCCTCGTTGGGCAGGAGATTGACCAGTCGTCCACACATGGGCCCAGACTAGCGCGCGCCCTGCCCCGCCTGCAACGCCGCTCAGATCACCCGGACCTGGGTGCCGATGGCCACCAGCGGGAAGAGCTGGGCGACCTGCTCGTTGTAGAGGCCGAAACAGCCCGAGGAGGACGGGCGACCGATCTTGCGCGTGTCATGCGTGCCGTGGATCAGGTAGGCCGGCCAGTCGAGATACATGGCATGGGTACCCAGCGGATTGTCCGGCCCGGGCTCCACGGATTGCGGCAGGTCCGGATCGGCCTCGCGCATCGAGGCGGTGGGCGTCCAGGTCGGTCCGACCTTCTTGCGCACGATCTCGGAATAGCCGCGCCGTGTCAGGTCCTCGGTCTTGGGCACCGAGGTCGGGTAGACCCGGAAATTGCCATCCGGCCCCCAATAGGTCAGCGCCCGGCTGTCGACGTCGCAGACGATGGCGCCAAGGCCGAGTGTTTCGAAGTGATCGTTCCAGTTGCGTGTGGTGAAGCTGGAAATATTGCGGGTCGCGCCGGTCTCTGGCCGATCCAGCGCTCCGAGCCCTTGCGCGCGCAGAAGCGACGGGGCGGCGAGTACGGGAAGGGTAGCCAGTCCGGCCAGGGCGCGGCGGCGGGAGATATCCTGGGTCATGAAATCAGCTCGATTGCTTGCCTGTTCGCAGCCGATTTGGCAGAGACCGGCCGCGCGGTCCAGAGGATCAGGGGCGGCACACGCGAAATTGAGCCGGTCTTTGCCAATGCATGTTGGGGACCCGACGCACCGGGTTGCCGGCGGCTGCCGGCAAGGCATTGCTCCCATCCACCTTCAGGGATCTGGCACGGCACTGATACTCCAACGAAGAACTGGCCAGATCAGCGGATGCCCAGGACCGGGATATCGACACGGACACGCCGTCGGATCGGCTCTTTGGCGTCATCACAGAGCTTGCCGCCAGTCGTCACCTGACTTCGTTGCCCTTGTCGAGGCCGTGGCGTTTGAACAGTTTCACGCCATTCGAGACCCAGACGGTGTCGGCTCGGGCCATTTTGTGTTACGTAGGGTAAGTTATTTCTTTGAGGAGTATTTCAATGTCTACCGCTTTTAGACTGATCGTGTTTGTTTGCGTGACAGCCCTTTTTTTGTCCCTGACCTCCGAAGCCCGCGCCCAGCAGGAGGCCCCTGTCATTGACGTTTTTTCCTATGAGAAAGTCCGGAAAGATGGTCGGGACTGGATCTACCTGAGTTGGCGGGTCCAAAATACCGACCGTGTCTACCTGTTCTCGAACGGTCAACCGGTGGACTCCCGCAGCCAGTTGCCCGACGGAACTTTCGGCTGGCCGCCCGTGCTGAATGGGAGTTTCGGCAGCGGTGCATCCACGGGCGATTTCACGTTGGTCGCGCAGAACCCGTTCGGCAGGGTCGAGGCCCGAGGGAAGATCGGCGCCGATGGGTGCCTTGCCTGGCTGACACCGCCGGACAAGAACTGGACCCGCTGCCGTGCGGGCGGGATCATCGCCGCAAACCTCGGCACAGGCGGGCAGGCTTCAGGCACCGGCAAGGTGGTCGTGACCAATGGGCGGTGCGAGGCCGTCGGAGTGGTCCACGCGGCTCGAGGCTTCGCCGCCAAAGTACCCCGCAACCCCTTGAATCCAAAGGGCTCTATTGACACATTTGTTCTGGACCATGTGGTCCTGCGCAACGAGAGCCGCAACGAGATCAGGCAATTCGCCCTGCGGTCCAAAGGCACCGGAAAGACACGAAGCTACCACGCCACGGGCCTGCGGCCGGGCAACAGCTATGTTCTGGGCCTCCCCGGCGGTTGGCGCGCGGACCCGCAGTTCATCCGGTTCAACTGTCCACGGCGCGAAGGCACCGTCAGGCGACATCTGACCGAGATGACCGCGCTTGGTTTCAGCTCCGACTGACTGCAACGGTGCGGGCGAAAGGCCGGATGGCCGGCAGTCTTGCCATTCCTGCGACCTGAGGCATCTCGACGGTTGGGCGACGGGCGGTCACGAGCCGCCACGACTGCGCGCGAACGCATCAAGTGCCTTGACGCCATTGGGCGTCAGACCGTAGATCCCACGCTCCACCCGTTCGAACCAGCCATAGTGATCGTCGGCCATCATCCGCGTCGCCGTCTCGACACCGGTCGCCCGGGCCACCGCCGCGCCCCGGCTCGGCCCGTTCTGCGCAAGATGGGCGGCGATGCGCATCGCGTCCTGCCGATAGGCCGTCACCAGCCCGCGCCGCATCGACCCGCCGACATTCGGATCGCCCTCGCGGCGGGCGAATTCGCGCAGCAGCCGCCCCTTGCGCGCCTTGACCTGTCGCGGCGCGTAGGGCGCAGGGTCCAGATGCACTTCGACATGCCCGTCCTTGAGCCGCACCGTGATAAGCCCGATCCCCAGCCGTCGACAGAGGCTGCGGTTCTCTTTCAACGCCTTCATGAAGCGCCGCCCCGGCCCGCGCGGCACGGCAATATAGACGAAATCGCTGATCGACTGGCGCGCGATTGCCTGGTGAAACAGGACCAGAGAGAAACCTGTCTTCAGCTCGACGATCACCGGATCGGCCTCGCCCACACGACAGGCGACCACATCGGCCGCGCCGACCTCTGCCTTCACCTCGTAGCCCTGGGCTTCGAGGAAGGCCTTCACCGGCAAATAGAGATCGGATTCCTTGGGGCGGGACGTCATGCGCTCCCCTGTACCGTCAAGCGGCGAAGGTGACCAGAAGCAGCGCCAGCGCGCCCCATCCGGCGATAACCGGCAGGACCCTCCAGTAATCGCGTTCCTTGGGCAGCGACCAGCCCGGCGCGCCACGGGCATCCGCCACCGTCGCGAGGCTGGCAATCGGCCAATAGACCGTTACGCCGAGGGCTGCGGCCAGCAGCGCTGGCGCCCAGGGCGCGCCAAGAGCCTGGCCCAGCAGGGCGAGGCCGAGCAGCGGCGTGTAGAAGACGAGATCCGCGACGGCGAGCCCCCACCAGAAAGCCCGACCGACCCGGGTGATGCGTTCCTCGGGTTCCTGCGACCCCATGCGGACCCCGATCTCGTATCGGATCGCCGCCGGGCATTGGGCGATGGCAAGATAGCCAAACAGCGCCCAGCCGGGCACCTGGACGAACCAGAAGGTGACACTCTCCAACATCGCGATCGCTCCGGGCAGCATCCCGGAGATCATGGCGCGTCAGGTCGAAACTGTCGTTGCTGCAGGTCAAACCGGGCTCACAATCCGTCGTGAAACGCCTCGATCAGGTCCTTCACCACGGCTCGTGTGGCCGCTTCCGCACCCGCGCCGGCCGCAAGCCCCTCGTTATAGACCGCGCGTTGCCGGTCCGCCGAGTTGCCATCAGCCACGAGTTGCTGCACGGCCTCGACTTCCGAAAGGCAGCCGAGCGCCTCGGCATCCTCGGCCAGGACCTCCACCATCTCTTCGGCCAGCAGCGTGAAAGGCACAATCTCCCGCTGCCCGAAATCGATCATCCCCTCATTCAGCCCGTAGCGTTGCGCGCGCCAGCGGTTCTCCCCGATCAGCACGTTGTCATAGAGCCGCCAGCGCTGGTTGCGCGCCGCCAGCCGCCAGAGCATCCGCGTGAAACACTGCGTCAGCGCGGCAATGGTCAACGTGTGTTCCAGCCGCGTGGGCACGTCGCAGACCCGCGTTTCAATGGTCGGGAAGCGCGAGGAGGGGCGCAGGTCCCACCAGATTTTCGAGCTGTCCTCGATGATTCCGAGATCGACCAGCGCGCCGGTCATCCGTTCGAACTCGGCCCAGGAGTTGAGCTGCGGCGGCAGGCCGGTGCGGGGCAGGTTGTCGAAAACGGTCAGCCGGTAGCTCGCGAGCCCGGTATCCTGCCCCATCCAGAAGGGCGAACTGGCCGAGAGCGCCAGCAGGTGCGGCAGGAAATAGGTGAGCTGGTTCATCAGGTCGATGCGCTGTGCCGGGCTTTCGACACCGACATGGATATGCATACCGCAGATCAGCAGACGCCGCGCGACACCGGCCAGTGCCTGTTCCAGCTCGTTATACCGGCTCTTGTCGGTATGCATCTGCTGCTTCCAGTCGGCGAAGGGATGGCAGGAGGCGGCGATCGGCGCCAACCCGTGGCGCCCCGCGCAGCGCGCCACGGTCGAACGCAGCCGCTTCAGCTCGTCACGGGCGGTGGAGATGTCATGGCAGACCTTGGTGCCGACCTCGATTTGACATTGCAGGAATTCCGGGCTGACCTGCCCCTGCATGGCGCCTTGGCATTCCTCGATCAGCGCCTTGGGCGCATTGGCCAGTTCCAGACTCTCCCGGTCGACGAGCAGGTATTCTTCCTCGATCCCCAGCGACAATGCGGGCGCGATACGCGACATGGCTTCCCTCCCTCGTCTGGCCTCAGCGTGGCAGAGCGGCAAGGGCCGCGCAAGCGCCGGCTGTGCAACGGCTTGACATCGGCGCGTGGAGCCGGACAGGGTCCGGCACGACAAGGGGAGAGCGGACAGGATGGGTGACAGGATCGTCGTGGCCACGGTGACACGCAATCGCCCCGTCATGCTCGGCCGGTTGCTGGACTCGCTGGCGCGGATCACCCCGCCCGAGGATACGGAGCTCGATTTCATCGTCGTCGAGAACGCCGAGACGCTGAGCCTCGCCCCGCCCGCCGCCACCTTGCCCGGACCGCTGCACCTGCTGAACGAGCCGGAGCTCGGCATCCCCTTCGCCCGCAACCGCGCACTCGACAGCGCACTGGAAATGGGCGCGGACTGGCTGGTCTTTGTCGATGACGACGAGACCGTGCGCCCGGACTGGCTCGCCGAACTCCATGCTGGCGCCGTCAGGGCCGGGGCCGATCTTGCGGCGGGGCCGGTTGTCCCGGTTGCGCCGGACGGGGCACTGACGCGCAGCGAGCAAGCGATGATGGATTACTATACGCGCATGGCGGAGGAACGGCAGACGCGTATGGCCGCGCAGATGGCTCCCCGCGACCTGCCGACAAATAACTGGATCTGTCGCCTCGCCGCCGCCCGAGAGGTCGGGCTGCGCTTCGACGAGGCGCTGCGGATGACCGGCGGCTCGGACACGCGCTTGTCGCGGCAGGCCGTGGAGGCCGGGCTGAGAACGGGCTGGATCGCGGCGGCTGTGGTCGAGGAAGAGATGCCGCGCGCCCGGCTGACGGCGGGCTATCTCTTCCGCCGGGCCAAGTCACAGACGCTTGCCAAGATCGAGTTCGAATACCGCGCGAAGGGCAAGCCGATCCTCGGCAAGGCCCTGTTCCACATCCTCGCCAAAGGGGGCGGCGGCGCGCTGCGCTGGCTCGCGGGGCTGGTGACCGGGAGCGACACCCGCCTGCGCGGGGTCCGCTCGCTCGGTGTCGCGGCCGGCTGGGCGCAGGCCGCGCTTGGCGGCCGGAGCCGCCTCTATGACCGGGTCATCGGATCCTGAACGCGGCGCGTCAGGAGGCGATATCGACCTGCTCGACTGCACCGCTTGCATCCAGGATACAGTTCCAGTTGGTGCCGGTGGCGCTGTCTTGAAGCGTGACCAGGCGACCATCGATCAGGCTCTCATTCGAGACCAGGGCCGGAGTGCCGCCGGTGCCCGCCGCGGCGGAGACGGCGGCCTTGCAGGTGGCGACCTCGGGCGGATCGATCACAACGTCGGTACAGGCTGCCAGCGCGGCAAGGAAAACGGCCGGAACGGCAAGGCGGAAAAACGGCATGGAGACATCCTCTAATCTGTCACTTGCGACCGAATGCGCGGGCCGCACGTTCAGGTTACGCCTTATTCCCGATCTGGCAAGGTGGACATGCAATGCAGCGGGAAAGAAGCGCCCCTGCCCCCCGCAGACCGGCCCGCGCGACCACTGAGTGGTGCTTTCCGCATGCTCCGAACCGCTTGGATGGATGCCGGAGCCTGCCCGTCCTCATCCATCCGTTTCAACGCGCCGTGTCAGATCTTCTGTCCGAACCCGCAATATACAGCAGAACGCACCCGACCATGAGCGCCGCGGCGAGCAGAAATGCGAGACCGGGCATGTGAAAACTCGCCTCTTCTCGTGTCGAGAAGTAGAAGACCTGGGTCATGACCAGCGGTGCGAGCACGGTGGCCAGCGAGATGGTCGAGGTTATGACGCCTTGCAACTCGCCCTGCGCATCGTCGGGGACCTGTTGGGACATGACGCCCTGCAACGCGGGAACGGCGAGCGAGCCGAGCGCGGAGATCGGGGTGAGGATGAGCGCAAGCGTGCCGGAGGTGATCAGTCCGAGCGCGGTCAACAGCCCGACCTCGAAAGTGAGGCCGAAGAGGATCGTGCCATTCTCGCCGAAAGTGCGCAGGAAGGGGCGGACCAGCCCCGCCTGCACGATCGTGTAGCCAATGCCGAACAGCGCCAGCGACGCCCCCACCATCGTCGTGTCCCACCCGAAGCGGACCGGCGTGAAATAGGCCCAGATGGCCGGGTAGACGTAGAGTGCGAACTCGTAGATCGCGAGCACGGCGAGGAGGCGGCCGAGGCCGGGCAGCTTGCCGACATGCAGGATCGCGCCGAACGGATTGGCGCGGCGCCAGGTGAAGGGGCGGCGGATGCGGTCCGTCACGGTTTCGGGCAGCACAAACCAGCCCAGCACCATGTTGAGCGCGGCGAGGATGGCGGCGGCGATGAAGGGCGCGCGCGGGCCGAAGGCGCCGAGCAACCCGCCGATCGCCGGGCCGATAACGAAACCGACGCCATAGGCGGCATGGGTCAGCGCAAAGCGGGGCGCCTTGTCCTCGGGGCGCGAGATATCGGCGACGAAAGCCATGGCGGTGGAATGGGTCGCCGCGAGGATGCCGCCGACAATGCGCGCGGCCAGCAGCATCCAGATCGATCCGGTCACCGCCATCACGAGGTAGTCGGCGGACATCACCGCAAGCGAGATCAGCAGAACGGGGCGGCGCCCGAAAGCGTCCGAGAGCGAGCCGAGCACCGGGCCGAAGAGAAATTGCATCACTGCGAACCCGGTGGCCAGAATCCCGCCCCAGACCGCCGCCTCTCCCAGCGAGCCGCCATTCACGTCGCGGATCAGCTCCGGCATGACCGGCAGAATCAGCCCGATCCCCATCGCGTCGATGACCAGCGTCATCAGGATGAAGGCGAGTGGGAGCCGGTGGCCGCCGGGTGCCGGGCCGGGTTTCGAATGGTCGGCGGTGTCGTTCAAGACGGGCCTCTCAATGGCCGATTGCGGTCAGGAACTGCTGGAGCCGGTCGGAATAGGCATCGGGCTGCTCAACGCAGGGAATATGACCGGCGGCGCGCAGCAGGTGGAACTCGGAGCCCCTGATCAACTCCGCCGTCTCCCGAACGAGATCGGGCGGGGTCGAGCCGTCCTCGGAACAGGCGAAGGCAAGCGTCGGCAAGGTGAGCGCAGCGGTCGAGCTGTAGAAGTCGGTCCCCGCGATGGCGTGGCAGGTGCCGACATAGCCCTCCTGCGGCGAGCGTGTGACCATGTTGCGCCAGAGCTTCAGCTCGGCGGTCTCGCGGAAGGCGCGGGTGAACCATTTCTCCATGATCCCGTCCGCCATGGCCTCGATGCCGCCAGCTTCGATGCCGGCGATGCGGTCGGCCCAGGTTTCACGGGTGCCGATCTTGGCAGCGGTGTTGGAGAGCACCATGGCACGCACCAGATCCAGCCGCTTGGCCGCGAGCCCTTGTGCGACCATGCCGCCGACCGAGAGTCCGATGAAGACGCAGTCCTTGACCGCTAGCAGGTCCAGCAGCCGTTCCGCGTCCCGAACCAGCGCGCCCATCGAATAGGGCGCGGGCGGGCAGTCGGAGAGGCCGTGACCGCGCATGTCATAGCGGATGACGCGGTATTTCTGCGGCAGCCGGGCAACAACAGCGTCCCAGATGCGCAGATCTGTGCCCAGCGAGTTGGCGAAGACCACCGGCGGCCCTGACGGGGTCCCATCTTCGCGCCAATGCAGCGCCACGTCTCCGAGATCCGCCATTTGCATATCTGTTCTCCCGCTGATGCTTCGGTCTCTGCGTATCCAAGCGCGCGCCTCGGGGGAAGGGCGGAAGTGGGCGGAGGGCGTGGCGGAGGACGTCGGGCCGGACCGATGCGCCTTCCCCATGATCGCTCCTTCGAGCGGGAAATCGAGCCGATTGAGCGCAGTGAAACCGGGCGCATGCGACACGGCATCACGTTCTTCGACACGGACTTCTGGCCTTTGAACGCGACCCACCTGCAAGAGGAACGCGCCTGCAAACGCCCGGTTGCAACCAGTTGCAACCCTGACATTCCAACGCCGCCTGCGACCAATTCGGCACAGCCGCGAAAACGTTTGCTTAATTGATCCGTATCAAGGTACCTCCGCGCGGGGTGCGTAGCTTCACCTCAGTCGAGTCCGGGTCTGGGCCGCACGCCGCAAGGCGCCCGACGACCCCGGCCTGGGCCTATGCGATGCGAAGGAGGAGCGCGCGCATGTCCAGTAGCGACAGCCAAGGGAGCGCCCCGGCCGACCAGCCAGGGCAGAAAATCATGCACAGTGACGAAATGAGCAACGCGACGGGGTTCCCCATCGTGACCCGGACCGATTTTTCGGACACGACCTTCCTGCTCGAGGTCGAACATCCCCAGATGGCGCGTGCGGCGCGTCCGGGTCAGTTTGTCATCGTCATGCTCGACGATCACGGCGAGCGCATCCCGCTCACAATCGCCGATTTCGATCGCGACAAGGGTACGGTCACGCTGGTGATCCAGGCCGTCGGCAAGTCGAGCCGCGAGATGCAGACGCGCTGCCAGGTCGGCAAGACGCTCTTCGGCCTCGCCGGCCCGATGGGCATCCCGAGCGAAGTTTCGCACGCGAAGAAGGTCGTCTGTGTCGGCGGCGGTCTCGGCGTGGCGCCGATCTTCCCGCAGGCGCGCGCATTCAAGGAGGCCGGTGCCTATGTGATCGGCGTCGTGGGCTTCCGCTCCGCCAGCCTCGTCTTCTGGGAAGAGAAATTCCGGTCCGTTTGCGACGAATTCGTGATCTGCACCGATGATGGCACGGCCGGCATCAAGGGCTTGGTAACCCAAGGCATCGAAACTGCGATAACGACTCATGGCGATATCGATGAGGTTGTTGCCATCGGGCCGCCGATAATGATGCGGGCCTGCGCGGAGACGACGCGGCCCCATGGGGTCAAGACGATGGTGAGCCTCAACCCGATCATGGTGGACGGCACAGGGATGTGCGGCGGCTGCCGTGTGCGGGTGGACAACAAGATCAAGTTCGCCTGTGTCGACGGACCGGATTTCGACGGCCACGCGGTGGATTTCGACGACCTGATGGCGCGCCTGCAGCGCTATCGGCCGCAGGAGGCGGCAGCAATGGAAAGCTGGTCGGACAGCTGCAAGCGGTTGCAGCCCCAAGAGGAGGGCCGCTGAGATGGCACGCAAGACGATCCGCTCGATCCCGCAGGAACGCGCGCCCATGCCGGTGCTCGACGCCGAGATCCGGGCGACGAGTTTCGACGAGGTCTCGCTGGGCTTCGACCAGCAGAACGCGCTGGTCGAGTGCGAGCGCTGCCTGATCTGCCCGGAGCCGGCCTGCGTTGCCGGCTGCCCGGTGGAGATCGACATTCCCGGCTTCATCCAGAAGATGCTGAAATCCGACTACCAGGGCGCCTGGGACGTGTTGACGGACTCGACCTTCCTGCCGGCTGTCTGCGGACGGGTCTGTCCGCAGGAAGACCAGTGCGAGGGCGTCTGCGCGGTCGCGGTGAGCGGCGGGCTGGAACCGGTTGCCATCGGGCGGCTGGAGCGTTGGCTTGGCGACAAGGCAATCGAGCAAGGCTGGCGCAAGAAAAGCCATGTCGCACCGAACCGCTTCAAGGTCGGCATTGTCGGCTCGGGCCCCGCAAGCATGGCCTGCGCGGCGGACCTGGCCAAGGCTGGCTGCAAGGTCACGGTGTTCGAGGCGCTGCATGCGCCCGGCGGCGTGCTGCGCTACGGCATCCCGGAGTTCCGGCTGCCCAATTCGGTGGTCGATGCCGAGATCGCAAATCTTGAGGCGCTTGGCGTCGAAATCCGCTGCAACACGCTGGTTGGGCGGCTCTTCACCGTCGAGCAGATGCTGGAAGAGATGGGCTTTGACGCCGTCTTTATCGGCACCGGCGCGGGCACCCCGAAATTCATGGACATCCCCGGCGAGAACTTCAACGGCGTGCTCTCGGCCAACGAGTTGCTGACGCGCTGCAACCTGATGCATGCCGGCGATTTCCCGAAGTTCGACACGCCGCTCGAGGTCGGCAAGAAAATCGCCGTAATCGGCTCGGGCAATACCGCGATGGACGCGATGCGGGTCTCGAAACGACTCGGCGCCGAAGAGGTACATTGCGTCTACCGGCGCACCGAAGCCGAATGCCCGGCGCGACTGGAGGAACTGCACCACGCGCAGGAAGAAGGCATCGAGTTCCACTGGCTGACGGCGCCCGTCGAGCTGCTGGGCGACGCCAACAACAATGTGCGCGCGATGCGCTGCCTGCGCATGGAGCTTGGTGAGCCGGACGACTCGGGTCGGCGGCGGCCGGTGCCCGTACCGGGCAGCGAGTTCGAGTTCGAGGCCGACACAGTGGTCTATGCCATCGGCACCTCGCCCAACCCGATTCTTGGACAGACCTCGAATGTCCAGCTCAACAAATGGGGCTATATCGACACGGATGACGAGCTCGCGACCTCGCTGGCCGGCGTCTATGCCGGGGGCGATATCGTCACGGGCGCGGCGACGGTGATCCTGGCAATGGGGGCGGGCCGTCGCGCGGCGGCGAGCATCCGGCGCTATCTCGGCATCCGCGATTCAATGAGCGTCTACGAGCCGGAAAATACCGGCTTCGAGAACACGCTTTTCGGCATCGACATGTCCGAGAAGAACTTCGTCCATCTGCGGCAGATCTAAGGGAAGAGCAGTAAAATGACATCGGAGAGCACGCAGGTTCTGGAGAAACCTTCGGAGGAGCGTCCGGTACGAGGCCGGCCCGCGGAGGTGATCCCGGAACACATCGTCGAGATTGTCTCGGATTCGGGCGAAGGGGCGCAGCGTTGCGGCCAGTCGCTGGCCTCGATCGCGGCGCGCAGCGGCATGGGGATCTGGACGGTGGAGATCATTCCCGCCGAGATCCAGCCGCCACAACGCTCCATTGCCGGAGCTTCTGGCAACCGGGTGCGCATGGCGGCCGAACCGGTGACCAATATCGGGGATCAGGCCGATCTCGTCGTCGCTTTCAACGAGCAGGTCCTGCTGAGCCGGCTGCGCGCCGGCGAGGTCAAGCCGGGAGCGACCATCCTGATCGAGAGTGCCTGGGAAAAAGACCGGGATGCTTCTGTCGCGACCGCCTATCTCAAAGTCTGTGCCGAGGTGCGCGAGCAGGGCTACAAGCTCATCGAAGTGCCGATGGGGGCAGAGTGCCAGAAATACGTACCCGATCCGCGCAAGGGCAAGAACATGTTCGTGCTCGGCATGCTCTGCGCGATCTACTCTCTGGATCATGACAAAGCGCAAGCGCAGGTTCGCTATATCTTCGCCAAGAAGGATCAGCGGATCATCAATGCCAATATCGAGCTGCTGGACGCGGGCCGTGCATGGGCCGAGACCAACCTTGACCTCGCCTACAGCATCCCCGCCCCGCCTGTGGCCGAGAAACAGGTGGTGATGAACGGAAATGCCGCGCTGGCTCTCGGGACGGTCGCCTCTGGCATGGAAGTCTGCGCGATGTATCCGATCACGCCGGCAACCTCGGCCTCGCATTACCTCTCCTCGATTTTCGAGAAAGTCGGCTGCGTCGTGCATCAGGCCGAGGACGAGATCTCTGCCTGCGCCTTCGCCATCGGCTCTTCCTATGCCGGCAAATGCGCCGTGACGATCACCTCCGGGCCGGGCCTCTCGCTCAAGCAGGAAGCCATCGGCCTCGCCGTGATGTCCGAAATCCCGCTCGTGATCATCAACGTGCAGCGGGGCGGACCGTCGACCGGCCTGCCGACCAAGGTCGAGCAAGGGGACCTGATGTCCGCCATGTTCGGCTCCCATGGCGACGCGCCGAAGGTGGTCATGGCAGTCTCTTCCATCGAGGACTGCTTCCACTCGGTCATCACCGCGCGCAAGATCGCGGAGACCTTCAACATGGTGGTGGTAATCCTTTCGGACGCCGCGCTGGCGACCGCGCAGCAGCCCTTCAAACGACCGGATTTCCGCGCCGACTGGCTGGCACCGCCGGTCAACCAGAGCGCCGTGCCGGACCATGCACGCCCCTATGACTGGGACGAGCGGACCGGCATCGCCACGCGGTTCATCCCCGGCCAGCCGAACGGCATGCATTGCCTGACGGGCCTCGCCCATGACCGCGACAGCCATGTCGCCTATGATCCGCAGATCAACGAAGAGGGCTTGCTCAACCGCTCCCGCAAGCTCGCGGCCTTCCAGAAGACGCTGCGCCTCGAGCCGGTCTTCGGCGGCGACGAGGGCGAGCTTCTGCTGCTCGGCTGGGGCTCGACCCGTGGCGCGATGCAGGAAGCCGTCAGCCGGCTGCGCGCCGAGGGCCACAAGGTCTCCTCGCTGCATCTCAAGTTCCTGCAGCCCATGGCCTCGGGGATCGACGAGGTGATGAAGCGCTTCGACCGCGTCATGACCATCGAGAACAACTGGAACGACCCGGTTTCGGACCCGCTGATCGACAGCAACAACCGCCGCTACTCGCACCTGGCGATGCTGCTCAGGTCGCGCTGGTTGGTGGATGTCGATTGCTGGGGCAATGCCCGCGGACAGCCGCTCAAACCCGGCGAGATCCACGATGCCGCCCTTGCGAAACTCAACCAGGCCCGGGGAGAAACCCAATGACCGCCTCCATGAGCCAGAGCCTGGCCCAGATGGTCCAGACCGATTACGAGATCGGCGATTACCAGAGCTCGATCGCGCCGCGCTGGTGCACCGGCTGCGGCGACACCGCGATCCTGACCGCGATGCAGCGCCTATGCCGCGACGAGCAGCTGCCGCCGGAGAAGACGGTCTGCGTCTCCGGCATCGGCTGCGCCTCGCGCCTTCCGCATTACATGAATGCCTATGGCTTCCACGGCATCCATGGCCGCGCCCTGCCGATTGCCGAGGGGATCAAGATCCGCCGGCCGGATCTGAGCGTGTTCATCACCACCGGGGACGGCGATTGCTGCTCCATCGGGGCTGCGCATTGGCTACATGCGGTGCGCTACAACATGAACATGACGATGCTGCTGCATGACAACAACGTCTACGGGCTGACCAAGAAACAGGCCTCGCCGACCTCGCCGAAGGGGCTTTCGACCAACACCACACCGACCGGCGCATCGCTGAACCCGCTCAACCCGCTGACCGTGACGCTGGGGATCGCGAATGTCTCCTTCGTTGCCCAGGTGGTCGACTGGATTCCGGAGCTGCTCTACGAGGTGCTGCAAAAGGCCTATCATCACAAGGGCTTCTCCTTCATCCGCATCCTGCAGCGCTGTCCGAATTTCATGGACCACCATTTCGACGCCTGGATGCAGGACCCCGCGCGCACACGCATCCTGACCCATGGCGACGGCTTGCGGCTGCGCCCGGAGATGAGCCGGGTTTACAAGAACCAGGAGACGCATGACCCGCGCGACATGGCCCGCGCGCTCGCGCTGGCGGCGATGCCGGACGAGGTGCCCGTGGGCATCCTCTACCAGAACCCGGAGGTGCCCTGCTACGACGAGCTGCGCGCGGGCGAACGCCCGAACACGCCGGCGCTGGTCGAGACGGTGCTGAACGAAGAATTCGACAAGGTCGGGATCTGGCCTGCCGAAGGCGAGGCGTAAGATCATGGAACACGGACGAATTTCTCCTAATCCCGCCGCGCGCGAACCGGTTTCCGTGCCGTTGCGCCCGGCGCTCTATGCCCGCTTCGGCGATCTGGCCGAACTGCGTCATGACTACCCGTTGGTGTTGATCGACCGGGCCGAGGGCGCACCGCTCTTGCGTCCGCTCAGCCGCATCATCGACGACACGTTGCAGAAGGTCGCCCCGGCGGATCTGACCGGCGAAGCGTTGCGCCAACAGGTGCTTCGTCTCGAGGAGGATATCCGCCGCAAGGTGATGGCGAACGAGGAGGGCCGGCTGTCGGATCTCTGGCGCGAAGCGGCGGCAGAGATGGTCGAACGCGAGGGCCAGGCGCCCTTCGGCGAGATCGACAACAACCTCGAGACCGCGCGCAAGAAGCTTCCTCTGGACGGGATGGTCATCGGCTGCGACGCCGCCACCCCCGGCAAGGTGCTGGGCCACGCCTGGAGCGCCAAGCAGGCAGCCAAGGCACGGCGCTTCCGCAAGATCGTCGATGGGCTGATCCTGCGGCTGAGCGACATCCTCAAGTCGGACCACATGAAATCCGACGAGGCGCATGACGCCGGCGCGCTGGCTTCAGCCATGGGGGCCACCGCCGATGGCGAGATCGATTTCGGCGTACTCTCGGATGTGCTGCACCGCGCACGCCCCGAGGATCGTTTGCCAGCGGACCGGGTCGCCCGGATCGAACACGCGCTTCGTGTGCTCAAGGAGCAACCTTTCTTCGCGCCTGGACGGGCCTCGGATCGCGGACCGGAACGGCGCGACCCCTATAGCTACAGCTTCGACAATTGCTCGGATGCGCTGGACGCCTATCGGGACCGGCTGCCAGATGTGCTCGAATTCACCAAGGCGGTGACAGTTGCCGAGTTGGAGGTGGAGAACAAGTATCGCCCGGAGCTTCATGACCCGATCTTCGAGCGCTTCGAGACCAGCGACCTCTCGGCAGAACAGATCGGCCTGCTGCCTTCCGCGCTGGTATGCCTGCGCGACGGCGAAACGCTCTCGGCGGAGATCGCGCGCAGCTACGAGGCGCTGGCCTGCGGGCTTCCGATCACGGTGCTGATCCAGGTCGACGACCTGCTTGGTCCGACCTCACCCGAGCCGCCGCAGAACAGTTTCGGCGCCGGCACGGCGCGGTTAGCGGCGATGGCGATGGGGCTGAACAACGCCTTCGTGCTGCAGACAACGGCGGCGCATATCCACAAGATGAACGACGCGCTGGAGCGCGGCATGCGCTACGAGGGGCCGGCCTTGTTCTGCCTCTATTCGGGTGCCACGCCGAGCATGCCCGAAGTCGCGCCCTATATCCTCTCGGCCGCGGCCACCGAATCCCGCGCCTTCCCAAGCTTCACCTACGATCCGTCGGCAGGCGATGACTGGGCGGCACGCTTCGATCTCGCGGGCAACCCGCAGACGGACATGGACTGGCCGTTGCATGGCTTCGACTACGAAGACGCGGAGGGACAGAGAGTTCAGGAGGATCAGGCCTTCACCTTTGTCGACTTCGCGGTCTGCGACCGACGCTATGCCCGGTTCTGCCACGCGATCGAACATTCCGAATGGTCCGATGAGATGTTGCCGGTCAATGTATGGCTGAAGCTCGACGCTACGCAGCAGCGGCTCCATACGCCCTACGTTTCGGTTGTGAATCCCAAGGGCGGGCTGTTCCGTGTCGGTATCGACGGCAAGATCACGGAAGCAGCGCGGCGTTGTCTCGACGGCTGGAAACGCCTTCTCGAGACGGGCGGGATCAACAACTCCCACGCCATCCGTGCGCTGGCCGATGACCGGCTGCGGCGGGAGGACGAGGCACGCAAGACCACCCCGGTCGAGCACGCCGAGCCCCCTGCCCCGGCCAATGCCGAGCTTGCCACGGCAGCGGTCGAAGCCGAGGTCGAGGCGCCGGCGGTTGACCCGGTCAGCGATGGATCGCCCTGGATCGAGACGCCCCGCTGCACGACCTGCAATGAATGCGTTCAGACCAACAGCGCGCTCTTCGCCTATAATGGCGACATGCAGGCCTATATCGCCGATCCAGATGCCGGCACCTACCGCCAGATCGTCGAGGCGGCGGAAGGCTGCCAGGTTTCGATTATCCATCCCGGCCTGCCGCGCAACCCCGACGAGCCGGATCTCGAAGAGCTGATCGAACGCGCGGCCGCCTTCAACTGAGACCGCACCTGACAGCAAAAACGGCACCGCCCTCCTTCTGGGCGGTGCCATTGTTCGTCTGGTCTGTGCGCATGATTCTGAGACGCACGGAGCGGCTGCCGCGACGGAGATGCAGGTTTCCTGTGGCGTTGCCGCGCCGCTTGTGATCTTGGGCAGTTGGCTTGCCCTGATTCCCCGGGCCGGTTTCAATCCCGGGAGTTTCGACATGACCCGCCTCAATCAGATCAGCATCGTGAAGACGGCGCAGATGGCCAACACTTTGAAACTCGTTCAGAACGGGAAGGTGGTTGCCTCCGTGGTCGTACTCGACGACAAGACCGCCGAGCTGCGGGACCACCGGGATCGCCCCATGGGACGCTTCGATGACGCGACCGCGGCCATTTCCGAGTTTGAAAAAATGAGTGATTTCGAAGAGATAGAGCTCGATTTGTGATCTTATTGCAAAGCGGCCTTGTCTTTGCGACCCGCGCCCCCCATGTTAGGCGGGCAACGTTATCTCTCTGACCACTGTCTCCCTTACCCGGCTTCAGTATCGACATTGATCTGACCGAGCCGGGCTGCCGCATGTACGCGGGCAGCAAACATACAGGAGACATCACATGGCCAATGGCACCGTGAAATGGTTCAACGCCACCAAAGGTTTCGGCTTCATCGAGCCCGAAGGCGGGAAACGCGACGTATTCGTCCATATCAGCGCACTCGAGCGCGCGGGCATCTCGGCCCTTGACGACGGTCAGAAAGTGACCTTCGACATCGAGGCTGGCCGTGACGGTCGCGAGTCCGCGACGAACCTGGCACTGGCCTGACTTTCCGGGGCGCTCTCTGAGCGCCCCGATCCACACGACTTTTCCCGCGCTTTAGGTTCCGGGAAAAGAAAACAGTGTTTCACCACCACGCAGATCTGACGCTACAGATCTTTCCAGCGCTTCTTGTCTTCGTGGCCGAAACACTGAAACGGACCGCTCCTGCAAAAGCTTCGCATTCCGCGGTCCCGGCGGACTCGCAACACGGCCTGATTGCTGTCGGTATCCGATAAACCGCCACGACCACTCCAACACCAGTTTTCAACAAACCGGCGCGGCCCGACCAGCGTCGATTCAGTTCACGAATGGAAATCCACTTTGAAAAACCACAACATGATCAACAATATCAGCTCCGAGCTTTCCCGACTTGTCACCTGTCTCGGACCCGCTCCGACAGATCCCCGACCGGCCGAAGAAGCCTATGACATCTATTCGGAGATCCGCTTCGCCCGGAACCGACGCGCGACCGCCCTGGCCGCAGTCTGTTACTGGTGCGGCCTCAACCCGAGCGACGCGCTCGAGCATGAAACCAACTGGGCCTGACCGGGCCCAGCTGACCACGGGCCCGTCGCCAACAGGCGAACGGTCCGCTGTCCGACCCGCGCCTGAGAGCGCCGCTCGACATTGCTCCCGACGCGTTGCCACATCTGGCGCGCCCGCCCGGAACGCCGTACACGGCCGGGAGCCCTTCCCATCCTCGACAGCGCCCTCTACTCTCCGAACGCCATCGGGGAGGGCACATGACCAGGAGGATGCTTGCCGCGCTGATCTATCTGCTCGCCGTCGCGGGGATATCCGGCGGCGTCTGGTGGTTCGCGCTGGTTTCAGACCTGAGTGACCTGGCCGAGCGCGGCGAAGCCGACCTCTCGCTGGCAGCCGACCGGTTGGTCGGCCAGTTGCAACGGTTCCGTGAACTCTCTGTCCTGCTCTCGGACCACCCCGACCTGACCGCCCTGCTTGCCGGGCGCGGCAATGCAAAGACAGCGGTCTCCCTGATTCAAACCGCCGCCGACCAGACCGGCTCGCTGGACATGCTGGTCGTCTCTGCGTCCGGCCAGATCCTGGCAGCCTCCGAAAACGCCGCCGCAGTCGACCGTTCCGCTCCCTTCATGATCCAGGCGATCGACGGCGGCGCCCTGGGGGTGGAACATGGCATGGATCCCGAGACCGGTATCCGCAGTTTTTCCTTCGCCGCCCCGGTCTTTTCCGCCGCAGGACCGGTCTCTGGCGCCGTGATCGTGCGGGCCGATATCGGGGCCGTCGAAGCGGAATGGCGCGGTGAGCCGATGATGGTGGCCTTCGTCGACGATTTCGGCGTGGTGTTCGTGACCAACCGGTCCGAGATTCTCTACAGGCTCTGGGATGGGTTCGATGCCGACGCCCAGCCCTACCCCGCCTCTCTCGTGCAGCCCTTTCCGGAACACCGCGTGCTCACCATTGCCGGACAGGAGATCTGGCAGCTCGATGCCGGCCGCTACATTCCGCGCAGGGCAATACACCTTTCCCGGCCTCTGCCCATTGTCGGGCTGACCGGCGAAGCGCTGGTCGATGTCGCCCCGGCCTTGACGCTTGCGACCTACCAGGCGCTGGTCGTGCTGGCGCTCGGCCTGGTGCTGGGTGCATTCATCCTGACCCTGGCCGACCGTCGCCGGGCGCTCGCGGTACGGCTCTCTCTGGAGGCGGCGGCGAATGCGGCGCTTGAAATGCGCGTGAGCCAACGGACCGCCGAGCTCTCCGCCACCAACCGGGCGCTGCGACGCGAGATCGACGAACGGATCGCGGCAGAAGACGCGCTGAAGAAAGCGCAGGACGACCTGCTTCGGGCCGGCAAGCTCTCCGCCCTTGGCCAGATGTCCGCGGGGATCAGCCACGAGCTGAACCAGCCGTTGATGGCCATCACCTCCTTCGCCGAGAATGGGTCGGCCTTCCTGACCCGCGGTCAGACCGAGAAAACCGGCAAGAATCTCGAACGAATCTCGGATCTTGCCGGCAGGATGGGGCGGATTATCCGCAACCTGCGCGCCTTTGCACGGCAGGAGAGCCAACCTGTCCGGCCCGTCGACATGGTACATGTTCTGGATGCGGTTCTCGAGCTGAGCGAGGGACGGATCAAGCGCGAGGGCGTGGAACTGGTCTGGCAGGTGCCCGAAGCGCCCGTGCCGGTGCGCGGCGGTGAGGTTCGGCTGCAACAGGTGGTCATGAACCTCGTCTCCAATGCGCTCGACGCGATGGAGGGGCGCGACACCCGGCGATTGACCATCGCGCTGGAGCCTGGCGAGCCGGTCTTGCTGCGGGTGGCCGATACGGGCAGTGGTATCGCAGCCCCCGACAAGATCTTCGATCCGTTCTATTCGACCAAGGATGTCGGCCACTCCGAGGGCATGGGCCTGGGCCTGTCGATTTCCTATGGCATCATCAAGAGTTTCGGCGGCACGATCCGGGGCGCCAATGCCCCCGAGGGCGGAGCGGTCTTCACGGTGCAGCTGGTCGCGGGGGGACAGGAGGAGGCAGGATGACCGACAAGGTGTTGCTGGTGGATGACGACGTGGCGGTGCGTGAGGCGCTCGCCCAGACGATGGAGCTGGCCGAACTCACGCCGATCCTCGCGGGGAGCTATATCGTGGCCAAGGACCATATCTCGCCGGAATTCGCTGGCGTCGTGGTCACCGATATCCGCATGCCCGGCAAGGACGGTTTCGCGCTGCTCGAACTCGCCCAGCAGGTCGATCCCGAGATGCCCGTCATCCTGTTGACGGGCGAAGGCGATGTGCCGATGGCCGTGCGGGGCATGTCCATGGGCGCCTTTGATTTCCTTGAGAAACCCTGCGAACCGAAAGCACTTCTCGGTGTGATCCTCAAGGCGCTGGCGGCGCGTGAACTGGTGATGGAGAACCGCTGGCTGAAGCGGGAACTGGCCTCCGGCGATGCCGCGGCGCGGCTACTGCAGGGCGGCTCGGCGCTCTCAGAGGAGTTGCGCAACAAGGTTCGGCTGGTCGCGCGGGCGGGCGCAGAGGTGCTGGTCACCGGTCCGTCCGGTTCCGGAACATCGAAGGTCGCCGAGGTAATCCACCTGCTCTCCCCCGCCGCCCCGCACCCGTTTCTCAAGCGCTCTTCGGCGGCGCTCGATCCCGACAGCCTCGCGCAGGCATGCGAGGCGGCCGGCGCGGGCACGCTGTTTCTCGACGAGGTCTCGGCGCTGGACGCCGCGACCCAGTTTGCCCTGCTCGACCTGTTGGATTCCGGATGCGAGGTCCGGGTCATCGCAGGAACCTGCCGCACCCTTCCCGAGGAGGTCGCTGCAGGGCGTTTCTCAGGCGATCTCGCGGTGCGGCTGGACGTGATGCATGTGCAGATCCCGCCGCTGAACGACCGGAAGGAAGATATTCCGACGCTGTTTCGGAACTATGTCGCGCTGGCCTGCGAACAGGCGGATCTGCCCGAGCCGGAGATCTCTCCGGAGGTGGTCGCGGATTTGATGGCGCGCGACTGGCCCGGCAATGCCCGCAGCCTGATGAATGCCGCGATGCGCTTCGCCATGGGCCTGTCCGATCCGTCTCCGACCGCGGAACTCGGATTGGCCGAACAGCTCGCCCAGGTCGAGCGCAGCCTGTTGATCGCGGCGCTGGAGCGGGCACGTGGCCGCGCCAGCCAGGCGGCCGAAGCGTTGAAGCTGCCGCGCAAGACCTTCTATGACAAACTCGCCCGGCATGGCCTGCGTCCCGAAGAGTACCGTTCGGACTGACAGCCACGACTGTGCGGGATTTCGCACGGCGCTGACATGTGGTGTGCGGGAATCCGCACACCACGTTTCAGCAGGCGCATTTCGAGCATCAGGAACCACCATTCAATCATCTGATTTAAATTGATTTTCAAAGATACCTGCTTGCCTGTTCACATTTTTGTTTTTTCGGCGGGACCGCTGTGGATGCTTGGCTCAGGGCTTGTCCGGGAGGCAAGCCGAGATCGAACAGAAAAGTCTTGGGAGGACATTCGAATGAAGATCGCAACTATTTCCACCACCGCGATGGCGCTTGCCTTGTCCGCCGGCATGGCCTCTGCGGCCTGCGATTCCGGCGAGATCGTCATCAAGTTCAGCCACGTAACCAATACCGACAAGCATCCCAAGGGGATCGCCGCGAGCCTGCTCGAGCAGCGCGTCAACGATGAGATGAATGGCACGGCCTGCATGGAGGTCTTCCCGAACTCCACCCTCTACAATGATGACAAGGTGCTTGAGGCGATGCTGCAGGGCGACGTGCAACTGGCCGCCCCGTCGCTCTCGAAATTCGAGAAGTTCACCAAGAAATACCGCATCTTCGACCTGCCGTTCATGTTCAAGAACGTGGATGCCGTCGATACGTTCCAGGGCTCCGAGACCGGCGACGCACTGAAGGACTCGATGCGCAAGCGTGGTCTGCAGGGCCTGGAATTCTGGCATAACGGCATGAAGCAGATGTCTGCCAACAAGCCGCTGATTTCGCCGGCCGACGCGGATGGCCTGAAATTCCGCGTGCAGTCCTCCGACGTGCTCGTGGCGCAGATGGAAGCCATTGGCGGTAGCCCGCAGAAGATGGCCTTCTCCGAGGTCTATGGCGCGCTCCAGCAGGGCGTCGTGGACGGGCAGGAGAACACCTGGTCCAATATCTACGGCAAGAAGTTCTTCGAGGTTCAGGACGGCGTCACCGAGACCAATCACGGCATTCTCGACTATCTCGTCGTGACCTCCGTCGACTGGCTGGACAGCCTCGACCCGAAGGTCCGCGACCAGTTCCTGACCATCTTGGAGGAGGTGACCGCTACGCGGAATGCCGAAGCCATCGCGGTGAACGCAGCCGCCAAGCAGTCGATCATCGAAGCCGGCGGCGAGATTCGGACCCTGTCCGACGAGCAACGCACGGCCTGGGTCGACGCGATGAAGCCGGTCTGGGAGAAGTTCTCCGATGATGTCGGCCAGGACACGATCGACGCCGCACAGGCAATCAACGCCGGGATCTGATCCCCGCTGATACCGGAGGGCGGGGGCGCCATGCGCGCCCGCCCCACCGGACGCCCGGATCGCGTGGCGATACCGGTCCATCCCGGCCAAGTGCCGGACATTACCCAGGAATTTTCATCGGACATGAATTGCGGACCCTGACCCCTCGCAGGGGCAATCCGCCTGTCCGACCTATCGGGAGGAACGGTCATGGAGGCGCTTGGACGCGTCGTGAACGAGATCGAGGAGACGCTCATCGCGGTGCTCCTCGGCTTGATGACGATAGTCACTTTCGCAAATGTCGTGGCGCGCTACGGCTTCAATTCCAACATCCTGTGGGCGCTGGAGATCACCGTCTTCATGTTCGGCTGGCTGGTGCTTCTCGGCGCCTCCTACGCGGTCAAGATCCACAGCCATCTCGGCGTCGACGCCCTGATAAACACGGTTGAACCGACCACCCGCCGGATCCTCGGACTCATCTCGGTCACCGCCTGCATCGTCTTCTCCTTCCTGCTGCTGAAGGGGTCCTGGGACTATTGGGCGAATTTCGCCAACTTGCCGGGCACAACAGGCCGGTGGTTCCCGACCGGCTTCGAGAGCGAGTTCCGCCCCAAGGGCTGGTACGAGGTCAATGACATCCCGCTGCCCGAATGGCTGCGCTGGATGGAAGACGCGTTCAACGATGGCGACGAATACGAGAAAATCCCGCGCATGATCCCTTATGCCGTTCTGCCCCTTGGCATGGCACTGCTGCTCTTCCGCTTCCTTCAGGCCGCCTGGGACTTGCTGCACGGGCACAAGGACCGCCTCGTCGCCTCACATGAGGTCGAGGACGATATCGACGCCCTCCAGCACGAGGAGAACACCTGATGGAAGTCGTCCTTCTTTTCACGATGGTCATCGGCCTGATGATGATCGGCGTACCGATCGCCGTCTCGCTCGGCCTCAGCTCGACCCTGTTCCTGCTGTGGTTCTCCGACAGCTCGCTGGCGTCGATCGCCCAGACCCTGTTCAACGCCTTCGAGGGTCATTTCACCCTTCTGGCCATTCCCTTCTTCATCCTCGCTTCCAGCTTCATGACGACAGGCGGCGTGGCCAAGCGGATCATCCGCTTCTCCATCGCCTGTGTCGGTCACCTGCCGGGCGGGCTTGCCATCGCGGGCGTCTTCGCCTGCATGCTCTTCGCCGCACTCTCCGGCTCCTCGCCGGCAACCGTCGTGGCCATCGGCTCCATCGTGATCGCGGGAATGCGCGAGGTCGGCTATTCCAAGGATTTCGCCGCAGGCGTCATCTGTAACGCCGGCACGCTGGGCATCCTCATCCCGCCCTCGATCGTCATGGTCGTCTATGCCGCTGCGGTCGAAGTCTCGGTTGGACGCATGTTCCTCGCCGGTGTCATTCCGGGCCTGATGGCGGGCTTCATGCTGATGCTCGCAATCTATGTGATGGCCATCACGCGCAACCTCCCCAAGGGCGAATGGAAGGGCTGGGGCGAGGTTTTTACCGCCGGTCGCGAAGCCGGCTGGGGCTTGTTCCTGATCGTCATCATCCTCGGCGGGATCTACGGTGGCGTCTTCACACCGACCGAAGCTGCTGCCGTGGCCGCGGTCTATGCCTTCCTGATCGCGTGCTTTGTCTACAAGGACATGGGGCCGCTCTCCAATGGCGACAGCCCGGCGAAGATCTCGCTGCTGAAGAAGCCCTACGCCCTGCTGACCGTCTGGTTCCACCCAGACACCAAGAAGACGCTCTTCGAGGCCGGCAAGCTGACCGTCACCCTGCTCTTCGTCATCGCCAACGCGCTGATCCTGAAGCATGTGCTGACCGACGAGCAAGTCCCGCAGCAGATCGCCGAGGCGATGCTGAGTGCCGGGTTCGGCAAGATCATGTTCCTGGTCATCGTCAACGTGATCCTGCTGATCGGCGGACAGTTCATGGAGCCCTCCGGCCTGCTGGTCATCGTGGCGCCGCTGGTCTTCCCCATCGCCATCGAGCTCGGCGTGGACCCGATCCATCTCGGCATCATCATGGTGGTGAACATGGAGATCGGCATGATCACACCGCCGGTCGGCCTGAACCTCTTCGTCACCTCCGGTGTCGCCGGGATGCCGATGATGCGGGTTGTGAAGGCTGCCCTGCCCTTCCTGGCCGTGCTCTTCGTCTTCCTGATCATGGTGACCTATATCCCATGGATCTCGACCTACCTGCCCAACAAATTCATGGGGCCGGAGATCATCACCAACTGAGCTCGGGTAAAATGACGGAACGGGCGCCTCTTCGGAGGCGCCCGTTTTCATGTCTTCTCTGTGACATCCGCCAACCCGCCCAGCATGGCGCCCGGATGGCCGGATCGAGATCGGATGGACAAGCCGGAACTCTGCGCTCCTACCAGCGCTTGAGCGCGTCCTCGTCATCCTGCTTGGCCGCCACCCAGGACGCACCGTCAGCGCTCCGCTCCTGCTTCCAGAACGGCGCACGGGACTTTAGGTAATCCATCAGGAACTCGGCCGCCTCGAACGCATTCTTGCGGTGCCGCGCGGCTGTCGCGACCATCATGATCTGGTCGCCCGGTTTCATTGCCCCGAAACGGTGAATGACGAGTGCGTCGGCGAGGTTCCAACGCGCCACGGCCTCCTGTGCGATGGCCTCCAACGCGCGTTCGGTCATGCCGGGATAATGCTCGATGAGCATCTCGGCCATCCTGCCGCTATCGTCCCGGACAATCCCGGAAAAGCTCACCACCGCACCTGCACCGCTGGCACGCGCCGTAAAAGCGTCAAGTTCCGTTCCGGCGCCGAAGGGCTCCTGCTGGACGCGGATCTCCATTCAGCCCCCCGTCATCGGCGGGAAGAAGGCCACTTCTCGGACACCGGCGAGCGGCGCGTCGAAATCGGTCAGTTCCTGGTCGACGGCGACGCGGAGCGCGGAGAGATCGGAAAAGGCCAGCGCATACCGTTCCTCGCGCGCCGCCAGTTCGGCGACGAGATCGGCAACCGTCTCGGCCGAGCTCTCGATCCGTTCCTTCGGCAGGCCGATCCGTTCGCGCAGCCAGGCGAAATAGAGCACGTCAATCATCCGGTCAGTCCTTCAGATAGGGCAGGGCCTTGTTGAAATAGTCGAGCCCGGTGATGAAGGTCAGGGCGGCAGCGATCCAGAGGAGCGCCACGCCGAGATACCATGTTACGCTCAGCAAGATCATGTAGAGGCGCAGGCCGTTTTCATCCGACACCGCGCCGGACATCACCCCGTCAAGCATCTCCGCATCCATACCGAAGCTGAGCATACCGGCGTGATGTTCGAAGATACCACTGATGAAAAGCACGGAGATGGCGACCATCTGCACGGTGGTCTTCCACTTGGCCAGCTTGGTGACCTTCAGCGTCCCGGCTGTGTCGCCGAGGAATTCGCGCAGGCCGGAGACGAAGGTCTCGCGGAAAAGGATCACTGCGGCCGGGATCAGGATCAACCCGTTCAGCCCCATCAGCCCGATCACCGCGGCCAGCGCGATGATGACCATCGCCTTGTCGGCGATCGGATCGAGCATGGTGCCGAGCTTGGTCTGCTGGTTCCAGGCGCGGGCGAGATAACCGTCGAACCAGTCGGTCGCCGAGGCGCCAACAAAAAGGACAAGCGCCACCCAGTCCGCGAAGGGACGGGGCAGGAGCAGGAAGACCAGCATCACCGCGGGCGCCGCAAGCAGCCGCAGGATGGTCAGGGTATTTGGAATGTTCCACCGCATGGGGCTGTCCTAGCGCGGAATGAACCCGGGTGAAAGCATCAGCCGCGCTCATTGAAGAAATCGTATATCTTCTGTGCCAGTCCTGCAGAAATGCCGTCCACAGCCTTCAGATCCACGAGATTTGCCCGGCTGACGGCCTTGGCCGAACCGAAATGTGCCAGCAGCGCGCGTTTTCGCGTCGCTCCGACGCCGGGAACATCGTCCAGCGGCGTGGCGCTCACGGCCTTGGCGCGCTTGGCGCGATGCGTGCCGATGGCAAATCGGTGCGCCTCGTCGCGCAGCCGCTGGGTGAAATAAAGCACCGGGTCGTTATGCTTGAGGGCAAAGGGGCGCTCTCCGGAGCGATAGAACTCTTCCTTGCCCGCATCGCGATCCACCCCCTTGGCCACGCCGATGAAGGGCACGTCCTCGACGCCAAGCTCGGCCATGATCTCGGCCACGGCGCTGACCTGCCCTGCCCCGCCATCGATCAGCAGCAGATCCGGCCAGGCTTCCGATTGCCGGTCCGGGTCCTCTTTCAGCAGGCGCTTGAAGCGGCGCGTCAGCACCTCCTTCATCATGCCGAAATCGTCGCCCGGTGTGAGGTCTTCGCCCTTGATGTTGAACTTGCGATACTGGCTCTTGAGAAAGCCCTCCGGGCCAGCAACGATCATGCCGCCAACGGCATTGGTTCCCTGGATATGAGAGTTGTCATAGACCTCGATTCGCGCGGGCGGCGCAGGCAGGTCGAATGCCTCGGCCAGCCCCGCGAGCAGCTTCGCCTGGGTCGCGCTCTCGGACATCTTCCGCGCCAGCGCCTCGCGGGCATTGCGCACCGCCCCTGCCACCAATTCGGCTTTTTCGCCCCGCTGCGGTACCAGGATCTCGACCTTGCGCCCCGCTGCCTCCGAGAGCACCTCGGCCAGAAGCTCCTTGTCATCGACGTCGTGGCTCAGGATGAGCTGCCGCGGCGCCTGCTTGCCGTCATAGAACTGCACGAGGAAGCTGCGCAGGATCTCGGCCGGAGACTCCGTGCCGCCGGTGCGCGGGTAGTAGTCGTGATTGCCCCAGTTCTGGTTCGCGCGGATGAAGAAGACCTGCACACAGGCCTGCCCGCCATCGAGATGCAGCCCGACCACATCTGCTTCCGACACGCCGCGCGGATTGATCCCCTGCGCCGATTGCACCTGCGTCAGCGCCCGGATCCGGTCGCGCAGCGCGGCGGCGCGCTCGAACTCCTGTCGCTCGGAGGCAGCCATCATCTCCGCCGCCAGTTCCTCCTGCACATTGGTCGACTTGCCCTGCAGAAACCGCTCCGCATCGCCCACCAGCGCGCGATAGTCCGGCTGCGAGATATAGCCGACGCAGGGCGCAGCGCAGCGTTTGATCTGGTAAAGCAGGCAGGGGCGGGTCCGGCTCTCGAAGGTCGCATCCGTGCAATTGCGCAGCAGGAATACCTTCTGCAGCTGGTTCAGCGTCCGGTTGACCGCGCCGGCGCTGGCAAACGGACCGTAATAGGCGCCCTTTTCCTTCTTCGCCCCGCGGTGTTTCTTGATCTGCGGGAAATCATGCGTCTTGGAGACAAGGATATTCGGGAAGCTCTTGTCGTCGCGCAGCAGCACATTGTAGCGCGGTTTGAGCTGCTTGATGAGATTCTGCTCCAGCAGCAGCGCCTCGGCTTCGGTCCGCGTCGTCAGGAACATCATCGAACTGGTCTCGCGGATCATCCGCGCAATCCGTCCCGAGTGCCCCGACGGGCGCGCATAGTTCGACACCCGCGCCTTGAGGTTTCGGGCCTTGCCGACATAGAGCACGCGACTCTCCGAATCCAGCATCCGGTAAACCCCCGGGCTGCCGTCCAGAAGCCGCAGGTAGGACTGGATGCAACGATGCCCCGTCGCTTCTTCTACCTCCGGTTTATCCACCCCACCGTCGCCCATCCTGCCCCGCTACCGATTCCCTCAACCGCTGCAATTTACCGATCCCCGACGCAACAGCAAACCTGTCCACGACTTCTGTGGATAACCCTCTGGAAAAGCCTTGGGGGAAGGGCTGAGACCCCTGTTTTTTTTAGCAATTCATCAAGTTGATGAAAAAATAGGCACGTCATTAAGCATTTGTTTTTAAGACTAATTTTTGTTGTCGCAGTGCAAATGCTTGAAATTCTTAAAGCTTTCTTGACAGTTTCGTGAAGACATTGCCCCAAGTGCATAAGTGTCCTGCGCTACCATCAATTGCCTAGCCGGGCATCGCCTGATCCGGCGTCTCCCAGGCGAGGTGCTGACCGCCGTCGACACAGATCAACTGTCCGGTCACCGCCTTGGCCTCGATCAGGTAGCCGAGGGCGGCGCAGATATCCTCCGGATCGGACCCACGTCGAAGCGGACAGGCGGCACGCTGCTGAAGGAACTCGGCCTCGCTCTGGGCCGCGGCCGCCAAAGTCGGGCCCGGGCCGATGGCGTTGACCCGGATCTTCGGTGCAAGCTCTTGCGCGGCGGTGCGGGTAAAGGTCCAGAGCCCCATCTTGGCGATCGTGTAGCTCATGTAATGCGGGGTCAGCTTGCGCACGCGCTGATCGACGATATTCACCACCAATGCGCGGGCCCGACACTCACCACGCCCGTCGCGCTCCGTTGCGGGCGCCTGTTCGGCAAAGGCAGCGGTCAGCACGACCGGCGCGCGCAGGTTGGACTCGATATGACGGTCCCAGCTGTCGCGTGTTGCGGTGGCGATCCGGTCCTCCTCGAAGATCGAGGCATTGTTGACAAGCAACGTCAGCGGCCCGCCAAGCGCCTGTGCGGCAGCAGGCACCAGCGCCTGCATCTCCGTTTCGGATGTCAGATCCGCAGGAAGGATCACCGCCTGTCGACCCATCGCGGCAATCTCGGCCGCAACAGCTTCTGCCTCCGACATTGCTGCATGGCAATGCAAGGCAACATCAAACCCTCGCTCGGCGAGGGACAGCGCCATGGCGCGCCCCAACCGGCGCGCCGCCCCCGTCACAAGGGCCCGTTTCTCCGTCATCTCAGAGTCTATCCCCTCAGTGTATCAGGAACTGAGCGATATAGAGCACATAAGCACCGGTAAAGACAAAGCCGACGGTCCGGTTCATGTCGAACTTGAAGAAGACATAGGGCAGCAGGATCGCGGAGGAGAAGAACATCACCCAGATATCGAATCTCAGCGTTCCCGGATCGACCGGGATGTCGCCGACAAAGCTCGCGATGCCGATGATCGCCAGCATGTTGAACAGGTTGGAGCCGATGACATTGCCGATGGCAATCTCGGTCTGGCCACGGATCGCCGCCATCACGGTGGTCGCCAGTTCCGGCAGCGAGGTGCCGAGCGCGACCAGGGTCAGGCCGATCACCGTTTCCGGGACATTCAGATCATGGGCGATGTTGACCGCCCCATCGACCAGCAGATCCGCACCGAGCGGCAGACCGATCAGGCCGAGGCCAAGATAGACCCAGATCTTCCAGGTCGGAGCGCTGTCATCGGCCCCCTCGACCTCTTCCTCTTCTTCGGAAAGCGAGGAACAGCCTCCCGCAAGCGCGGCCGCGTTCGCCGCAAGCGCTGTCTCCCGCCGATGCATCCGCGCCGTTCGAAGCGCATCTCCCAGCATCAGGGCGAGGCCGAAGAGCAGCACCGAGCCATCGATCCAGTTGAAGAGGTTGGTATAGGCGAGGCCGATAAAGACCACCGTCGCGCCCATCATCATCAAATAGGTTCGTTTGGTGTCACATCCGGAGGTATGCAGGCCGGTCAGCATCGCCGGGACGCCGAGCACCAGAAGGACATTGGCAATGTTGGAGCCGACCACGTTGCCGAGCGCGATCCCCGCGGACCCGTTCAGGATCGCCTTGATCGAGACCAGCAGCTCTGGCGCCGAGGTTCCGAAAGCAACGATGGTCAACGACACCAGCAGCGCCGGCACACCGGCCCGCAGCGCAAGGTTGACCGCGCCTTTGACCAGCGCGTCCCCCGCAAGCAGCAGGATCACGAGTCCAAGGCCCAGAAGGCCCAGATCCGTCAGCATATCGTCATCCCTTTCCGCCCTTGCCGCAGGAACAAGGGCCGTCGCCGATTATGTAACTGCCGCAGGCCTTGCACTTGCGAGGCTTGCGCGGACGTTCACCGGCTTTGCGCGCGCCTTTTGCTCCGCCAGGCCAGCGCAGCCGGCCAAACATCGCAAGCACGGCGATTCCGATCAGGAAGAATGTGACGATCTTTACCAGCACTCAGAGCCCATAACGCGCCCAAAGGCTGCGCTCTTCCAGTTCCGACGCCGCCTCAGCGGCAATTGACAGTCCGAACCGGCGCAGCAATCCGCGACGCGGCCCATGGCTAACAAATTTTACCAAATTTCCATAACGCGCTTTCATCGTGGGGACAAGATGGCCCACATCGTCAGCCAGCCCAACCTTCAAAGATTGTCGGCCGATCCAGACATCGCCGGTGAACAGGTCCTGCTCCTCCGGCAGGCGCTTGCCGCGCCGCGCCTTCACGTGGTCGATGAAATTGGCGTGGATCTGGTCCTGAAGCGCGCGTAGCCGCACCACGTCCTCTTCCTTTTCGGGACGGAACGGGTCGAGAAAGCTCTTGGATTGCCCGGCTGTGTGGACACGCCGCTCGACGCCAAGCTTGCCCAGGGCCTCGTGCAAGCCGAACCCGGCGGAGATCACGCCGATCGATCCGACAATCGAGTTCTCGTCGACAATGATGTCATCGGCCGCACAGGCAAGCCAATAGCCACCGGACGCTGCCGCATCTTCGACAAATGCCGTTACGGGAAGCTCTTTCTCATCCGCAAGCAGCCGTATGCGCGCCGCAATCAGGGAGGATTGCGCCGGCGAACCGCCAGGCGAATTGATCACCAGCGCCACGGCGACCGGCTTGCCCTTCTTGAAGGCACGCTCGATGGCCTCGGCCATGCCGGCATCGTTGAGGCCCCGTTGACCGGCTGCAATCATGCCGTTGAGGCGGATGACCGAGATCACGGGGGGCTTTTTCAGGAAAGGCAGGAAACGTCTCATCCGCCCCCATGTAGGGCGCTGCCCTGCACGGAACAAGGTGGAAGCCGAGATCGCCGCGCGCTGTTGCCGGCATGCCCTTGCAGCATTCCGGCGCGGCGATGCCTGCGTTCAGGCGGCTGGCAGGACCAGTATGGCGCGGAAGTCGTTCACATTTGTAAGCGTCGGGCCGGGAACCACCTGCGCGTCGAGCTTCTCGAAAAAGCTATGTGCGTCATTCTGCTCCAGGGCGAGATCGGCATCGGCACCAAGCTCGGACGCCCGGGCCAACGTGTCCGGGGCAATCACCGCGCCCGCCACCTCGGCCGCGCCGTCGACACCATCCGTGTCGCAGGCAATGGCGTAAATGCCCTCGGCGCCATCCAGCGCCCTGGCCAGCGCAAGCGCGTATTCGGCATTCGGCCCTCCGACGCCAGCGCCCCGCCGCGTCACCGTCAGCTCGCCGCCCGAGAGCAGCAGGACCGGCCTGCCTCCACGCGCGGCCAGCGCGGCGGCGGCGTGTTCGGCGGCCACCTCGCGGGCCTCGCCCTCGATATCGTCCCCGAGCAGGCGCACTTCGCAGCCGGCCGCGACCGCTTCCTTGACGGCGGCGGAAAGAGATTGCGAGGGGGCGGCGATGACACGGTTCTCGACCGCCGAGAGGCTCGCGTCACCCGGCGCAACGACGCCGGACTCGTCGGCGAGAACGGCGGAGACGGAGGCCGGGACCTCGATATTCCATGTTTTCAGGATCGCGCGAACATCTTCCGCCGTGCTCGCGTCGCCCACGGTCGGGCCGGAACCGATAAAGGCCATGTCGTCTCCCGGTACATCCGAGATCATCAGCGAGAGCATTTTTGCCGGATACGCGGCGGCGGCAAGCTGGCCGCCTTTGACGCGGGAGAGATGTTTGCGGACCGTGTTCATCTTGTCGATCGGCGCGCCGGAGGCCAGCAGCGCGGCATTGACCGCCTGCTTTTCGGCCAGGGTGATGTCGCCTGCAGGCTGGACCAGCAGCGCGGAGGCGCCACCGGAGATCAGCGAAAGGACGAAGTCGCCCTCTTCGAGCCCCTTGAGGCGGTGCAGCATGCGCGAGGTGGCCACGAGACCGGCCTCGTCGGGCACCGGGTGGGCGGCCTGCACGATCTCGATGCCCTCGCAGGGGCGATCATAGCCGTAGCGCGTGATGACAAGCCCCTCGCAGGGGCCCCAGACACTCTCGACCGCCTCGGCCATGCGCGCCGACGCCTTGCCAGCGCCGATCACGACAACCCGCCCGGCGGGTTTCTCGGGCAGGGCCTGCGGGATGATGGCCATTGGGTCTGCGACCTGGACGGCAATGTCGAAGAGGCGGCGGAGGAAGCTGTCGGGATCCTGAATAGGCATGTGGCTCACCGTGGACATGTGGTGGGGCAGCGCATCATGGGATGTCGGCCGGAGCCGGCGGGCCGGGAAGCGTCGCCCGTGAGGGGAGAGGGGGGCGCAGATCGCGCCCCCTCTGGTATACCATCTACGCGGTGACTGCGAGGCCATCCTGGTCGAAGAAGAGTTGCCAGCGGTCATCGAAGATGATGCCGACCTTGTCGCCCGTCTTGTGCGGATCCTCGGAAGAACCGCGCACCGTGATCTGCCCCAGCGGGCCGCCATCGATGATGACATAGGTGTCCGCGCCGAGATACTCGACGAGATCGACCGTGCCGTCACAGGCGCCCTCGCCCGGCTCTCCGAGCGAGATATGCTCCGGGCGCGCGCCGACGGAGACAGCGGCATGTCCGTAGCCATACTCGCCGCCGCGACCGCCTTCGAGGTGGAAGCGCCCGTCGGAGGTGGTGCAGGGAAGGATGTTCATCTTCGGCGAGCCGATGAACTGTGCCACGAAGAGATTGGCCGGTTTCTCATAGAGCTCCTTCGGCGTGCCGATCTGGGCGATGGTGCCGAATTCCAGCACCACGATCCTGTCGGCAAGCGTCATGGCCTCGATCTGGTCATGGGTAACGTAGATCATCGTGGTGTTGAGGTTCTGGCTCAGCTTGGCGATTTCGTAGCGCATCTCGACGCGAAGGGCGGCATCGAGATTGGAGAGCGGCTCATCGAAGAGGAAGGCCGTGGGGTCGCGGACGATGGAGCGGCCAATGGCCACCCGCTGGCGCTGACCGCCCGAGAGGTCCTTGGGGCGCCGCTCCAGATAGGTCTCCAGCTTCAGGATGCGGGCGGCCTCTGCCACTTTGGCGTCGATCTCGGATTTCGGCGCGCCGGCGGTCTTGAGCGAGAAGCCCATATTCTCGGCGACCGACATATGCGGGTAGAGCGCATAGGACTGGAAGACCATAGACAGACCGCGCCGTGCCGGCGGGTGATCCGTGACGTCTTTGCCGTCGATCTCGAGGCTGCCGCGGGAGATCTCTTCCAGCCCGCCAATCATGCGCAGCAGCGTGGACTTGCCGCAGCCCGAGGGGCCGACGAAGATGACGAATTCGCCATCGTTGATCTCGAGATCGACGCCCTTGATGACTTGAACATCGCCGTACCATTTCTCGACAGCATTCAGTGTGATGGAACCCATGTCAGAAGCCTCCCTTGGCTTGCGGGCTGGCATAGGTAAGCCAGCTCGCCGCGGTCCAGGTGAAATGTTGGCCGCCGGCGGGGGTTCCGTCGACGGGGCTGTGATATTCGGCGAAGCCGTGATCGGCGATCACGGCACGCGTGCCGAGGCGCACCTTCTCGGCGAGATCGGCATGCCCCATCTCGGCAAGACCGGCCCCGATCTGGGAATTGGCCATGCACCAGAGCGGACCGCGCCAGTATCGGATATGGTCGAAATCCTCGCGCTCCGGATCATAGGACGGCACCGGGTATTTCACCGCCGCCAGCACGCGCTCGAGATGCGGGACCATCCTCGGATCGTCGATCCCGGCATACCAGCAATAGAAGGAGGCGCTGGAGAGCGTTCCCGTGAATTCGCCCGTGCGCATGTTGATGCTGTCATAATAGCCGCCATCCGGGTTCCAGAACTTCTCGGCATCGCGGACCATCGCGTTGATCCAGCCCTGGATCTCGTCCACCTCCGGCTTGCCGAATTGCTCCGCGATCCACTTGAGATCCCGGTGGGCGCGCAGGAGCATGAAATGCATCCCCGGATCGGCCACGCGCAGCGGCGACTTCTCGTTGATCGTCTCGATGTCCCAGCCGCAGTCGCGGGAGAAAAAGAGAAGGGCGAGATAAACGTCGTATTGCTGCTTGGTGGGACGCATGTCGTTGTCGACATGGCCGGTATCCCGCCGCGTGTACTCGCCGACCATGGAGGTGTCGACGCCGGACATGCCGCTGTCCCAGTCCGGCGCATTGTCCCGACCGGATTCCCAGGGGTGGGTGACGCAGCACAATCCGTCCGTCATCCGTGCCGACATGAACCAGCGGTGCCAGTTCAACAGCCCCTGATACAGCCCTTCGAGCCGGGCGCGGCCAGCCTCCGTGTCGCTTTCATAGACGGCGCGGGCCATGGTGGCGGCAATCGGCGGCTGGGAGATGCCGGAGGTCGGTGGGGTGTGGTCCACGCCCCACACGTCGGGGCCGGGGAAGTATTCCGGCACCTGACGGTGGAAGATGATGTGGGGGACCATGCCATCGTCCCATTGGGAGGCGAAGAGCGTCTCAAGCTCGACCCAGGCGCGATCATTGTCGAAGGTCGAGAACCCCCAGGCCGCGAAGGCGCTGTCCCAGTTCCACTGGTAGGGGTAGAGGCCCGAGGTGGGGACGGTGTAGCCGCCCCTGTCATTGTCCCGGAGGATCTTCCGGGCCTCTTCGTCGAGGTTTTCGTAGGTCATCTATCGTTATCCCTTGACCGAACCAGCCGTCAGGCCCTTGGTCATGAACTTTTCAAGGCCGAGGAAGAGCACCATGATCGGTAACGTGGCAATCACCGCGCCGGCCATCAGGTGTTGTCGTGGCACCTCGGAAGAGTTGAGCGAGGCCACCCCGCGTGTCAGCGTGAACTTGGACGGGTCGTCCAGCAGCATGAAGGCCAGCAGGAACTCGTTCCAGGCAATCATGAAGACATAGAGAGAGACCGAGGCCAACGCCGGCAGCGAAAGCGGCAGGGTGATCTTCCAGATCACGGCCAGGCGAGAGAGCCCGTCCATGAGACCTGCTTCTTCCACTTCCGCCGGCAAACCCCGGAAATAGCCCTGTAACATGTAGAGCGAGACCGGGATCGTGGTGACCGGGTAGATCAGGATCAGCCCGAAGAGCGAGTTACGCAGGCCGGTCATCGAGAAGACGATATAGATCGGCAGCGCGACGACGATCATCGGCACCATGTAGATCAGCAGGATCGAGCGGGAGAAGGCCGCCGCGCCCTTGAAGCGCAGCCGGGCGACGGCATAGGCGCCGGGCACCGAGAAGAGCAGCGTGACGAAGACCGTGACCACCGAGATAAAGAAGGAGGTCCAGAGATAGCCGCCGAAGCCGAAATCGGTGAAGAGCTCCTGGTAGCTGCGGAAGAGGCCCCAGCCCTTGTCCCAGTCGAGCGTGAAGTCGAGCGGGTTCTGCAACAGCGCCTGCTGCGATTTCAGCGAGGTCATCACCATGACGTAGAAGGGGATGATGACGATGGCGGTGAAGAAGACATAGCCGAAGCCGGTGAGGAACTTGATCACCACCTCCTCGAACTCATGTCGGTTCATCTCGCCCATCGGCTGCTTGCCGAGCATGGCATGGAGCGGCCAGCCGGCACCGAAGCCGACGAAAACGGCAGTCATCAGCTTGTGGGTGAAGGTGACCCCCTCGCCGGTGAGGACCGGGCCGAACCCAACCAACATCAGCAGGAAGGTGGCCACGGCACCGGCGCCGATCAGCGCCCATTTGTCGTTGAGCCGGAAGGCGGCGAGGCCGAGGCCGACGCCGACAAGCAGCGTGCCGATAAGTCCGGGGCGGAAGGCGGCGCCGGTGATGAAGGACATCATGACGGCGACCGTGGTGGCGATGACGAAGAGCCAGAGGATCCCGATGACCGGACCGACGACGCTTCCCTTGCGCAGAGATTTCATCACAGGCCCTCCTCACGGCTGATGAACTTGAAGAAGAAGATCGAGAAGACGAGCAGGCAGCCGAAGACAATCACGGCGACCGCCGCACCTGCGCCGATATTCGAGATCGCGAAAGCTTGTTCGTAGACATTCACGGTCAGCGTGCGGGTGCCCGCGTTGCCGCCTGTGAGCAGGAAGATGTCGTCGAACTTGTTGAAGGTCCAGATGAAGCGCAGCAGGAACACCACCGAGAGGATGCCGAGCAGCATCGGCAGCGACAGGTACCAGAATTTCTGGAACGGAGAGGCGCCATCCATGTCGGCGGCCTCGTACATGTCGGTATCGATGGATTGCAGCCGCGCGAGGATGAAGAGGAAGCTGAGCGGGAAGTAGCGCCAGATCTCGAAGACGATGACCATGATCAGTGCCAGCGGCTTCTGACCGAAGAAGTTGATCCCCTCCTGGGTCACCCCCATGCGGATCAGCAGCTCGTTGGCCGAGCCGGAGGTCGGGTCGAACAGCGTCACCCAGGTGAAGGCCACGGCGATGACCGGCGCGACATAGGGGAAGAGGTAGAGGCCCCGCAACACGCCCTGCCCCCGGAACTCGTTATTGAGCAACAGCGCAGCGAAAAGGCCGACCACGATGGCGCCGATAGTGCCGAACACCGTATAGGCCAGCGTGACACCGAAGACGCTCCAGAACTCGGAGCCGTCGAAGACGCGCTTGAAATTGTCGAGGGTGAACTCGCCATTGGTCAGGATGAAATCAGCCGTGCCGGTCACGACGGGTTCGCTGTCCTTGGGATGGCCGCCCCAGTCGAAGTATTCCTGGCCGACCTCGACCTCTATCTTCATGCGGTTGTTGTATTTCGGGTCGATTGTACCGAAATCGCAGAAGAACTCGGTGCCGGTCTGCTTGCAGCCCTCGGGAATTTCGCCGGTCACGGTCACGCCCGGCGGGAAACTGTCCAGAAGCGTCACGCCCTCGATCTCCGTGTCCTGGCTGGAGTTGCGCAGGCGATACTCCAAGGTCGCGGTGTCGCCGGCCGCAGCGGGTTTGCCGCGCAGCTGTTCTTTGACCACGGGGATCGGCGGGCGCAGGTCCGCGAGCCCGATCGGCTTGAAGGAAATCCAGAAAATCGACAGCAGAGGCAGGATGATGACCATCGCCACGCTGAATATCGTTGGGAACAGGAGTCCCCAGGCCAGGCGCGCCTCGCGCTTTGCGAGCGGGCCTGTACCCTTTGGAGGTACTGCGGTTGTCATTGTGATCTCCGCTGGTCGCTGTCGCTTGGGGGCAGCGAGCCTTTGGTGGAGGGGGGGGGCGGCCCCGGAGCGCATCCCCGGGGCCGGTTTTCGTGAGGCTTACTCGATCTTGCCGAGCTCTTCATTCAGCGCAGCGACGGTCGAGGCCGCGTCACGCTCGCCATCGACATATTCGCGCACGAGGCGGTTGAAGACCTGGCTGTTGATGATCTTGGAGGCCAGCGCCAGCTGCCCTTCCGCAACACCCCAGCGCTGAGCGACATCCAGACCGCCGACGATCTCGCCGATCATCTCCGGCGCATAGAGCTCGGAGAGCGGTGCCTTGCGGTCCACACCCACATCGAGCTTCGACCAGGCCATGGTGAACTTCTCGGGGTCCTCGGCCGTGCCCTTGCGGATCGGGAACTTGCCTTCCGGCGCGATGGAAAGCGTCTGGGTGTAGCCCTGATCCATCGAGAACTTCACGAAGTCGATCGCCGGATCGGTGTCGGCGTCATTGGTGATGCCGAAATAGCGGGTGTCACCCCAGGCCGCGCCATCCGAGTTGGACGGGCCGGCAAAGGTTGTCACGATCCCGGTCAGCGAAGCCAGCTCCGAGGAGGTCGGGTCGTCATTGATGGTCGGCGGGGCAGAATCCCGCAGGCCGGCCAGTTCGTCGAGGATGAAGGGCGACCAGATGATCATCGCGGCCTGTCCGGCGAAATACAGCTCGCGGGACTGCTTCCAGTAAAGCTCGCCCTTGGGCGAGGCTGCGACCAGCGCCTTGTAGAAATCGAGCACCTCGGTGGTCTTGGCTTCGTCCAGTTCGGCGAGGCCGTCAGCATTGACCGGCGAAACGCCATTGGCGAGGAAAACATGCTCGAGCACCTGGCTCATGAAAGCTTCGTCAACCTTGGTCGGAGCCACGAAACCATACATTTCCGGCGGGTTGTGAAGCTTTTCGAGCGCGGCGACGACGGTCTCGTAAGAGGTAGGGGCCGCAAGGCCTGCTTCGTCGAACTTGTCCTTGCGATAGACGATCATCTGCGTCCAGCCATCGACCGGAACGGCTGCGACGCCGCCGTCAAAGGCAGCCATCTCGACAGCGCCGGAGGCGAAGGTGGCAGGATCGAGCGCTTCCATCACTTCGCCGGCCGCGTCGGAATCGAGAATACCGGCCTCGGCCCAGGGAAGGACGTTGACGAGCGGGGTGTAGATCACATCCGGCAGGTCACCAGCAGCGAAAGCGGCGGTGGCGCGGGTGGACAGGTCCTTCTCCGTGACCGGGATCACCTCGACATCAACGCCGGATTCAGCGGTGAAGGCCGCTGCCATCTCTTCTTGCTTGGCGAGACGCTCAGGTTGCTCTTCCGTGGTCCAGAAGCGGATGCTTTCCGCATTGGCCGCGAGACCGGACATGAGCAGCGCAAGCGCGGTGCCGGTCATCAGTTTGGTGGTTTTGGACATGTTTTTCCCTCCCTTGGGATCTACAGTTTTGAACGCACCCGGCGGGAGAGCTCCGCCGGGGACAGTCTTGGTTGCCCATGCGAACCACGGGCAAGGAACCTGGCGAGTGCCAGTTCACGCAAGGAGTCTGGGGTCTCGCCCCGGATTCTGCGAATGAGAAGCTCGGTCAGGCGCCGGCCGGCGGCCTGCATGTCGACCGAGAACGTCGAGAGTGCCGGCGCCAGCAGCCCGCCTTCGGGCACGCCGTCATAGGACAGCACGGAGAGATCGCGCCCGACCTCCAGCCCGAGCGTCGCGGCGGCAACATAGGTGCCGAAGGCGGCGCGGTCGGCCGAGCAGACGATTGCCGTGGGCGGCGCATCCAGCGCCAGAAGCGCGCGGGCGGCGGCCTCCCCGGCCTCGGGGTTGAGCGCGCCCGGCCCGATCAGAGCCGGATCTTCCGGCAAGCCGCACATGGCCAGCCCGGAGCGATATCCCTGCAAGCGCAGCTCAGAAAAGGTATACCCCTCGCGGCCCGGCACAAAAGCGATGCGGCGATGTCCGAGCCCGTGCAGGATGCAGACCGCCTCCTCGATAGCCTTCTCGCTCTCGATGTCGAACCAGGCGCAGCCATCGGTGTCGCGGGTGCGCCCGAAGAGAACGAAGGGCACATGATTGCTCTTGAGAAAATCGACCCGGGGATCGTCCATATAGGTCCGCGGCAGGATGAACCCGTCCGCCTTGTGTGAAGCGACGAGGCGGCCAAGCACGCGGGCGGTGTCCTCGTCCGAGGTCGCGGTCGCAACGGTCAGCGACCAGTCGGCGGCGGAGGCGGCTTCGGAGATCCCGGCAAGGAAACTGGCGAGGAAGGGGCGGTGGCCGTCATGTTCCGTGGTTTGCAGCACGAGCCCCACGGAGCGAACAACCCCGGTGCGAATTGCCTGTGCGTGACTCAGCGGCGAGTACCCCATCACCTCGGCGGCATGCTTGACGCGTTGGCGGGTGCTCTCGGAAATATCGGGATAATTGTTCAAAGCGCGGGAGACGGTGCCCTTGGCCAGCCCCAGGGAATCCGCGAGATCGGAGATGGTGACCCGCGGTCGCCTCCCCGTCGCCTTCCCCCTGCGCTGTGCCAGATCGTTCATGCTGTTCTCCCTGCCTGATACGAAACGCTCCGAAACCGGTTTCGGCAACAAAAAAGTTGCATCGCGCTGGAAAATAATTCGACGGGTGGGGTATTGTTTCTATGATTTCAGGTCTTTGCGCTGGAAAGAAACTGGTACTTCCCGAGGCTTCCGAAACCGATTTTCCTACGATTCAGGGTCGTGGCCGTGTTTTGAACCACCGTGATTCCGTTGGGCGCGATCAATCAGGTGATCGGCGAAGGCGGAGGCGAGCGCCAAGAAAAGGCCGATTCCCATAACAATATACACAACCGTGAAGAGCCGTCCGAACACCGTCTCGGGCGCAAAATCGCCATAACCGACGGTCGAGATGGTGACGGTGGCGAAGTAGAGCGAATCAAGAAAGCTCCACCCCTCGGCGACCATGTAGAAGATCGCACCGGCAAGGATGACGATGGCGGTGAGGCCAAGCAGAAGCCGCACGCTGGGGTCCCAGATGGCCTCGCGGAAGCCCCCGACGAAGGACCAGTGGCCACGGCGTTTCTTCGAATGGCTCATACCGGCTGTTCCTCCGTCCCCTGTGTTTCCTCGACCTTCTCGGCCAGCAGGATGGCGATGAAACGCGTGTCAGGAAAGCCGGCGCAGATGATGGTGATCATCGATGTCATGGGGATAGCGAGAATGGCGCCCGGAATCCCCCAGAGGGTGGTCCAGAGCGACAGAGCAACGAGCACGACAAAGGGCGACAGGTTGAGCTGGCGACCGATCATGCGCGGCTCCAACACGTTGCCGACAAAGGTCTGGGCGCTGGTCAGCATCGCCGCCAGCAGGAACGACGGCCACACGGCGCCGAACTGCGCCAGCGACAGCACAACCGGGAAGGCAACCCCGATCAGCGAGCCGACATAGGGGATGTAATTCATCAGCCCGATCATCACGGCCCAGAACAGCGCGAAGTCGACATCCATCGCCCACATGATGACAAATGAAGCGAGGCCGAGGATGATGTTGATCAGCGTCTTCACCGCCAGGTATTCGCCGATCCGCGCGTTGATATTCTGGATCATCTCCCGCGTCTGGGTCGCCTGTGTACGCGGGAAGGCGGCGTCAAGCTTGGCGCCGAAACTGGCGCGCTCCCCGAACAGGAAGGCGGCATAGACAACGACAAGGAAGATCGATCCGCCAATACTGGTCAGCGAGGCGAGGAGATAGGCAAGAAGGCCGCGCAGGTCGATCTGGCCGATCGTGGCGGCGCGGATCTCCGCCCAGGTGGGGTCGGTCCGAACGCCGAAAAACGTTGTGAGCCGGGCCAGCAGGCCCTCGAGATTCTCCTGGTAGGTCGGCGCAACGGTCAGCAACTGGTCCACGGTGATCGAGACCACGAGCATTATTCCGATGATGCAGGCGGTAAAGACCATCAACACGATCAGGCGCAGCGACCAGACCGGCAGACGCCCGATCAACGGCTGGCGATCCAGTAACGTGACGCAGGAATTGAGAATATAGACCGAGATGATCGCCGTGAAGATCGGCAACAGCAGACCCTTGCCGTTCACCAGCAGCCAACCGACCATGATGACCAGCGCGAGCGAGAGAACGAGGGTGAAGAGGCGGGTATTGGGGAGTTTCATCTCGGTCCGGAGGGGTGCGGCTCACCGCACCCGCTCCCTTTTCCGTCAGGCCAGAAGCTTGACTTTCTGGGCCGCGAATTCCTCGTCGGAGATCACGCCCTTTTCCTTGAGATCGGCGAGTTTCGCGAGTTCGTCGGCCGTCGAGACCCCGCCCGCGGCGTCTCGAATATAGGCTTTCTGCGCCTCCTGCAGCTCTTCGACGGCCTTTTGCGAGCGCGCCTGCATGGAGTCGCCACGCATGATGAGATAGACCAGCACACCAAGCCAAGGCACGATGATCACCGCCAGCATCCACAGGCCCTTGCCCATGCCGCTGAGATCCTCGGAGGAAAAGATGTCACTGACCACGGCGATCAACGTCCAGATCCAGGCGGCGAGCAGGAAGATGAGGAAGATCGACCAGAAAATGTGAAGAATGGGCATAGCAGGCTCCTGTTGGAATGACCCGTGTTCAGGGTGGTCCCGGCTTGACTGAGAATTGTAGCAACCACCCGCGCCACGATAGGCCCGAGCACCGGAAGAATTCAACCAGCAGCTGAAATTATCTGCTTTAAAACGGGTATTTGCTCGTTAGTATCGGCGACGAACAGCCAATGGGGGGCCAAATGGTTCGAATGCTGATTTCCACCGCTGTCTACGTTCTCGCAAATGCCATCGGCTTGCTGGTCGCAAGCGTGTTGCTGGGCGAGTCCTTCACCTTCACTGCCACAGGCTTCATTTTCGCGACGGTGCTGCTCTCGCTGGTCTCGGTGCTGGCCGGACCGTTGATCGAGAAGATGTCGGAGAAAAACTTGCCCGCGCTCAAGGGGGGTGTGGCGTTGGTGACGACTTTTGTCGGTCTCCTGATCACCAATCTCTTCGTTGGCGGCATGGAGATCCATGGCGCCTCGACCTGGCTTCTGGCGACAATCCTCGTCTGGGCCGGCGCGCTGATCGCAACACTCGTGCTGCCGATGTTCCTGGTCAAGAAGGTCGTCAAGGACATCCGCGAGGACTGAAAAAACAGGCGCGCCGTGTCCCGGCGCGCCCTTCCCGTCTTTTCTACTCGACCTTGGTCACCGCGATGGCCAGCGCCCGATCAACCGCAACGGCCACCCGGTCACCAGCTTGCCGCGCCGCCGCGAACTTGCGCATTTCCTTCTCGACATAGATCCGCTCTACCGTCCCGTCATTCAACCGGATGACGACGGTATGGGTCAGCTCGTCATAAGACAGGAACTCGACGACGGTAGAGCCCGAGCCGATCACGGCGCCGGCGGGCTTCTCGCCCTCCATCGCCGCCCCGGCGACAACCTCGCCGAGAGCCGTTCCGGGGTCTGCCGGGTCAGCCATGCCAACGGCAACCGATTGCTGGTATTCCAGCGAGACCTGGTCGCCAATCATCATCTCGTCGAAATTCACGACCTGCGGGCCGGCACGGAAGACGACCGAACCGCCTTTCCCGCTCACCTTGAACAGGCGCTTCTCGGGGATGATCGCCTCGATTGTCCCGTCGAGAGAGATCGACTCCGACCGCTCCGCATATGTATCCGAGCCGCCGATCGTATCACATCCCGCCGCCAGCAAGAGACAGCCCGCCGCTGCCAAAACTGTAAGTTTCATCCCTCACACCCTTCGAATAAAAAATTTACACTCGACAACTCTCAGTTGCGCGCCGGCAAGGCAAGCCCCCCTTGTTCAAAGCTACGTTCAAAGCTGTGTGCGCAATTCCCAGAGTTCGGGAAAAAAGGTGACATCGAGCATCCGCCGCAGATACGAGACGCCGCTCGTCCCACCCGTCCCAATCTTGGCGCCAATCACACGCTCGACCGTGGTCACATGGTTGAAACGCCAACACCGGAAACGGTCCTCCGTCTCGATCAGCTGCTCGGCAAGGTCGAAAAGCTCCGGGAAAGCGTCCGCCTCCCGGTAGATCCGCAACCAGCCCGCCAGGACCGCCTCTTGCCGAATGTAGGGCCGGTCCTGCGCAAAAGCCGCATCGGGCAGCGTGCAGCCGAGCCGCGCCTCCACCTGCCGCAGCGCGGCCTGATAGAGCGACGCACGGCCCAGTTCGGCATCGAGCCGCTCCAGCGCTGCCGGATCGGCCTCATGCGGTTTGCGCAGTGACAGGACGCGGTTGCCGAGCGCATATTCGACGAGGCGGTATTGCACGGATTGGAACCCCGACGCCTCGCCAAGATCGCCGCGAAAGCTCATGAAATCCAGCGGATCGAGACTGCGCAGCACATCCCAGCTCGCGACGAGGTGATCGAGCACCCGCGCCACGCGCCGCAACGCCTTGCCCGCCCCGCGCAGATCGCCCGCGCAGAGCCCGGCCCGCGCGGCATCGATCTCCGCGAGCACCAGCTTGAACCAGAGCTCACTGGTCTGATGCTGGATGATGAAGAGCATCTCGTCCGGGCTTTGCGAGACCGGTTCCTGCGCCTGGAGGATGCGGTCCAACCGCAAGTGGCGGCCATAGGTGAAGTCGCTGTCCTCGGCCATTCCCGCCTGTCCTTCGTTCATCTGTCCGGCAGTTCCCGGAACACGGGAACGGATCGCACGGCGTCCAGATAGGGCACGCCCTCGGTATAGCCGGTGCCACCGCGGGTGCCGAGAAAGCGCTTTGCGAGTTGGTAATGCGCCTGCCGCCAGCGCAGGAGCTGCTTCGAGAATATGCGCATCTCTTGCGCCAGTGCGTCCCGTTCCGGCGCCGCAAGCCGCCCGTGCCGACACGCCGCCGCGAAGGCGTCGTCCAGCGTCTCCTGCCCGTCTTCCGCACGCACCCGCACCTCCGGCACGGCCGCATAGGCCGCCGAGTCCAACCGCTCCGGGTCCGGCCGCCGGCAGAGCGCTTCGACCCGCTTGTAACCGGCGGACTGGATGGCGCTTGCCCCTTCGGTGAAACGGCGGAAATCGTGGAAGGCCGCTATCTGCATCGTGCCAAGCAGCGGGAAGAGCCGCGCCGCCTCGCGCAGAATCGCATTGGCTTGCCGCAGGGATGGCAGCGCCGCCCCGTTCTCTTCGGGCAGCTCCCGGATCGCCCGGCGTAACAAAACGGCGATCCAGGCGAAATTGACCTCGAAGCTCTGCAGGATACGCAGGAACATGTACTCGTCATGGACGAGATGCACCGGCTGAAGGCTCAGCGCCATCCGAAGCCGTGTCTGCGTCGTCAGCGCAGCATCCCGCCAGGCAAGAAAGCGGCGCGCGCCGTCCAGCCCGGTCTCCGCCGTCCCGTCCATCCGCTCGACCGAAGGCCGCAGGGCGGCGAGCGCCCGTTGCACGCGTTTCTCGGCCTCCACGGGCTCCGGGCGCATTTGCGGCAGCGGGGCCCCTGCCCCGTCCAGGGCCTGCACCTCGAAACGAATGACATCGCCCAGCAGATCCACGAGCATCCGGTCCCGCCGCGTGTCAATCTCCCCGGGGTCCAGATCCCCACCGTCATCGGGCAGGTCCAGCAGCGCCAGTGCACAATAGCTGCTGTAGTCATAGCGCCTGTCCCGCTTGTCGAGCGCAATATCGAGAAAGACGCGCAGCTGTCCTTGGCGCGAAAGCGACCGGGCCTTGTCGAGCTGGACGAGGATCTCTGGCGGAACGAAATGCTTGCCGCAGGAAAGGTAGAGCTCAAGCACGGGCGCATAGGGAAACCCCGCCTCTTCGGGGTCGCGACTCCAAGCCTCCAGCGCCTGCACACAGTCCGCTGCAGGCAGCGGTTCCTGCTGCATGTCTCTCGGCGGTTCGGATCTCACCGACCACTCCTCTCGATCCCGTTTCGGGCTGGCAGCCCTGTTTGCGCTATCCCGAAGCTTGTAGGCGGGCCAGCGCGTTCGGGCAAGAATTTCGCGCGATCAATGCGCGAAATCGGGTCCATGTGGAAAGGATGGCAAGCGAACACGCCGCCTTGCCGCCGCAAGTGTGGTCTTTGCGGTGGGCTGCGGGATTGCTCCGGCTCCGCCCCGTAAGAGCAAAGGCCGCTCTATTCCGGGAAGTGGCAGGCCGCGCGTTGCACGTCGTCGTCCAGTTCCGGCCGCTCGGTGCGACACTTGTCCTTGGCTTTCCAGCAGCGCGGGCTGAAGGGACATCCGGGCGGAATGTTGACTGGAGACGGCAGCTCGCCGGTCAGCTTGATCCGCTGCTTGCGCAGGGTCGGATCGGCCATCGGCGTCGCGGAGAGCAGCGCCTTTGTATAAGGATGGCGCTGATGTTCGAAGAGCGCCTCCTTGGAGGCCACTTCGACAGGGCGCCCGAGATACATCACGATCACGTCGTCGGCGATATGTTTCACCACCGAGAGGTCATGGCTGATGAAGAGATAGGCCAGCCCAAGCCGCTCCTGCAGGTCGACCAGCAGATTGAGAATCTGCGACTGGATCGAGAGATCCAGGGCCGAGACAGGCTCGTCGAGCACCAGCACCTTGGGCTCCAGCATCAGCGCCCGGCCGACAGCGATCCGCTGGCGCTGGCCACCGGAGAACATATGCGGGTAGCGGTCGAAATGCTCAGGGCGCAGACCGACCAGTTCCAGCATCTCGCGGGCGCGGCGGGTGCGCTCCTCGCGGGGCATGTCCGGGTGGTTGATGATCAGCGGCTCTTCAAGGATCTGTCCGCAGCGCTGGCGCGGGTTGAGCGATCCATACGGGTCCTGGAAAACGATCTGGACCGTGGTGCGCAGTTCGTCATGATTGTCAGCCGTAGCCTTCGTGCCGTTGAGCATGAAAGAGCCGGCAACGGGTTCTTCGATCATGGTGATGCAGCGCGCCAGCGTGGACTTGCCGCAGCCGCTTTCCCCCACAACGGCGAGCGTCTTGCCGGGTTCCAGCGAGAAGGAGGCGCCGGTCAGGGCGCGCACGATGCGGTCCTGGCCGAACATGCCGCCCTTGAGGACATATTCCTGGGTCAGGTTCTCGGCGACGAGGACGGGTTCGCTCATGCCTCTTCCTCCGCGGTGAGATTGATGGGCGTGTGGCAGCGGGCATAGCCGATCTCTGCGCCACCGACAGGCGGCGGAGTCGAGTGGCACAGCTCGGTGGCCATCGAACAGCGAGGGCTGAACATGCAGCCCTTCGGCCGGTCGAACTGCCCCGGCACGACACCGGGAATGGTCGGCAGGTGTTTGGTGGTCGCCCGCTCCGGGAGAGCGGCCAGCAGCGCGGCCGTATAGGGGTGGTGCGGGCGTTCGAACAGCGCCGTTACCTCCTGTTGCTCGCATTTCTGGCCCGCATATTGCACCGAGACCTGCTGTGCCGTCTCGGCCACCACCCCCATGTCATGGGTGATAAGAACGAGAGCCATGCCGGTCTCTTCCTGCAAGCTGGTCAGCAGCTCGAGAATCTGCGCCTGGATGGTCACGTCGAGCGCCGTGGTCGGCTCGTCGGCGATCAGCATTTTCGGCTTGCAGGCAATCGCCATGGCGATCATCACCCGCTGGTTCATCCCGCCCGACATCTGGTGCGGGAAGGTGGAGAGCCGGGTCTCCGGCGCCGGAATACCAACCTGCTCGAACAGTTCGATGGCCCGGGCCTGGCGCGCCTTGCGATCCATGCCGAGATGGATGCGCAGCGCTTCCTTGATCTGGAATCCGACCGTGTAGCAGGGGTTCAGCGAGGTCATCGGCTCCTGGAAGATCATCGACATGTCCTTGCCGATGATCTGGCGGCGCGAGCGCGGCGTGATCGAGCGCAGATCATTGCCGTCGAACTTCATCACGTCCGACGTGATGGTCGCGGTCCAGGGCAGCAGTCCCATCATGGCGAGGAAGGCCACGGATTTTCCGGAGCCGGATTCGCCCACGACGGCGGTGATGTCGCCCGGGTCGAGCGTAAGGTCGAACCCGTCCACGGCGCGGAACCGGCCGGAGGTGGTCTCGAAATCGACCGAGAGGTTGCGGACTTCTAGCAAGGCCATCGCGTCAGCTCCTCTTGAGTTTCGGGTCGAGCGCGTCGCGGAGACCATCGCCCATGAGGTTGATCGCCAGCACCGTGATCAGGATGGCGAGGCCGGGGAAGGTCACAACCCACCAGGCGCGCAGGATGAACTCGCGCGCCTCGGCGAGCATGGTGCCCCATTCCGGGGTGGGCGGCTGCGCGCCCATTCCGAGGAAGCCAAGCGCAGCCACGTCGAGGATGGCGTTGGAGAAGGACAGCGCGGCCTGGACGATGATCGGCGCGAGGCAGTTGGGCAGGACGGTGACGAACATCATCCGCAAGCGGCCCGCCCCGGCCACCTTGGCCGAGGTCACGTAGTCCTTGTGCCGCTCCGAGATCACGGCGGCCCGCGTCAGGCGGACGTAATGCGGCTGGAGCACGATGGCGATCGCGATCACCGCGTTCATCAGCGACGGGCCCAGCACCGCGACCAGCACCAAGGCCAGCAGAAGCGACGGGAAGGCGAGGATCACGTCCATCAGCCGCATGATGATCGTGTCGAGCCATTTTGGCGCGAAGCCAGCCAGAAGGCCGATGGAAATGCCGCCCGTTGTGGAGATAACGACGACGACAACGCCAACGAAGAAGGAGAAGCGCGCACCGTGGATCAGGCGCGAGGCGAGGTCACGCCCAAGCGCGTCGGTTCCGAGTACGAAATCCCAACTGCCGCCTTCCTGCCAGGCCGGGGGTTGGAGGAAATGCTCACGGAATTGCTCTGTCGGGTCATAGGGCGCCAGAATCGGCGCAAAAACCGCCACGAAGAACACCATGAGGAAGACATAGAGTCCGATAACGGCGCCCCGGTTTTCCCGGAAATAGTACCAGAATTCCTTCAGGCGGCCGGGACGTTCGACGGATTGGGTTGTCTCGACCATGTCAGGATTTCCGGATCTTCGGGTTGATGAGGCCGTAGAGCACATCAACGGTGAGGTTCACGACCATCACCATGACGGCGATGAGCATCAGGCCGCCCTGCACGACGGGATAGTCGCGGCGATAGATCGAATCGACCATCCATTTGCCGATGCCCGGCCAGGAAAAGATCGTCTCGGTCAGGATGGCGCCGGCCAGCAGCGTGCCGACCAGCAGGCCGATCACGGTGATCACGGGGATCATCGCGTTGCGCAGCGCGTGGATATAGGTGATCCGCGAGGGCGGCAGGCCCTTGGCCCGCGCCGTGCGGATGTAGTCCTCGCCCAGCACTTCGAGCATGGCCGAGCGGGTCTGGCGCGCGATCACGGCAAGCGGGATGGTGGCGAGCACGATGGTCGGCAGGACCAGGTGGCTGACAGCCGACTTGAATGCGCCGGACTGGCCCGAGAGCAGGCTGTCGATCAGCATGAAACCGGTCACGTCGTCAAAGAAGAACATCAGCGAGATGCGGCCCGAGACCGGCGTCCAGCCGAGCCAGCCGGAGAAGACGATGATCATCAGGAGCGCCCACCAGAAGATCGGCATCGAGTAGCCGACCAGCGCCGAGGACATCAGCGCGCGGTCGAAGAACTTGCCGCGATTGATGGCGGCGATGACGCCGGCGGGGATGCCGAGCAGGATCGCCAGCGTGATGGCGCAGAGCGACAGCTCCAACGTTGCCGGGAAAAGGGCGAAGAACTCGTCGAAGACCGGCTTCTTGGTCACGAAGCTGGTGCCGAGATCGCCCTGCAACACGCCGGTCATGTAGTCCCAGTATTGCGACACAAGCGGCTGGTCGAAGCCGAATTGCGCGCGCAGCTCGGCATAACGTTCATCGGACATGCCGCGTTCGCCGGCCATGACGATGATCGGATCGCCCGGCAGCACGCGGATGAAGGAGAAGGAAATGAGCGTCACCCCGATGAAGGTCGGGATGAAGGTCATGAGGCGGGACAGGAGGAAATTCAGCATTATCCGATTACCGTCAGGTCCTTTGAAAAAGTTGTGAGCGAGCGACATCCGGTGTCAGTGACCAGAACGTCGTCTTCGATGCGTATTCCGAACGCATCGGCGGCGTATAACCCCGGTTCGATGGTGAATACCATGCCGGATTCCAGTTTTTCCTGGTTCCCGCGCATGATCTGCGGCGCTTCGTGCACCGCGCGGCCGAGCCCGTGTCCGGTCTTGTGGCGGATCAGATCGGCGAATTCCGACGCCTCCAGCACCGATGTGCAGGCATCGTCAATCTCATGGGCGGTGACGCCGGCGCGGGTGATCTCATGCCCTTTGAGATTGGCCGCGAGTACCGTTTGATAGGCCGCCGCGACCGGTTCCGGCGCATGATCGACGAAGAAAGTGCGCGTGATATCAGCGTTCAAGCCGCCGAATTTCGCACCGAAATCGAAGAGCAGGGTGTCGCCGGCGCGGATAGCGTAATCGGCGCGGGAATGGGCATGGGGCTTGGCGGAGTTGTCCCCGGCAGCGACGATCGGGCTGAAGGCATGGGCCTCTGCGCCATTACGGAAGAGTGCCATCGTGAGCAGCATTTCGATCTCGCGCTCGGTCTGGCCAACCCGAACCTGCGACACCGTTTCCGCCAGCGCGGCTTCCGAGATTCGGATCGCCTCTTCGAGAATCGACAGCTCTTCGACCGTTTTCACCAGACGCAGCGCCGAGATCTCCTTCTCGGCATCGATGACTTCCAGCCCCGGATACACGCGGCTCAGCGCATGATGGACGAAGACGCGCATAACCTGCCCTTCAACCGCGAGCCGTTTCAGCGGCAGATGCGCAGCCAGCGCCGCGAACGCGCCGTCATAGCCATCCTGGTCGCGCCAATCGAAGACCGGGCCTTCGAATCCGAGCGGTTCGAAGCTCTTCATCTCGAGATTGGGCACGATCGCAGCAGGCGGTCCCTCTGCGGGCACCACGATCATGAGCGGGCGCTCATGGCTGTGAAACGACTTCAGGAAGAGCCGTTCGAAATTCGGTCCGGGAACGATGGCGATGGCATCGGCGTCCAGATCGCGGGCGGTCTGGCGCAGGGCGCTGTAGCGGTCCATGTCGGGGAAGTCCTCGAAAGGAAAAGGACCGGGGCAGAGGCTGCCCCGGTCCGGTGAAGTGGATTACTTGAGATCCACGCCGTAGAAGATGTGACCACCCAGCGGGTGCACCTTGTAGCCTTCGACCTCCGGACGCACCGGCATGAAGACGGTCGAGTGGGCGATCGTGGCCCAGGGGGCTTCGGCCTTGAAGACAGCCTGAGCCTGCTTGTAGAGCTCGGTCCGCTTCTCGACATCGGCAACCTGCTTGGCCTCGATGGTCAGCTTGTCGAACTCTTCGTTGCACCACTGGGCGCGGTTCGATTTGCCAACACCGTCACAGCCCAGCAGCACGGCCAGGAAGTTGTCCGGATCGCCATTGTCGCCGGTCCAGCCAAGCAGAACGGCACCGTCACGGTCCAGCTCCTTGGAACGCGACAGGTACTCGCCCCATTCGTAGGAGACGACTTCCACGTTCACACCGATCTTGCTGAAGTCTTCCTGCATCAGCTCGGCCATGCGGCGCGCGTTCGGGTTGTAGGGACGCTGCACCGGCATTGCCCAGATCTTCATCGACAGATCGGTCACGCCTTCGGCTTCCAGGGCGGCCTTGGCGGCGTCCGGATCGTAGGCGTCGTCGACGGTCGACTCGTCATAGGACCAGATGGTCGGCGGGATCGGGTTCTTGGCAACAACGCCGGCACCCTGGAAGACGACGTCGATGATGGCGTTCTTGTCGATCGCCATGTTCAGCGCCTTGCGGACCTTCGGATTGTCGAAGGGCGCCACTTGCGTGTTATAGGCGAGGTAGCCAACGTTGAGGCCTTCCTGCTGCAGCAAGTTGATGTCCTCATCCGAGCCCATGGCTTCGAGATCGGCCGGGTTCGGATACGGCATGACGTGGCATTCGCCGGCCTTCATCTTCTGGTAGCGCACGGAGGCATCCGGCGTGATCGCGAAGACGAGATTCTCCAGCGGGGAGGCCTCTTTCCAGTAGTCGGCATTGGCCGCATAGCGGATCACGGCGTCCTTCTGGTAGGCCACGAAGGTGAACGGACCGGTGCCGACCGGCGCCTGGTTCAGCTGCTCGGGCGTGCCCGCGGCCAGCATCGCATCGGCATATTCGGCCGACAGGATCGAGGCAAAGTCCATGGCCAGGTTGGCGACCATCGGAGCTTCCGGACGGTTCAGCACGAACTTGACGGTGTAATCGTCAACCTTGACGATTTCCTTGAGAAGGTCGGGCATGGACATGCCGCCGAAATACTCCCAGGTGCCGCCGGAGACCTGGTTATAGGCGTTGTCTTCTTTCCACTGACGCTCGAAGGAGAAGATCACGTCATCGGCGTTGAAGTCACGCGTCGGCGTGAAGGCGTCGTTGGAGTGGAACTTCACGCCCTGGCGGAGCTTGAAGGTGTACTCGAGCCCATCCTCGGAGGCTTCCCAGCTCTCGGCGAGCCCCGGGATCACGTTGGTGGTGCCGGTTTCGAACTCGACCAGACGGTTGTAGATCGGGTGCGAAGAGGCGTCGAAGGTCGTACCGGAGGTGTAGAGCGCCGGGTCGAAGCCTTCAGGCGAGCCTTCGGAGCAATAGACGAGCGTCTTGGCCGAGGCCGCGCTGGCCAGCAACGTGGCACCCAGAAGCGCCGCGGTTACGGTCCGCGTGATTTTCATGAGAACTCTCCCAATTGGTTTTGCCCGTTATCCGGGCAGGTGGCGGAGATTTGACAACCAAACCGCTTGGGATGCAATGGCCCGACAGCGTTACGGATGCGAAAGCAGCGACGCAAAATGCCGCCCTGTCCTTTTGGTCAGGCGGCTCAGGGACGAAACTGACGTGGCGACAGGCCAAATTCGCGCCGAAACGCCCGGGCAAAGGCGCTGGAATCAGTATAGCCGCAGCGCAGCGCGATCTCCGAGACCGAAATCCGGCCTTCGCCCAGCAGGCGTCGCGCCAGATTGAGCCGCAGCCGGAGATAGACAGCGCGTGGACTCGCCCCGAGCGCACGCGAGAATCGCTTCTCCAGCTCACGCTGCGGACATCCCGCCGCCCGTGCCAGCGCCTCGATGCTCAGCGGCTCCTCGATATTGGCCTCCATCTCGGCCAGCGCATGGGCGACATAGCGGTCGGTCTGGCCGGGTGTCTCAACGCGCGGCGCGTCGGCATCGGAATGCATGAACATCGAGGCGATCTCCAGCGACAACGCAGCGCCATGGGTGTCCGCCAGCCAACTCACGACGAGCTCATAGGCCGTCATCGCCCCGCCCGCGCTCCACAGGTTGCGGTCGCGCACCCAGCGGCGACGGCGGGCGTGGATCTCCGGGAATGTCTCGGAAAATGCCTCCATCTCCTCGAAATGGATCGTCGCCTCATAGCCGTCGAGCAGTCCGGCCTCGGCCAGCAACCAGGAGCCCATGTCCAGCCCGACCAGTGTCGAGAAGCGCCGCGCCGCCGCCCTGAGAGCCCGGTTGCAGTCCGGCGTCGCGTAAGCTCGCGCGCCATAGCTGGGCAGCAGGACCAGCATATCGCCGCCGGGCGCCCGCGACAGACGGCTTTCAGGCGTGATGGTGAAACCGGACGACGAGGTGACGGGCTGGCCGTCCAGCGTCAGCACCTCCCAGCGATAGGCAGAACGCCCCAGCAACCCGTTGGCCGCGCGCAGGGGTTCGATCGTGTTGGCGAGGCAATGCATCGAGAAGCGCTCGAAGAGGAGCACGCCAACAGTCCAGCTCTCGGTTGACGGCTTGATCCAATCCGGCATGGTTCGAGTTAAACCGGCACAGTCAGCCGGGTCAATCCGTCTAGCTTGAGGGCCGTTGTCAAACGGAGAAGACCGCCATGCCGCTCGAAATGAACCGGGACGTTTTCATCACCTGCGCCGTGACCGGCTCGGGCGGCACGCAGGATCGCAGCCCGCATGTGCCACGCTCGCCGGAACAGATCGCGGACTCGGCCATCGCGGCGGCCAAGGCCGGTGCGGCGATCGTGCATTGCCATGTGCGCGACCCCGAGACCGGCGCGCCGGCGCGGGACAAGGCGCTCTATCGCGAGGTGACGGAGCGGATTCGAGACGCCGAGATCGACGTGGTGCTGAACCTGACCGCCGGCATGGGCGGCGACATGGTCTTCGGCGGCACGGAGAACCCGTTGCCGCTTGTCGCGGGAACCGACATGATCGGCGCTGAAGAACGTGTGGCCCATGTCGCCGAGTGCCGGCCCGAGATCTGCACCCTCGATTGCGGCACGATGAACTTCGCCGAAGCCGATTACGTGATGACCAACACGCCCGGCATGTTGCGCGCGATGGGATCGATGATGACCGAGATGGGTGTGAAGCCCGAAATCGAGGCCTTCGACACCGGCCATCTCTGGCTCGCCAAGGCGCTTGTGGAGGAAGGCGTTCTCGCCTCCCCTGCCCTCGTGCAGCTCTGCATGGGTGTGCCCTGGGGCGCGCCGGACGACCTCAACACTTTCCTCGCGATGGTCAACAATGTGCCGAAGGGCTGGACCTGGTCCGCCTTCTCGCTGGGCCGTCACCAGATGCCCTATGTCGCGGCCTCCGTGCTGGCGGGCGGCAATGTCCGCGTTGGGCTGGAGGACAATCTCTGGCTCGGAAAGGGCGTGCAGGCGACCAATGCGCAGCTCGTCGAACGCGCTCGCGGGATCATCGAGGGGCTCGGCGCGACGGTGATCGGCCCTGACGCGGTGCGGCAACGGCTCGGCTTGGAGAAGCGCGCGCCGCTGGCCTAGGGTCGCGGCAAAAGGAGTATCTCCATGAAACATTTTCTCCTCCTGGGCCTCGCAATTCTCGCTCTTGGCGCCTGCCAACAAGACCCGAAGACCGACCCGCCCGCAGAACCGTCCAACATGGCAGGCTGCGAAGCGCGCGGTGGAACCTGGGGCGTGGCCGGGCTCTTGCAAGAGCCGATCTGCACCCTTCCAACGCCGGATGCCGGGAAAGCCTGCAGCGTGGAATCGGACTGCACCGGCATGTGCATGGCGGACACGAAGACCTGCTCTACGGTAACACCCCTCTTCGGCTGCCATGTCTTTCTGGACGATGACGGCACGACATATGAAATGTGCATAGACTGAGGACATCCATGACAAAGACGGCAGCGATCATTGGTGGCGGGGTTATCGGCGGCGGCTGGGCCGCGCGTTTCCTGTTCAACGGCTGGAACGTGAAGCTCTTCGATCCCGACCCGGAGGCCGAGCGCAAGATTGGCGAGGTACTGGCCAATGCGCGGCGCACCCTGCCGATGCTCTATGACCGTGCATTGCCGCCCGAGGGCCGGCTTACCCATGTCGCCACCATTGCCGAGGCGGTGTCGGATGTCGACTGGATCCAGGAAAGCGTGCCCGAACGGCTCGATCTCAAGCATCGCGTCTATGCCGAGATTGAAACCGCCGCCGCGCCGGACACATTGGTCGGCTCGTCTACCTCTGGTTTCAAACCCTCCGAGCTGCGCGCGGGATCGATCCATCCCGAACGCCTCTTCGTCGCCCACCCGTTCAACCCGGTTTACCTGCTGCCGGTGATCGAGCTGGTCGGCGCGCCGGACGCGGCCAGCGCCCCACTGCGCGCGGTCGGGCTCTATCCGTTAACGGTGCGCAAGGAGATCGACGCCCATATCGCCGACCGCCTGCTCGAAGCCGTCTGGCGCGAGAGCCTCTGGCTGGTCAAGGACGGCATTGCCACCACCGAGGAGATCGACGACGCCATCCGCTATGGGTTCGGCCTCCGTTGGGCGCAGATGGGGCTGTTCGAAACCTACCGGATCGCCGGCGGCGAGGCCGGGATGAAGCATTTCATGGCCCAGTTCGGCCCGGCCCTGGAATGGCCCTGGACGAAGCTCATGGATGTGCCCGAGTTCACTCAGGAGCTGGTCGACCTCATTGCCGACCAGTCGGACGCGCAATCCGGCCACCTCACGATCCGCGAACTGGAACGGATGCGCGATGACAATCTCGTCGCTATGATGCGCGCCCTCAAGGCCCGCGACGCCGCCGCTGGAAAGCTCATCACCGAGCATGAAGCAACCCTGTCCGCCCCAACCGCAGAGAACGCCCCCCTCACCACGGTGGACCGGATCGTCCCCATCGATTGGACCGACTACAATGGTCACATGAACGAGAGCCGCTTCGGGCAGGCCTTCTCGGACGCCGCCGACGCGGTGATGGTGGCCGTCGGTGCGGATGCCGACTACGTCGCTTCGGGGCTGAGCTACTTCACCGTCGATATCCGCATCCGTTTCCTCGATGAGGCCAAGGCAGGGGAGCGGATCTGTGTGAAGAGCCAGATTCTGGACGGTACAGGCAAGAAACTGCGCCTGTTTCACCGAATGCTCAACGCCGCTGGCGAAGAGATGGCCACGGCCGAACAATTGCTGATCCATGTCAGTCTCGAAACTCGCCGTGCCTGCGACCCTGACGCCCCTCTTCAACTACGGTTGAAGCAGCTCACACAAGCCCATGCTGCCATGCCGCAACCGGCTGAAAAGGAACGTCTCTGAGCTTCCCGCTCTGTCGTGTTTTTTCAGTCGGAAACCCGCTTGCAAAGCCGCAAATCCTTGGCTAAGAAGAGCGCCACGCCGATGCGGTCCGTTCGTCTATCGGTTAGGACGCCAGGTTTTCAACCTGGAAAGAGGGGTTCGATTCCCCTACGGACTGCCAATTCTTCCCAAAAACTGTTGTATTGTGGTGGAGTACACCCTCAGCGTGTCCCACGCTCGGGATGCTGTGGGACACCTTCGCCCTTGGCGCGCTTTTTCGTGGCCTCTGAGGCGAGCTTCCGGCGGTCGGATTTTTCGGTGTAGATCTCGGTTGTCTTAGTCTCGATGTGGGCCAAGACGGCACCGATTTCGTAGACCGACGCGCCAGCCTGCGCCATCATCTCAGCGACGCCCTTGCAGAGACCGTGCTGCGAGCGAGTCGCCCTCTTGACTATCTCGTCCGGCTCGTGATGGGCCAACTCGTACGAAAGGA